>NZ_PSUV01000039.1:1586-3883 GCF_002931985.1 Rathayibacter sp. AY1H2 | reverse complement strand
AGCTTCACCCCGAAGGGATCCATCAAAGGGATTCAGATACTTAGCACTACTGGATTGTCTTGGGCGGTTCTTCGCCGGTACGGGAATATCAACCCGTTGTCCATCGACTACGCCTGTCGGCCTCGCCTTAGGTCCCGACTTACCCAGGGAAGATTAGCTTGACCCTGGAACCCTTGGTCTTCCGGAGGACGGGTTTCTCACCCGTCTTTCGCTACTCATGCCTGCATTCTCACTCGTGTGGCATCCACGGCTGGTTCACACCGCCGCTTCACTCGCCACACGACGCTCTCCTACCCATCAACACGGCTGGACCACGAAGGCCTACCACTAATGTCAATGCCACAACTTCGGTGGCGTGCTTGAGCCCCGTTACATTGTCGGCGCGGAATCACTTGACCAGTGAGCTATTACGCACTCTTTCAAGGGTGGCTGCTTCTAAGCCAACCTCCTGGTTGTCTGTGCAACTCCACATCCTTTCCCACTTAGCACGCGCTTAGGGACCTTAGTTGGTGGTCTGGGTTGTTTCCCTCTCGACTATGAAGCTTATCCCCCACAGTCTCACTGCTGCGCTCTCACTTACCGGCATTCGGAGTTTGGCTGACGTCAGTAAGCTTTTGGGCCCCATCGGCCATCCAGTAGCTCTACCTCCGGCAAGAAACACGCAACGCTGCACCTAAATGCATTTCGGAGAGAACCAGCTATCACGAAGTTTGATTGGCCTTTCACCCCTATCCACAGCTCATCCCCTCCATTTTCAACTGAAGTGGGTTCGGTCCTCCACGACGTCTTACCGTCGCTTCAACCTGGCCATGGATAGATCACTTCGCTTCGGGTCTAGACCCTGCGACTGAATCGCCCTATTCGGACTCGCTTTCGCTACGGCTGCCCCACACGGGTTAACCTCGCCACAGAGCACTAACTCGCAGGCTCATTCTTCAAAAGGCACGCCGTCACCCCTACAAGGAGGCTCCGACGGTTTGTAAGCAAACGGTTTCAGGTACTATTTCACTCCCCTCCCGGGGTACTTTTCACCTTTCCCTCACGGTACTTGTCCGCTATCGGTCATCTGGGAGTATTTAGGCTTATCAGGTGGTCCTGACAGATTCACACGGGATTTCTCGGGCCCCGTGCTACTTGGGATACTCTTCACGCCATAACACCATTTCGACTACGGGGCTCGCACCCGCTCTGGCCAGGCGTTCAAACCTGTTCGTCTATGATGCGCTGTAACGTTCACCGGCCGGCAGACCGGAACGAAAAGTCCCACAACCCCGGCCATGCAACCCCTGCCGGGTATCACACATGACTCGGTTTAGCCTCTTCCGCGTTCGCTCGCCACTACTGACGGAATCACTGTTGTTTTCTCTTCCTGTGGGTACTGAGATGTTTCACTTCCCCACGTTCCCTCTACCCGCCCTATATATTCAGGCGGGAGTCACCAGGTCACCACAAGGGGCCTGGCGGGGTTTCCCCATTCGGAAATCCTCGGATCACAGCTCGTTTATCAGCTCCCCGAGGCTTATCGCAGATTACGACGTCCTTCTTCGGCTCCAGATGCCAAGGCATTCACCGTTTGCTCTTATGAACTTGCTAATCACATGAGTTAAGAAACTACAACTCGAAAAGTTGCAGATCCAATGATTTGCATGACCGCAGCCCGAAAGCCGCGCCATGCGAATCTTGTCGATCCACGACCGAAGCCGTGAATCTAAGATGCTCGCGTCCACTGTGTAGTTCTCAAAATACGGGCGGTATCCCTCTCCCACACACCCAGGCGTGAGAAAAAGATCCGGAGAGTCGACCCCGCCACCCGAAGGCAGCCGGCCCGGTCCCTCAGGACCCAACAGCGTGCATGTACCCGACTCCACCGCCCCGACGCGTTCCCAACCCGAAGGCTGTACTGACGCGAGACGATCTCACCGAGCACCTAGTTCAATGTTCCACCCATGAGCTACCAGCAAAGACATTCGCTTTGATCTGGCGCCTGGAACACCCTGCGGTGTCCAGATGCTCCTTAGAAAGGAGGTGATCCAGCCGCACCTTCCGGTACGGCTACCTTGTTACGACTTAGTCCTAATCACCGATCCCACCTTCGACAGCTCCCTCCTTGCGGTTAGGCCACTGGCTTCGGGTGTTACCGACTTTCATGACTTGACGGGCGGTGTGTACAAGGCCCGGGAACGTATTCACCGCAGCGTTGCTGATCTGCGATTACTAGCGACTCCGACTTCATGAGGTCGAGTTGCAGACCTCAATCCGAACTGAGACCGGCTTTTTGGGATTCGCTCCACCTTACG
>NZ_PSUV01000039.1:0-1489 GCF_002931985.1 Rathayibacter sp. AY1H2 | reverse complement strand
CAGTATCGCAGCCCTTTGTACCGGCCATTGTAGCATGCGTGAAGCCCAAGACATAAGGGGCATGATGATTTGACGTCATCCCCACCTTCCTCCGAGTTGACCCCGGCAGTCTCCTATGAGTTCCCACCATGACGTGCTGGCAACATAGAACGAGGGTTGCGCTCGTTGCGGGACTTAACCCAACATCTCACGACACGAGCTGACGACAACCATGCACCACCTGTATACCGACCTTGCGGGGCAACCATTTCTGGAAGTTTCCGGTATATGTCAAGCCTTGGTAAGGTTCTTCGCGTTGCATCGAATTAATCCGCATGCTCCGCCGCTTGTGCGGGCCCCCGTCAATTCCTTTGAGTTTTAGCCTTGCGGCCGTACTCCCCAGGCGGGGAACTTAATGCGTTAGCTGCGACACGGAGACCGTGGAAAGGTCCCCACATCTAGTTCCCAACGTTTACGGCGTGGACTACCAGGGTATCTAATCCTGTTCGCTCCCCACGCTTTCGCTCCTCAGCGTCAGTAACGGCCCAGAGAACTGCCTTCGCCATCGGTGTTCCTCCTGATATCTGCGCATTCCACCGCTACACCAGGAATTCCATTCTCCCCTACCGCACTCTAGTCTGCCCGTACCCACTGCAGGCCCGAGGTTGAGCCTCGGGTTTTCACAGCAGACGCGACAAACCGCCTACGAGCTCTTTACGCCCAATAATTCCGGACAACGCTTGCACCCTACGTATTACCGCGGCTGCTGGCACGTAGTTAGCCGGTGCTTTTTCTGCAGGTACCGTCAAGCCGAAGCCCTTCTTCCCTACTAAAAGAGGTTTACAACCCGAAGGCCGTCATCCCCCACGCGGCGTTGCTGCATCAGGCTTTCGCCCATTGTGCAATATTCCCCACTGCTGCCTCCCGTAGGAGTCTGGGCCGTGTCTCAGTCCCAGTGTGGCCGGTCACCCTCTCAGGCCGGCTACCCGTCGTCGCCTTGGTGAGCCATTACCTCACCAACTAGCTGATAGGCCGCGAGTCCATCCTTGACCGAAAAACTTTCCACCCGCACCCGATGCCGGGGCAGGTCGTATCCGGTATTAGACGCCGTTTCCAGCGCTTATCCCAGAGTCAAGGGCAGGTTACTCACGTGTTACTCACCCGTTCGCCACTAATCCACCCAGCAAGCTGGGCTTCATCGTTCGACTTGCATGTGTTAAGCACGCCGCCAGCGTTCGTCCTGAGCCAGGATCAAACTCTCCGTAAAAAAATTACGACCCCCAACCCCGAAGAGAAGGAGAGTCAAGTTTGACCTCTAGCAAATAAGACATCTCTCCGACCCGAAAGCCGGAAGCTGACATCAATTTCCAAAGGAATCCCAACCCGATCCGAAGATCAAGGCCGGGGTATAAAATTGGCATTGAACATAGTGCACGCTGTTGAGTTCTCAAGAATCGGACACATCCCGCCTCCACACCAGAACGGTGCTTCACAACGAAAGTGATCGAAG
>NZ_PSUV01000038.1:0-5981 GCF_002931985.1 Rathayibacter sp. AY1H2 | reverse complement strand
GCGCGGGGGTTGCTCCAGCTGAGATCTGTGGTGCGGGGTCGGCGATGCGGGTGCGACCAAGCTAGTGGCAGGTTGGGGGGACCCGCATCGCCGACCGCGCACCACTGAGTTCCGATGGAGGAACGCCATGGCCACGACACCCGTGCTCCGCAGGATCGCGATCGCGCTGGTCGCGGTCGTCGCAGTGGGAGTGGCGGGTGCCGCACCGGCGTCCGCTCTCGACAGGCCCGTCTCCGGATACCTGAAGGACAGCGGGCTCACGCCCGAGAAGATCCGCGACTTCCTCGGCGGACCCCTCATCTCGCCCTCGACGCAGGTGGGCTACGGCGGAGCGGTCTCGAGCGTCGACGCGAACGCGAGCCGCGTGGGCATGGAGGTGCTGAAGCGCGGCGGCAACGCAGCTGACGCCGCTGTCGCCACAGCCGCGGCCCTCGGCGTGAGCGAGCCGTACAGCGCCGGCATCGGCGGAGGCGGGTACTTCGTCTACTTCGACAAGGCCTCCGGCGAGGTCAGCACCATCGACGGACGCGAGACAGCGCCGGCCGGCATCACCTCGGACGCGTTCCTCGACCCCGCGACCGGAGCCCCGTACCCGTTCACCCCGGACCTCGTCTCCTCCGGCGTCGCGGTCGGCGTGCCCGGCACCGTGGCGACCTGGGACACCGCGGTCGACCGCTTCGGCACCCTGCCGCTCCCCGTCGTGCTGGCGCCCTCGATCGCGCTCGCGGCGAAGGGCTTCCGGGTGGACGAGACCTTCCGCAACCAGACGCTCGACAACCTCGAGCGGTTCCAGGCGTTCCCCGACACGGCCGAGCTCTTCCTCCCCGGTGGGGACGCGCCGAAGGTGGGCAGCACCTTCCGCAACCTCGACCTCGCGAAGACGCTGACCTCCATCGCCGTCCACGGGCCGGACGCGTTCTACGAGGGCGCGCTGGCCGCCGAGATCGCCGACACGGTCCAGAACCCGCGGATCGCCGAGGGGTCGGACCTCCCCGCCCCGGCCGGCACGATGACCGCTGCCGACCTCGCGGCGTACTCGGTCGCCGAGCAGGCGCCGACCCGCGTCTCCTACCGCGGACTCGACGTCTACGGGATGGCGCCCTCCTCCTCCGGCGGGATCGCGGTCGGCGAGGCCCTCAACATCCTCGAGAACCACGACCTCGCGGCCGAGGACACGGGCAGCGCCCTGCACCTCTACCTCGAGGCGTCCGCCCGCGCCTTCGCCGACCGCGGCGCCTACGTCGGCGACCCGGCCTTCGTCGACGTGCCCACCGAGACGCTCCTCAGCCAGGAGTTCGCGGACTCGCGGGACTGCACGATCGACCCGGCGACCGCCTCCGTCCGCCCGGTCGCGCCCGGCGCTCTCGACGGCTCCGGATGCGCGACCGCCCCCGCCGTGGAGGAGTCGGACACCGAGAACATCTCCACGACCCACCTCTCGGTCGTCGACAAGTGGGGCAACGCCGCCTCCTACACGCTGACGATCGAGCAGACCGGCGGCTCGGCGATGACCGTCCCCGGCCGCGGCTTCCTCCTCAACAACGAGATGACCGACTTCTCCCCCACCTTCGTCGACGGGGACCCGAACCGGATCGAGCCGGGCAAGCGCCCGCGCTCGTCGATGTCGCCGACGATCGTGCTCGACGGCGGGGACGTGCGGTTCGTCGTCGGCTCGCCGGGCGGATCGACGATCATCACGACGGTCCTGCAGACGCTGGTCAACCGCATCGACCTCGGCATGACGCTCCCCGAGGCGGTGGCAGCGCCCCGCGCCTCCCAGCGCAACGGCGCGACGACCTCCGCCGAGCCCGAGTTCATCGAGGCGTACGCCGACGACCTCGCTCCCTTCGGCCAGCAGCTGGTCCCCTCGGGCGACACCTTCACCTCGGCCGCGCAGATCGGGGCGGTGGCCGCCATCGAGGTCGACCCCTCCGGCCGGATGACCGCGGTCGCCGAACCGGTGCGGCGCGGCGGCGGCGTCGGGCTGGTGGTCCGGCCCGAGAAGTGACGCCCCGGAGCCTCCGCGGCCCGCTGAGAGGAACCGTCGGCCGGCCGCCCCTCTCGCCCGGGAGCGGTCCTCCGCGGGAAGGAGGCGTCTGCGACACTGGGGAGATGTCGTCGTCGCGCCCGCTGCGCACCCTCCGGGGCGTCGTCGCGGCGACGGTGGCGACGCTCGTCGCACTGTTCTCGCACGTGGCCGGCGGCGGCCAGATCCCGGGTCCGCTCGGTGTCGCGATGCCGCTCGTCCTGTCGGTCCTGGTGTGCGTGGCGCTCGCCGGGCGCAGGCTCTCCCTGGTGCGCCTGGCGGTCTCGGTGGGAGTCAGCCAGTTCCTGTTCCACACGCTCTTCACGATCGGGACCTTCGCGGGGCCGGTCGATGCGCCGACCCTGCACGCGCACCACGGTGCCATGATCGACGTCAGCGCGGCGATGACGCACAGCGGGATGACCGGCTCCTCGATGTGGGCGGCGCACCTCGTCGCCGCCGTCGCGACGACCGGGGCGCTCCACCGCGGCGAGTCCCTCCTCGTCCGGGTCGCCGCGACGACGAGCCACCTCGTCACCCGCCTGGTGCGGGTCCTGCCGACTCCGGTGGCCGCTCCTCGACCCGCGCGACGCTCCTCCTTCGAGCTGCGCGACGTGCTCCCCCTCGCCTCGGGCGTCTTCCCCCAGGCGGCGCTGCGGCGCGGCCCCCCTCTGCAGCCCGCCTCCTGATCATCGACGCGAGCCGCGGCGAGGACCTCCCCGGAGGTCCCCGCGGCGTCTGACCGACCCGTCTCCTCCCCGGACCCTCGCGAACGGCGCGCCCCTCACCGGGACGGCGGAGGCCGACGAGCCCGACTTCGAGGCGACGACGGCCATCGGCTTCCCGGTGATCCCGGAGTTCTCGCACATGAGGCGCGCCCGCTCGGAGAACACCGCCGAGCGCTTCCACCGCCGCGCCTACAACTACGACGACACCCCCACGAGCGAGGACATCTCGAACTGCGGGCTGATCTTCGCGGCGTACCAGGCCGACGTCACCGCGCAGTTCGTGCCGATCCAGAAGCGCCTGGACGAGCTGGACCTGCTCAACGAGTGGACGACGCCGATCGGCTCCGCCGTCTTCGCGATCCCGCCGGGCTGCGTCGAGGGCGGCTACATCGGCGACACCCTCCTCTGACCCTCACCGGCACCCGCCACAGCACCGAAGGACCAGAAGCATGGCCACCACCGCCACGAGACCCCGCGACTCCGCCGACACCCCGCCCCCGCCGCGCAGAAGCAGCGGAGGCTGGCTCGGACAGCTGCTGCTCCGCCTGCACTTCTCCGCCGCCCTGTTCGTCGGGCCGTTCATCCTCGTCGCCGCGACCAGCGGAGCGCTCTACGCACTCACCCCGCAGCTCGAGCAGGTCGTCTACGCGCAGGAGCTGCACGCCCCCGAAGCGGACACCTACCTGCCCCTGGCCGACCAGATCGACGCCGCCGACGCGTACACCGGAGGCGGGCAGAGCATCGTCGCCGTCCGCCCCGCCCCGAACCCCGGCGACACCACCCGGGTGATGTACGCGGACCCGGCGCTCGGCGCCAGCGAGACCCGCGCGGTCTTCATCGACCCGGCCACCGCCGCCGTCCGCGGCGACCTCACCGCCTACGGCACCAGCGGCGCCCTGCCGTTGCGGACCTGGATCAGCGACCTGCACCGGACGCTGCACCTCGGGGACGTGGGCCGCTACTACAGCGAGCTCGCCGCCTCCTGGCTGGGGGTCGTCGCCCTCGCCGGCCTGGGCCTCTGGATCATCCGCCTCCGCCGAGCCCGCGTGCAGAGGGACCTGCTGCGCCCCGCGCCGAGGACCACCGGCTACAAGCGCCTGTTCTCCTGGCACGCCTCCACCGGCGTCTGGCTGCTCGTCGGCGCCCTGTTCCTCTCGACCACCGGCATCACCTGGTCGCTGTACGGAGGCGGGAACTTCGAGACCCTCCGCTCCGCAGTCGGCTGGACCACACCCTCGCTGGGGACGACGCTCGGCGACCGGACCGGCGAGGTGGCCGACGAGCACGCCGGACACGCCGGACACGCCGGACACGGCGCGGCCACCGGCGACGCCGTCGAGTCGACGGCGGGCTACTCGTCGGCCGCCTACGACTCGGTGCTCTCGGTCGCCCGCGAGGTCAACGTGAACACGGGACTGGTCGAGATCCGGCCGCCCGCGGCGGAGGGCTCGGCCTGGGTCGTGCAGGAGATCCAGCGCAGCTTCCCGACCGAGGTCGACGGCGTCGCGATCGACGGGAGCACGATGCAGGTCGTCGACCGGGTCGACTTCGCCGACTTCGGCCTCGTCGCCAAGCTCTCCCGCTGGGGCATCGACACGCACATGGGCTCGATGTTCGGGCTGCCCAACCAGCTGCTGCTGTTCGTCACCGCGGCCGGCATCGCCACGATGGTCGTGCTCGGGTACCTGATGTGGTGGAAGCGCCGCCCCACCCGCGGCCCCCGACGGCTCGTCGGCACCCCGCCGGCCCGGGGAGCTCTCCGGCGCGCGCCGTGGTGGGGAGTCGCGTCCGTCCTGGTCGTCGCCGCCGCGGTCGGGCTGTTCCTCCCGCTCCTGGGGGCGAGCCTCGCGGCCTTCGTGATCATCGACACCCTGCTGGGGCTCCGACCCGCGCACCGCTGAGCGCGCGGGCGCCGACCCGGTGAGGTCCACCGGGCCGGCGTCACAGCTGACGCCGCTCCGCGTCCCGGTCGGCGTCGCTCCCCCGGAGTCCGACCGCCTTCCTCACCGTTGTCTCCGTGGATTCGGGGCAGTTGTCGGCTCCGGAACGCGCCAGGGGTCCCGGGTACGGCTGACCGCCTTCAGCCGCCTGATGGCATGCCGTGATGAGCCGCCCGGGACCCCGCAACGGCAGGACCGCTCATGGAGAGACACGACCAGATCGCCCCGTGATGACATGCCGGCGAGGTCGTTCACGGCGCACCGCACCCGCTGAACGGAAGGACCCTGCGTGCCCCGACTCCGGGCCGGAATCGACGCCGGCAAGACCGACCACCACTGCCGGTGAGGGTGCATCGATGATGCTCATCGCGCGCCTCCGAGCCAGAGTCCTGTTGCTGCGGCGATGACGCTGAGGAGGAGCGTGCCGAGGGCGTTGATGGCGGAGGCGAGTTGGCGTCCTTCGGCGAGGAGACGGACGGTTTCGAGGCTGGCGGTGGAGAAGGTGGTGTAGCCGCCGAGGAAGCCGGTGCCGAGGACGAGTCGCCACGGCTCGGGGGCGATGCCTGCGAGGGCGAGGCCGGTGATCAGGCCGAGGAGGAGTGATCCGGTGACGTTGATGACGGTGGTGCCCCAGGGGTAGGCGCCGCCGGTGCGGGCTTTGATGAGCCCGTCGAGGAGGAGCCGTGTTGCGGCTCCGATTCCACCGGCGAGGGAGAGCGCGAGGAACAGTGCGGGTGTCATGCCGGCACCTTCCTCTGCGTGCGTCGCCGGTGGAGTGCTGCGGCGAGGGCGACTCCGGTCCAGGACGCGAGGGCACCGAGCAGGACGGTGCCGAGCGCGTAGAGGGCGGCGGGTGCGGGGTGTCCTGTGGTGAGCAGGTGGGCGGTGTCGGTGGCGAGGGTGCTGTAGGTGGTGAAGCCTCCGAGCGCTCCGGTACCGAGCAGCAGCCGTGCGGTGCGGCGTCGGCCCTCGTCGCTACCGGCTCTGGCGAGGCTCTCCAGGAGTACGCCGAGCAGGAGCGCGCCGACGATGTTGATGGCGAGGACGACGGTGTCGAAGGCGGGATCGGCGGGGAACGCGAGGGTCAGGCCCTCCCGCGCCCCGGTCCCGACCGTGCCGCCGGCGGCGACGAGGAGGAGGTATCGCGGACGCAGGTGCACGGGTCGTGGCGTCCCGTCGGGGGCGTCGTCGACGTCGAGGTCGCTGTCGACCGGCAGCTCGGGGTCGGGGTCCGGGGGGCGGTGACGGTGGCGGTCATCAGTCACGGGGAGTGGGACCTTTCGGGAG
>NZ_PSUV01000037.1:0-6253 GCF_002931985.1 Rathayibacter sp. AY1H2 | reverse complement strand
GGCGGGGACCGTCCTCGGAGGCTAGGCGGGGCGGGGCGCGGCGTCCGCCCGTTGACTTCCCAGGTGCGCGGGCGTGCTCGCGGGTGCGGGGGCGCTCGCCGACTCGAGGTCGGTTCTCCTCCGGCTCCCGCTCCGTTCTCCTCCGGCTCCCGCGACTGTCCAGGAGTTGTCGCACTCGAGCTCGAGTGCGACGACTTCTGCGCACTCGGCGACGACCGCTGGGACAGGCCCGGCGGCTCCGCGACCACGCGGAAGCGGCCGTACTGGAGCGCGAGTACGGCGACTTCGGAGGGCTGGCGACCGGCTCGAGTGCGCGGGTCCGCGAGTGCTCAGGAGTTGTCGCAGTCGACGCCGAGTGCGACGACTTCTGGACAGTGGGGGGAGGGGCTCCGGGTGAACGCTCGCGAGTGCTCAGGAGTTGTCGCAGTCGAGGCCGAGTGCGACAAGTTCTGGACAGTGGGGGAGGCTCCGGGGTGAGGGCTCGCGAGTGCTCGGGAGTTGTCGCAGTCGACGCCGAGTGCGACGACTTCTGGACAGTGGGGGAGGGGCTCCGGGTGAGCGCTTGCGAGTGCTCAAGCGTTGTCGCAGTCGACGCCGAGTGCGACAAGTTCTGGACAGTGGGGAGGCTCCGGGGTGAGGGCTCGCGAGTGCTCGGGAGTCGTCGCAGTCGCGGCCGAGTGCGACGACTTCTGGACGGTGGGCGGCGTCCGAGCGGCGTCAGGGACCCCGGCAGCACCCGTCAGGGACCCCGGCAGCACCCGTCAGGGACCCCGGCGGCACGCATCCGGGGCCCCGGCGGCACGCGTCGCGCCCGGCGCCCGCGACCTAGGGTGAGGGCATGCATCCGCTCGACGCCCAGGACCCGCTCGCGCACTGCCCCGAGCTGTTCGTCCGCACCCCCGAGGTCCGCTCCTACCTCGACGGCAACTCGCTCGGCCGGCCGCTGCGCGCGAGCGTCGCCCGGCTCGCGCGGTTCGCGGAGGAGGAGTGGGGCGGCCGCCTCATCCGCGGCTGGGAGGAGGGCTGGCTCGACATGCCGCTCGAGGTCGGCGACGCCCTCGGCTCCGCGGTGCTGGGAGCCGCGGCCGGGCAGACGGTCGTCGCCGACTCCACGACCGTCCTGCTCTACAAGCTCGCCCGCGCGGCGATCGCCCGCCAGGCGGAGCAGGGGCGCGACGAGATCGTCGTGGACACCGACAACTTCCCCACCGACCGGTACGTGCTGGAGGGCATCGCGGCCGAGACCGGCAGCACGCTCCGCTGGATCGACTCCGACCCCGGGAGCGGCGTCGGCCCCGACGACCTCGCCCCGGTGCTCGGCGAGCGGACGGCGCTGGTGCTGCTCAGCCACGTCGCGTACCGCTCGGGGTTCCTCGCCGACGCCGCGGCGATCACCGCCCAGGCGCACGAGGCCGGCGCGCTCGTGCTCTGGGACGCCTCCCACTCCGTCGGCTCGGTGCCGCTCGAGCTCGACGCGTGGGGCGCGGACCTCGCGGTCGGCTGCTCCTACAAGTACCTCAACGGAGGCCCGGGGGCGCCCGCGTGGGCGTACGTCGCCTCCCGGCACCAGGGCTCGCTCGCGCAGCCGGTGCAGGGCTGGATGGGCGTCGCCGACATGTTCGAGATGGGCCCCGGCTACCGTCCGGCCGAGGGCATGCGGCGCTTCCTCAGCGGCACCCCGCCGATCACGGGGATGCTCGCGATGCAGGACATGATCGCGCTGATCGCCTCGGTCGGCATGCCCGCGGTGCGCGCGAAGTCGGAGGCGATGACGGCGTACGCGCTGGAGCTGGCCGACGCGTGGCTGGTGCCGCGCGGGGTGCGGGTGGCGACTCCGCTCGACCCCGCCCGGCGCGGCTCGCACGTGACGATCGCGCACGAGTCGTTCGCCGGCCTGGTCCCGCGGCTGCAGGCGGAGGGGATCGTGCCGGACTTCCGCCGACCCGACGGCATCCGGATCGGCCTCTCGCCGCTGTCGACCACCTTCGCCGAGCTGGAGCTGGGCATGGCGGCCGTCCGGGACGCGCTGGACTGAGCGGGGCCGGGGCTCGGCGGGGTGGCTGTCCCCGGCCCCGCCGGCGCCCTCACCGCGCATCGCGCGTCCGGCGGGTGCTCTCCTTCTGCAGGGCCTCGACGAGCTCGGCCTTCGTCATGCGCGAGCGGCCGGAGACGTCCAGGCGCTTGGCGAGGTCCATCAGGTGCGCCTTGGTCGCGTTCGCGTCCACTCCGCCCGCCGTCTCGCCCCCGGGGGAGCGGCCGTGGCCCTCGGCGCGGGAGTCGGAGGGGCCGCTCTCGGCCTTGCGCTCCCAGTGGTCGCCGACCTTCTCGTACTCGTGCTTCAGCGCGGCGAAGGCCGTGCGGTGGGCGCGCTCGCCGTCGCCGTAGCTGTCGACGGCCGAGTCGTGCGCGGCCGACCAGAGCTTCTGCGCGTGCTCGTCGGAGCGCTCGATGGTAGACGGGATCTGTTCCTCGCGGGGCATGGCGGCCTCCCTCTCGTCCTCCGACGCTACGTCGGGTCGGAGGCGCCGGTCACCCCGTTGACGAGCGCTCGGCGGGCGCCTCCGTCCCCGGAGCGCACTCGGGAGGCCGCTGCCGGTGTTCTCACCGGGCCGACGCCGATGATGGGGCGATGTTCATCCCGACCAGAGCCGCCGGTCTCGAGGCGCTCGACGACTTCGTCGCCCGCGCGGGCTCCGCCTACGCCCGCGACCGCAACCACGACCTCGGACCGTCCCGGGACAACGTCTCCGGACTCTCGCCCTACCTCCGCCACCGCCTCGTCACCGAGCGGGAGGTCGTCGCCGCGGTCCTCGCGCGGCACCGCCTGACCGCCGCGGAGAAGTTCGTCCAGGAGGTGTTCTGGCGCACCTACTGGAAGGGCTGGCTCGAGCAGAACCCGGACGTCTGGCGCCGCTACCGCCGCGAGGTGGCGGACTCCTCCGCGGGCGATCCTCCGCCCGTGTACCTCGACGCGATCGGCGGACACAGCGGCATCGACGCGATGGACGCGTGGGTGAGCGAGCTCGTCGAGACCGGGTACCTCCACAACCACACCCGCATGTGGTTCGCGAGCATCTGGATCTTCACCCTCGGACTGCCCTGGCAGCTCGGCGCCGACTTCTTCTACCGGCACCTGCTCGACGGCGACGCCGCGTCCAACACCCTGTCGTGGCGATGGGTCGCCGGCCTGCAGACTCCGGGCAAGACCTACCTCGCCTCCGCGTCCAACATCGCGCGCTACACGGAGGGGCGCTTCTCGCCGAGCGGCCTCGCCACCACGGCCCCCGCGCTCACCGAGGAGCCCTTCCCGCCGCGGGCACCGCTCGAGCAGGACGACGTCGTGGGGACCGTCGGCGCCCGCCCCGGCCTCCTGTTGCACGAGGAGGACCTCGAGGCGGAGAGCCTGCTCGCCGAGCAGCCGGGTCTGGCCGAGCGCCTCGTGGCGTGCGCCGTCGCCGGGGACGCGGGCGGGCGCTCGCCGTCCGGAGTCTCCGACGCGGTCGCCGCCTTCACCGCCGCGGCGCTCGCCGACGCCGCCGAGCGCACCTCCGACTCCAGCGGTCGGCCGGCGAGGGTGCTGGCGGACGCGCGTGCCGCGACGGTCGTCGACTGGGCGGTGTCCGAGCGGATCGACACCGTGGTCGTTCCGTACGCGCCGGTCGGGCCCGTCGGAGAGCGGGTGGAGGCGCTCCGCTCGGCTCTCGCCGACGCGGGGGTCGCGCTCGTCACCGTGCGCCGCCGCTGGGACGGTGCGGCGTGGCCGTCGGCGTCGCGGGGGTTCTTCCCGTTCCGGAAGCGGATCCCGGCGCTGGTGCGCGACCTCGTCGAGCCCGCCGACGCGGCCCGCCTGTTCTGAGCGGCGTTCCGAGAGCCGCGTCCCGCGAGCTGCGTCCTGTGGGCCGCGTCCCGCGAGCTGCGTCCTGTGAGCCCCGTCCCGCGGAACCTGCCTGGTCCCGCGGGGCGGGTGCCGCTCAGCCGAGCAGGCGGTCGCGGAGGAAGTCGCTCGCGAAGCGGCCCGAGGGGTCCCACTCGGAGCGGAGGGTGCGCCACTCCTCGAGGTGCGGGTAGAGCGGCGCGATCTCGTCGGCTCCGGCGAGGAAGTGCTTGCCCCAGTGCGGCCGGGCGCCGAGCGGCAGCAGCGCGCCCTCGACGGCGGGGAGCACGGCGTCGACGCCGGCGCGGTCCTTCTTGAAGGTGAAGTGCACGCCGACGCTGTCGCGGCCTCCGGCGGGGGAGAGCCACTGGTCGTCGCCCGCCATGGTCCGCAGCTCCGTGATGAGCAGGACGTCGTCGATCCGCTCGCCGATCGCGCGCAGCGCCACGATCGCCTCGCGGACGTTCGCGCGCGGCACCATGTACTCGCTCTGGATCTCGTCGCCCGCGCTCGGCTCGCGGTCGAGGCGGAAGTGCGGCAGGCGCTCGGACCACGGTCCGACGGAGCCGCCGAACGGGTTCAGGTTGGAGTCGACACCCTCCGAGACGGCGAAGAGGCTCGCGGAGGCGGCGACCGCGCCCAGGTGCGTCGCGTCGACGTCGGCGACGGATCCCGCCGCCACCTTGGTCTTCAGCCACAGCTGCTCCACGGTCGGCGAGGACCAGTGGGTCATGAGGCTGACGCTGTAGGCGGAGGAGGTGATCGCGTCGAAGTCGTCGAGCACGCGCTCCCAGGGCAGGTCGACGAACGCGTCCTGGCGGACGTCGAAGGTCGGCTGGATGTCGAGGGTCACCCGGGTGACGATGCCGAAGGCGCCGAGGCCGACGACGACGCCCTCGAAGCCCGGCTCCCCGCGGCGGATCGTGCGCAGCGAGCCGTCGGCGGTGACGAGCTCGAGGGCCGAGACGGCGGAGGAGAGGTTCGCGTTGCGGTCGCCCGAGCCGTGGGTGCCGGTCGCGATGGCGCCGGCGACCGAGATGTGCGGGAGCGAGCCCATGTTGTGCAGGGCGTAGCCGTTGCTGTGCAGGTGTGCGGCGACGACGCCGTAGCGGGTGGCGCCGCCGACGGTGACGGTGCTCGCCTCAGCGTCGATCACGGGGTCGGAGGCCAGGCGGCCCAGGTGCAGCAGTGCGCCGGGGGTGTCGGGCAGGGAGTTGAAGGAGTGGCGGCTGCCGAGGGCGCGGACGCGGTCGTTCTCGCGGACGAGGCGCTGCACCTCCTCGACGGACTCCGGCTCGATGATGGCGGCGGCGCGGTACTCGTAGGTGCCCGCCCAGTTGCTCCGTGAGGTCATGGATCCATTCTGCCGGGTGCGCGGGGGATTTGTTGTTGATTGCAACGAATGGCCTGGTAACGCACGGGACGCGGCAGGACGGAACGGCGTGGATTTTGTTCGGGGCGCGCTCCGGGCCCCTGCCGGGGAGGACCGCGATGACCGCGCGCAGACGATCCCGCTCCGATCTGTTCCGGGTGCGCGTGAGCCTCCTGGTCACCATCGTGGTGGTGCTGCTCGTCCTGGCGACGGGGACGCTCGCTCCGGGCGACGGGGCCGTCGATGCGACGGCGACCCTCGTTCCGGTCTCTCTGCTCGGCCGGCCGCTCTCCACCGCCCTCTCCGTGGGCTGGAGCGCCGCCTCGTACTCGCGCCTCGACGAGCAGGCGCTGCGGAGCGCCGCCTCCTCCTCGCGCCTCGACGAGCAGGCGCTGCGGAGCGCCGCCGAGGAGGAGGCGCGCGGCGAGCGGCGCCTCCTCTCGCGGACGCTGGGGGCGACCGGGGCGACCGGCACGACGCTGTCGGCGGCGGTGCCGGCGATCGTGGTCACGGTGGCGATCGCGCAGAGGACGGAGTTCCGCAGCGAGCCCCCTTCTATCGCCGCCGCCCTGCTCGCCGTCGCGAGCTCGTGGGTGCTGATGGTCTTCTCGGTCGCACAGGCCTGCCTGCGCCTCGAGTCGCGGTCGCCCCGGCGGTCGCAGGTGCGCATCGCCTTCGAGGAGGCGCCGCACTTCAGTGACGACGCGACTCTCGCGCTCCTGCTGTCCACGACGGCGGCCACGGTCTCGGCCGAGATCCGCTCGAGAGAGGGCTGGCGCCTGGTGCGCGCGAACGTCGTCATCGCGTCCGCCTTCGACTCGGTCGTCATCGCGATGACGGTGTCACTGCTGTTCGGCGGACTCGCGGCCTGAGACGGCGGGAGCGGAGCGTCCGCGGGGCCGGGGGCGGTGGGGTTGGCGGGGACGGTGAGGGGGAGCAGGCAGACCAGCTCCAGAGCCCGGCGCAGGCGCGGGAGCCGGATCTCGACGAGCAGCATCGTCGGCACC
>NZ_PSUV01000036.1:0-8674 GCF_002931985.1 Rathayibacter sp. AY1H2 | reverse complement strand
GCCCGAAGCAGCCGCCCGCCCCGCCCTCGTCCGCGTGGATCGCCGGCGTCCGCGGCTCGGGCTTCACGCTGCTGGTGATGGGGATCATGATCCTCGCGGTGGTCGTGCTCGCCCCGAGCATCAAGAACTTCGTCGAGCAGCGCGCCGAGATCGCCGAGCTGCAGCGCTCGGTCGACGCGGCCAAGACCCAGGCGCAGAACCTAGACGAGCAGCGCACCCGCTGGTCCGACCCGGCGTTCATCCGTGCGCAGGCCCGCGAGCGGCTGTACTTCGTGATGCCCGGCGAGGTGAGCTACCTCGTGCTCGACGACGTGACGCTCGCCCAGCAGGCGCAGCAGCCCGCGAGCGACACGGTGCAGGAGACCCCGAGCGACTGGGCCGGCTCCCTGCTGTCCTCGATCGCGGTCTCGGGCCTCGGCGAGCCGACCGCCGATGAGCTGACACCGACTCCGTAGCTCCCGCCCGACCCCGTCGCTCCCGCCCGGCCCCGCGTACACTGGAGCGTCCTCCCGGCCGTCCGTCCTCTGGAGCCCCCGTGACCACGCCCCCCTTCGATCCGCCGTCCGAGCGCGACATCGCGGTCGTCTCCGCCCAGCTGGGCCGTCCCGCCCGGGACGTCGTCGGGATCAGCGCACGCTGCGTCTGCGGCGACCCGACGGTGGTCTCCACGAGCCCCCGCCTGTCCGACGGAACGCCGTTCCCCACCTTCTACTACCTGACCCACCCCGCCGCGACGGCCGCGATCTCGCAGCTCGAGGCCACCCAGGTCATGGTCGAGTACAACGCGATGCTCGCCGAGGACGAGGAGCTGCGCGAGGCGTACGCCGCTGCGCACCGGGCGTTCCTGGCCGACCGCGAGAGCGTCGGCTCCGTCCCCGAGATCGCGGGCATCTCCTCCGGGGGCATGCCCTCGCGGGTGAAGTGCCTCCACGCCCTCGCCGCGCACGCCCTCGCGGCGGGCCCCGGCGTCAATCCGATCGGCGATCTGGCCCTGGCCCGCGCCGACTGGTCTCCCGAGCGCTGCGCCTGCAGGCCGCTCGACGCGTAGCCGCTCCTACCGGAGCCACGGAGGCGCCACCACCGGCGCGCTCTTCGCTAAGCTGATTCCCAGTCGGGGTCAGTGTTGCCCACCGCATCGAGAGCGGGCACTTCGCATTGCGTGAGGGTGTTCGCATTGTCCATCCCTCTTGGAGAGTCAACCGTGCCCAGAATCCTGATCGTCGGAGGCGGCTACGCCGGCTTCTACACCGCGTGGAAGCTCGAGAAGCAGCTCCGCCCGCACGAGGCAGAGGTCACGATCGTCGACCCGCTGCCCTACATGGCGTACCTGCCCTTCCTCCCCGAGGTCGCCGCGGGGTCGATCGAGCCGCGCCACGCGATCGTCTCGCTCCGCCGCCACCTCAAGAAGACCGCGATCCTCGCCGCCAAGGTGACGAAGATCGACCACGCGAACCGCACCGCGACGATCACCCCGACCGTGGGCGAGCCCTACGAGTTCGAGTACGACCAGATCGTCGTCACCGCCGGCTCCGTCTCGCGCACCTTCCCGATCCCGGGCGTCGCCGACAACGCGATCGGCCTGAAGACGATCGAGGAGGCGACCGCGATCCGCGACCGCATGCTCACGAACTTCGACAAGGCCGCGTCGCTCCCCGCCGGCCCCGAGCGCTCGCGCCTGCTGACCGTCACGGTCGTCGGCGGCGGGTTCGCGGGCATCGAGGTCTTCGCCGAGCTGCGCTCCTTCGCGAGCGCGCTGCTCAAGCGCTACCCCGAGATCGACTTCGAGGAGACGCAGTTCCACCTCATCGAGGCGATGGGCCGGATCATGCCTGAGGTCGCCCTCGAGACGAGCCACTGGGTGCTGAAGAACCTCGACCAGCGCGGCGCCACCGTGCACCTCGACACGCAGCTCAAGTCGGCCGAGAACGGCGTCATCCAGCTGTCGACGGGCGAGAGCTTCGAGTCGGACCTCATCATCTGGACCGCGGGCGTCATGGCGAACCCGTCGATCAAGAACTCCGACCTGCCCATCGAGGAGCGCGGCCGCCTGCGCGTGCGCGCCGACCTCCGCGTCGGCCACGACGACGTGCTCGTCGAGGGCGCCTGGGGCGCCGGCGACGCGACGGCCGTCCCCGACCTCACCGGCGGCGGCGTCGGCGGCTTCTGCGTGCCGAACGCCCAGCACGCCGTCCGCCAGGGCAAGCTCATGGCCAAGAACATCACCGCGGTGCTCCGCGGCGAGGAGCCGGTCGACTACGTGCACAAGAACCTCGGCGCGGTCGCGGGCCTGGGCATCGGCATCGGCGTGTTCCAGTCCGGCAAGATCGCCGTGAAGGGCTTCCCCGCCTGGGTGATGCACCGCGGCTACCACGGTCTCGCCATGCCCTCGTGGGAGCGCAAGTTCCGCGTGGTCTGGGGCTGGTGGAACAACCTTTGGCTCGGCCGCGACATCGCCTCGATCGAGGCCCGCGAGTACCCCCGCGGCTCCTTCGAGACCTACGCGTCGCGTCCGCGTCCGGCGGCCCCGGCCGCCGAGGCTCCGGCCGCGCAGGCCCCGGCGCAGATCCCCGGCCAGGCCGGTGCTCCGGTCCCGGTCGGCGGCGAGCCCGCCAAGTCCTGACACCGCCGCCGGGAGGGTCGCTCCTCCCGGTGGTCGCCCCCATAGCCCAATCGGCAGAGGCAGACGACTTAAAATCGTCTCAGTCTGGGTTCGAGTCCCAGTGGGGGCACTCCGTCCGACGTGCCGCTCTCTAGGCGGCGCGGGCGTGCGCGCTGCGTCGAGCGGGCTCGAGCAGCCCGGCCTCGAGGGCCTGGGTGATCTCGCCCGGGGTGCAGTCGGCGCAGAGCACGACGAGCTCCTCCTCTTTGTCGCGGCCGCCGGAGCGGTCGAGGACGACGGCGTCGGTTCCGCAGAGTGCGCATTCGATCATGCGGGTACCGTACGTCCGACCTCCGACATGAGCGCGGCAGTGCCCCGGCGCGTCTCGCCCGGATCCGGCAGGGCGCCGGGCGCGCCTCCGGACCGGTCGTCCTTCCGGCCGGAGGAGCCCCCGTCTCGCCCGGATCCGGCAGGGCGCCGGGCGCGCCTCCGGACCGGTCGTCCTTCCGGCCGGAGGAGCCCGGTGTTCGGGAATCGGACGAGGATCCCGCGCGCCCGCGCCGCCTCGCCTAGAGTCGTCACCGGGCGGTTCCGAGCCCGGGCGCCCGCGTCCGGATGCGAGCCGCCCGGTCCACGGCGGGCGCCGGAACGGTCCCGCTTCTCGTGCCCGCGGGCACCGTCATGCACCGCCCGGCGACGGGCGGCCGGGAGGCCCCCATGGGGAAGCTGCTCTACGGAGCCTCGGGAGTCGAGATCGAGTTCGACGACCGCACGCTCACGCACGTCCAGATCGTCATCGCCAACAAGCTGCGCCGCCGCGAGAGCTTCTTCTTCTCCTGGCGGGACGACCCCGCGGTCGGCGACGGCCGCTCGAGCATCTGGCTCGACCCCTCCGTGCCCCTCTACTTCAAGTACTTCGGCGGACGGGTCCCCTCGATCAACCGCACCTGGATCGACCTGCTGACCGTCTCGGCGAACTCGTCCGGCGGGCTGCAGCTCGTGCAGGAGCCGGACGCCGCCCCCACCCCGCCGCCGAAGGGCGAGCAGGGCGCCTGACCCCCACCCGCCACGCCCCGGAGAAGAGCCCCATGCAGCGCGACGTCTCGGCCCGCCTGACCCTCGACGTCGCGGCTCCGGCCGCCCTCGTCCTCTCGATCGCGGTGGCCGACGCGTACGGGGCGGAGGAGTCGCTGACGCTCACCGTCGACGGCCGCCCGCTCCCCGCTCGCGAGGTGATCGACCAGCACGGCACCCGGCTGCACGTGCTCGACGCGCCGGTCGGGCACCTCGTCGTGGATTACTCCGCGCGCGTCCTGGGACGCCTCGCTCCGCTCGAGGGCGACGAGGTGGACCGGCTGCGGTACCTGCGGCCGAGCCGCTACGCCGAGTCGGACGTGCTGTCGGCGACGGCCCGGGCCGAGTTCGCCGGCCTGGCCGGGGCGGACCTCCTGCACGCGGTGAGCTCCTGGGTCGGCACGCGGCTGGCGTACGTCCCCGGCTCGAGCCTTCCGACGGACGGGGCCGAGCGGACGCTGCTCGCCCGCCGCGGCGTCTGCCGCGACTTCGCGCACCTCGTCGTCGCCCTCCTCCGTGCGCTGGACGTGCCCGCCCGACTGGCGGCCGTGTACGCCCCGGGACTGCAGCCGATGGACTTCCACGCGGTCGCGGAGGCCTGGATCGAGGGGGAGTGGCGGGCGGTCGACGCGACGACGCTCGCGCCGCGGTCGAGCCTCGTGCGGATCGCGACGGGACGCGACGCGGCCGACACCGCGTTCCTCGGCGTCTACGGCGGCATAGCGACGCTGCGCGAGCTGACCGTCGGCGCCGTGGCCGACGTGCTGCCGGGCGACGACCTCGACCGGCCCGTCTCGATCGGCTGAGCGGGCCCCCGAGCCCGGCTACTCCGACTCGACGAAGCGCCGCCAGGCCCAGATCGACGTGCACACCGCGCTGAAGGCGACGACAGCGAAGAGCACCGGGCCCGCTCCGCCGTCGGTCGACCAGGACGCGATGGTCGGGGTGAGCAGCACGAACAGCACGGTCGTCGCGAGGAGCGTGAGCCCGAGCCAGAGCAGCGGGGACCAGCGCAGGATACTGCGGCCGGCGGGGCGCCCGACCGGGAACAGCAGCACCACGCTCGAGCCGACCGAGATCAGCGTGGTCGCGCTGAGCACCTCCGCGGCGAGCACGGAGCCGAACGAGCCGTCGGGCGGGACCACGGCGGAGGCGCCCCAGGCGAGTCCGGCGAGGCCCAGCAGCGAGACGACGCGGACGGTGGAGAGCTTCGCCCGGTCGACGGCGGATGCGCCCTCGGGGAGGACGAGGCCGATCACCACGCCGAAGAGGAGCGCCGGGTCCAGTCCCGCGAAGCGCGAGACGAGAGCGGCCGCCGCGACCAGGAGCAGCGCGCGCGGAGCGGCGACGACGCCGATCCCGCTGACGCCGATCCGTCGGCCGACCAGCGCGGGGACGGCGGCGGCGACCGCGTTGACCACGGCGACGGCCACGATGACGGCGATCAGCAGGCGCAGGTAGGCGGGCTGGCCGTCGACGCGTCCCGAGAGCAGGACGAGGCCGGCTGCACAGCCGATCATCCCGACGACCATCAGGCGCGGCGAGGCGGGACCGGTGTCCGGCTTGTCGTCGTACTCGACGGCGGCGCGGTTCCGGCCCGTGAGGTGCCAGCTGCGCTCGGCGCGGGGCGCGCGCCCGGCCGCGGCGAGGCGGGCCGGCACGACGACCAGGGCGAGCGAGAGCAGAGCGAGGGCGAGGGAGCGCATCCAGTCGGCCATCGAGACGACGGGCGATCCGGCGGACAGCGCGGTGGTCATCCCGGTCGCCGCGCTCCAGCCGCCCGGCTCGGATCCGGCGTCGGGGGCGGGCTGCGGCGGCACGTCACCGCCGTCCTGGTCTGGAGCCGGGACCGGTGCTGCGGTGGGCTCGGCGGTCGGCTCGTCCTCGGGCGCGGGCGCGGCCTCTCCGGGGCGGACGGGCGACGGGGACGCGGTCGGCGCCGCGCTGCTCGGAGCGGGAGACGCGGCGGCCCCGGGCGCGCTGGGCGCGGCTCCGGGGGCGGCCGGCGTCGTCGCGCTGGGCGTGCCGGTGGGAGCGGTCGTCGCCGCCGCGAAGGTCACGTCGATCCAGGGGCTCGGCGGGCTGTAGTTGCCGGCGCTGTCGCCGGCGATGGCGGAGACCCGATGCGCGCCCGCCGTGATCGTGCCGCCGGTGCAGCTCCAGGCGCCTCCGCTGACCGCCGCGTCGCAGGTGTTGACCCGGTCCACGTACACGTAGGCGCGAGTGCCGTCCACGCCCGTCCCGGAGTAGGACGCGCCGCTGAGCGGCAGGGCGGCGCCGTCCGACGGCGAGGTGAGGGCGGGGGCGGCAGGAGCAGCGGTGTCGACCACGAGGGTCACCGGCGCGCTGGCCGGCGAGGCGGCGCTGCCGGCGAAGGAGGCGGTCTGCGTCGCGGTGACGCGGTAGCTGCCCGGCGCCGGAGTGGGGGCGAGCTGGCAAAACCACGCGCCGCCGGAGTCGGCGGTGGCCAGGCACGCGGCGCCGCCGTTCGAGACCGCGGCGACGCTCGCGCCGGGGTAGGCCGTGCCGCGGACCGAGCCCGCGGAGGTCGCCGAGCCGTCGACCGACTCGATGACGGGGGCGCTGAGGACGGCGATCGGGACGGCGGCCGAGGTGGTCCCGCCGCCGGCGAGGAGCTCCACCGCGACCAGGGTCGCCGGCCCGTCGTCGAGGGAGACGGCGCAGCTCCAGCCGCCGTCGGGGCCCGCGGTGGTGATGCAGAGGGGGTCGCCGCCGCCGCGGAGCCCGATCTGCACCTGGTCCCCGGCCGTCGCCGTGCCGGTGACCGTCGTCGCTCCCGTGCTGAGGACCGCGCCGGAGGAGGGAGCGGTGATCGCGAGAGCGGCGGCCTGCGCGGCCGGCGCGGCCAGGCCGGAGACGGAGGCGACGGCCGCG
Organism: Rathayibacter sp. AY1H2; assembly: GCF_002931985.1. Classification (NCBI taxonomy): domain Bacteria; kingdom Bacillati; phylum Actinomycetota; class Actinomycetes; order Micrococcales; family Microbacteriaceae; genus Rathayibacter; species Rathayibacter sp. AY1H2. The sequence goes on along the minus strand of NZ_PSUV01000036.1, from coordinate 2,106 downwards.
AGGAGCACCAGCAGCAGGGCGGCCGTGCGGCGCGGGGATCGGCGGAGTCGGGGCACCGGCACGACCGGTGAACCCCCCGGTACTGCCACGTCGACGCCCGATTTCACGATGCGTCCATTGCACGGGGGCAGGGGGGAGCTGTCAAGCGCGCCGCACCACTGTTCCCGGATGTACACCATCCGGAGGAGGCGTCTCGGCCGGTCGGGGGAGTCGGGGAGATCCGGGAGAGCGCTTCCGCGAGAATATACCCGTCGATCAGATCCGGAGGACAGTGGAATGCGCGAAGACGAGGCCCGCGGGCGCGATCGGCGGGAGGTGCGCGTCGAGGCCGCGCGCTTCGACGATCCGCGCGAGCTGGGCGGGCTCCTGCCGCCGGGCCTGCGCATCGGACTGGCGCAGAGCGCCTTCCAGACGGAGGGCTCCCTCGAGACGGGCGGCCGGGGCCGGTCGGTGTGGGACGACTTCGCGCTGCGACGGGGGACGATCGCCGAGGAGGCCACTCCCGAGATCGCGACGGACTTCCTCCTGCGCTGGCGCGAGGACCTCGCGCTGCTGGTCGATCTCGGCGTCGACGAGCTCCGGTTCTCGGTCTCGTGGCCCCGGCTGCAGCCCGACGGACGCGGGCCGATCGACCGCGGAGGGCTCGGCTTCTACGACCGCCTGCTCGACGGGCTCGCCGAGACGGGGATCCGGGTCGCGCTGACCCTGCACCACCGCGACACCCCGTCGGCGCTCAGCGGCGGCTGGATGAACCGCGACACCGCGTTCCGCTTCGGCGATCTCGCCTTCGAGCTCGGCGGGCGGTTCGGCGACCGGGTCGCCGACTGGATCACCCTCGACCAGCCGTCGACGGTGATGCTCGAGGGCTACGCGCTCGCGCGGCAGGCGCCGGGCGCCGGCCGGCTGTTCAGCGCCCTGCCGGCGCTGCACCACCAGCTCCTCGGGCACGGCGTGGCGCTGGAGGCGCTGCGGGCGGCGGAGGTGACCGGGAGGATCGGCCTCGTCGACGCGCTCGCGCCGGTCGAGCCCGCCTCGGACGACGACCGGGACCGCGCCTTCGCCTCCCTGGCGGACGTCCTGCGGAACCGCCTGGTGGCCGACGCCGTGCTGACCGGGTCCTACCCGGTCGGACCGGAGGAGCTGCCGCCGTTCCTCGGCGCCCTCGCGCAGGCGGATCCGGTCGACCTCGCGCGCATCTCGGCTCCGCTCGACTTCTACGCGGTCGCGCCGCTGCCGCCGCTGCGGATCGTGGCGGGCCGCGACCCGGCGCTGCCGACCGGGGTGGGCGCTCCTCCCGCGCTCCCCTTCCACACGGCGCCCTGGCCGGAGCTGGACCGCACGGGCGACGGCTCGCCGGTCGCACCCTGGGCGGTGGTCTCGGTGCTGCGGTCCCTCGTGGAGCGCTACGGCGACGCCCTGCCGCCGCTGGTGGTGACCGCGCTCGGCGCGAGCTACCCCGACGAGCCCGATCGCGAGGGTGCGATCGTCGACACGGAGCGGATCCGCTGGCTCGGGGCTCACCTGGCCGCTCTCGCCGAGGCCGTCCACGACGGACTGCCGGTGGAGGCCGTGCAGCTCTGGACCCTGGTCGACGCGTTCGAGTGGCAGCACGGCTACAGCCGCCCGCACGGGCTCGTGGCCGTCGACACGCGCAGCCGGGACCGCGTGCCCAAGGCGTCGTTCGACTGGCTCCGGCGCGTCCTCGACGCCCGCTCCTGACGCGGGGGCGTGCGAGACTGCCGCCGTGCGCAGCCTCCTCGCCCTCGCCTCCGTCCTCCACGCCGACCCCGCCCCGGTGCTCGCCGCCCTCGCGGACGTCCTCGCCGCCGACGGCGCCTACGAGCGGCGGGGGAGCGGGCTCGAGCGCCGACTCCCGGTGCTCGGCGTCGAGCAGTGGCGGGTCCTGGCGGACGAGGAGGGGGCCCGGGTCGAGTGCGAGCTGGTCGCCGCACCCGCCTCGTCGGCGCTCGCCGGGGTCCTCCTCCGGCGGCGGATCCGCGAGGCGCCGGACCGGTTCCGCGCGGTCGTGACCGCGGTCGCCGACGCGGTGGAGTGACGCTCCGGGGACGCCCGCGCATTCCCCGTTCGGGGGGCGCGCGGCAGTGA
>NZ_PSUV01000035.1:0-10586 GCF_002931985.1 Rathayibacter sp. AY1H2 | reverse complement strand
GGCGCCGAGGGGGTGGGCGGAGCAGGTGCATCCGGAGCGATCGGACCGGAAGCGAGGGCGTCCGGAGCGACGGTGTCCTGGGCAACGGGAGCAGCGGACTGCTCCGCTCCGCTCCCCGACGCCGCCACCAGCCGCACGTCGTCCGCGACGGCCTCCGCCTCCTCCGGGCCGGCCGCCGCGTTCAGCGCCGCGGCCGCCGCCTCCGCTCGCATCAGGGCCTCGGCGGCCTCCGCCTGCAGTCGGCGGGCAGCCTCCAGGGCCGCGCGCGCCTCGTCCCTCGCCGAGGCGAGCCCGTCGTCGTCACTCATGGGCTCAGCCTAGGTCGGCGGCGCCGGTCAGTCCTCGCGGACGTGCCAGGACTGTCCGTACCCGCCGTCGGCCTCGGGGCGGGCCATCAGCTCGAGGAACGGGTCGGCGCTGAACGCCTCCGGCCCGAGCACTCCGGCGCCGGTCCACACGCCGGTCGCGAGGAGCTCGAGCGCGACCACCGGGTTGAGCGCCGTCTGCCAGACCACGCACTGGGTGCCGTACTCGGCCATCGTCCACTCGTTGTCGCTCACGTGGTAGAGGTACACCTCGCGGCGGGCGCCGTCCTTCGTGCCCGAGACGAAGAGGCCGGCGCAGGTCCTGCCCGTCATCCGCGGGCCGATGCCGGCGGGGTCGGGCAGGGCGGCGGCGACGACGTCGCGCGGCGAGACCTCGACGGGACCGCCGGCCGAGCGGACCCGCAGGGGCTCGGTGCTGTCCAGGCCGAGGAGGTGGAGGGTGCGCAGGACGCCGATGAACTGCTCGCCGAGGCCGTACTTGAAGGTGACCTTCTTGGCGTCGAGCCAGCGCGGCATCAGCAGCACCTCCTCGTGCTCGACGTTCACGCACTCGACCGGGCCGATGCCCTCGGGGAACTCGAACACCTCCGGCTCCGAGAAGGGGACGGTGGTGTACCAGCCGCGGTCGCGCTCGAACACCACCGGCGGGTTCAGGCACTCCTCGATCGTGGTCCAGATGGAGAAGGACGGAGCGAAGATCTCGCGGCCGTCCGCGTCGTGCACGACGAGGTTCGCGCCGTCGCGCACTCCGAGCTCGTCGATCTCGTCGAAGAGGTGGTCGGAGGCGTAGCGGGCGAAGACGTCGGAGAGTCCCGGCTCCACGCCCATGCCCACCAGGGCGAGGCGGCCGCGGGAGGACCACTCCTCCGCCGCGGCGAACTGCTCGTCGCCGAGCTTGAGCCCCGTCAGCTCGTGGGGCCGCTCAGGGTGCGGGAGCGAGAGGCTCATCGCCATGTCGAGGTAGTCGGCCTCGGCGGCGAGCGCTCCGGCGAAGATCGTCGGGACGAAGCGCGGCTCGACGGCGTTCATCACGTGGGTCGCCCCGTGCGCGCGGGCGACGGTCTCGACGTTCTCGGCGTCGGAGGCGTCGATTCGCGCGGCGACGAAGCGGTCGTCGGCACCGTGCCGCTCCGCGATCCAGGCGACCGTGCGCTCGGCGCGAGCGAGGTCGTAGTCGCAGACGATGATCTGCTCGAAGAAGGAGCGGCGCGCGGCGATCTTCGCGAAGGCGTCGCCGACGCCGCCGGCGCCGACCAGGAGGATTCTCATGGGGACACCGTAGCGACGGATCGCGTCGTCCACCATGCCGAGCACCGACGGAATCGGAGCGGAGCGCGCCTTCCGGCCACCGGATCCGTCACGGGGCGGCCCGCTCCCCCTGCTCGAGCAGGCGGAGGAAGCCGGAGAGGTGCCCGAGGCCGGTGAGCGAGGTCGGGAGCGAGGCGGCGAGCGCCGGCGAGTGCACCAGGTACGCCGCCCACTTCGCGCGCGAGACCGCGACGTTCAGGCGGTTGGGCAGGAGGAGGAACTCCATCCCGCGCGGGACGTCGGCCCCGGAGGACGCGGCGAGCGACACGATGGCGACCACCGCCTCCCTGCCCTGGAAGAGGTCGACCGTGCCGACCGGGGTCTCCTCGAGGCCCGCGGCGTCGAGGGCGGTGCGGAGGAGCCCGCCCTGGGCGTTGTAGGGCGCGACGACGATGACGTCGGCCGCGGTCAGCGTCCGCTCGCCGTGCTCGTCGGTCCAGGCGCGGCCGACGAGGGAGAGGGCGATCTCGACGACGCGCCTCGCCTCGTCCGGCGAGGAGGTGGTGTCGCCCGCGTGCTCGACCGGGACGGAGTGCACGCCCGGCTCGACCCCCTCCAGGTGGCGCACCTGCGGCGCCCGCGACCGCAGCGCGCCCTCGTAGGACAGCTCGGAGACGGCGTCGGAGAGCGCCGGGTGCATCCGGTGGGTCTGCGCGAGGAAGTAGCCGTACTCCGGCGGGAGGACGTCGTGCCCGTCGGCGAGCCAGCCGAGCGCCGACTCGTCGACCGGCTCCGGGTGCGCGCCCTGGCTCACCTGGGGCAGCTGCTGCGGGTCGCCGAGCAGGAGCAGGCGCTGGGCGGAGACGGCCGATGCGATCGTCGGGGCGAGCGAGAACTGCCCGGCCTCGTCGACCACCAGGAGGTCGAGCGAGCGGCGCGGCACGGTGACCGGGTTCGCGAAGGTCCAGGCGGTGCCGCCGATGACGCAGCCGCCGCCCTCCTCGAGGACGGCGGTGAGTGCCGCCGCGTTCTTCACCGGCGCCCAGGGCGCCGCCTCGAGCGCCTCGGGCGATGTGCCGTTCTTGGGCACCTTCGCCACGCGGGAGGGATCGACGCCGCGGCCGACGACGGCGCTCAGCACGTTCTCGACCACCGAGTGCGACTGGCCGACCACGCCGATGCGCCAGCCGTGCTCGTTCACCAGCCGTGCGATCACGTGGGAGCCGACGTAGGTCTTGCCGGTGCCGGGCGGACCCTGCACGGCGAGGGTCGCCCGGTCGAGTCCGAGCAGAGTGGTGACGACCGCGCCGATCACGTCGTCGCCCTGCACAGGAGCGACGGCTCCCGGCGGCATGCGGCGGAGGACGTCGAGCGCCGGGTCGGCCAGCATCGCGGGCAGCGCGTCGAGGACCTCGCCGCCCCACTCCGCGATCGCCTCGGGCTGGGGCGCGGCGCGCGGCGGCGGCGCAGGGGCGAGGGCGACCGGAGCGTCGTCGTGCGGATCCTCCCCCGCCTTCAGGCCCTCCTTGAGGAGCAGGACGATCCGCTCCCCGTCGTCGTCGACCGCGAGGATCTCGGAGCGCTCGGAGGCGCCGCGCAGACCGGGACCGGGCGAGGGCGCACCAGGGGGCGCCGGGGCCTCGTAGACCAGGTACGGCGACGAGCCGGTGCCGAGCCGACTGCCGGGAGCGAGCCGGCCGAGGATCCGCAACTCGCGCGACTGCGTGCGGGCGCGCGGGAGCTTCGCCCAGTCGCGGACGACCTCGACCCGGTCGATCATCACGACGTCGCGGGTGTCCGCCCACTCGTCCAGCGGCTGCCGGAGGCGGTCGAAGTGCTCCTGCCAGAAGGTCTTGGCCTCGCGGCGGTGGTAGTCGTTCGCCGCGCCGGCGAGGGCGAGCGCGGTCTGGTCGGCCGTGCGCTCGCGCGGCTCGACCCCCTCGACCTGCGCCAGCAGTGCGACCGCGACCGGGTGCGGCTCGCGGGGCACGGGGATCTCGACCTCGAGCAGCGGCGGCAGCTCCTCGCGCGGCGGAGCGAGCTCCAGGAGCCAGTCGCGCAGGCGGAGCGTGGAGCGGCAGTCGTAGGCGTTGTACTCGGCGACGAGGTCGAGCCCGCGCTGCCCCTCGACAGGATCGGCCCTCTGTGCGGCGCGCGCCTCCACGTACATCTCGATGCTGTCGGCGGCGTTCGTGACGCCGGACGCGTCGCGCTCCTCCTCGCCCATGTAGAGCGGCTCCAGCTTCTTGAGCGAGTAGCTGCGCGAGCCCACGCGGAGCGCCCGCCGCACCACCGGGTACAGGTCGACCAGGACGCCGTCGCGCAGGAGCGCGTCGACCTCCTCCTCGCCGACCCCGTGCCGGAGCGCGAGCGAGAGCAGGTGGCTGCGCTCGTAGGAGGCGTAGTGGTAGACGTGCATCCGGGAGTGCGCGGCCCGGCGCGCCCGCAGGAGCGCGAGGAAGTCGAGGAGCGCCCGGCGCTCGGCCGCGAGGTCGTGCGCCCAGAGCGCGGTGAAGCGCTCCTGGTCGTCGACCATGCCGAAGAGGTAGTCGAGGCCCCACTCGCGGTTGTCCTCGGTGTAGAGCGGGTCGCCCTCGAAGTCGAAGAAGAGGTCCCCCGGGTCGGGGGCGGGCAGCCCGGCGAGCACGGAGGCGTCGATCACCTCGACGGCCGGCACCGGCGAGGACTCCGACCGCAGCTGCAGCCGCGCCTGGGCGCGCAGGCCCTCGAGCGTGCCCGCGCTCAGCCCGGGGACGGGGCCGTTGTGCTCGGCGAGCGCGTCGATGGTGAGCACGCCGGCCGCCCCGAGCTTCGCCCGCTGGTCGAGCCGCATCCCGGCGACGAGGATCGGATCGCGGTGCGCCTGGACCTCGTGCGCGCAGACGGAGCAGCGTCCGCAGGAGGGGTAGCGCGGATCGCCCCACTCCAGCGGCTCGTCGGCGGCGAGGCGCTCGTCGAGCACGGCGCGGAGCCGGGCGCGCTGCACCCGCTGGACCGGGGCGACGACGGCCAGCTCGTGGCTGGTGACGGAGCCGTCACCGAGCACGAGGTGCACCTGCTCCCCCACGCGGATGCCGCGCGCCTGCATCTGCTCGGCGTAGGCGGCGAGCTGCAGCAGCGCCGGGATCTTCGCGTGCCGGGCGAGCTTGGTGTCGTAGACCTCGTAGGCGCCGTCGGCGGTGCGGAGGAGGAAGTCCGAGAAGCCCAGGAACTCGCCGTCGAAGAAGGTGGCCTGGTAGAGCACGTCGACCCCGGCGCGCATCGCCTCGACGGCCGCCTCGGCCGCCGCGGGGTAGCCGGCGGGCTCGGGGCGCTCGAACTCGAGCACCTCGTGCGTGCGCTTCAGCTCGGCGAGGAAGCGGTGCTCGTGCTCGTCGCCGAGCACCGCGGTGCGCTCGAGCATCCCGTCCCTCTCGGCCTCGAGGCGCGGCGCGCGGCCCAGCAGGGCGTCGAACCGGCGGAGGACGGCCCACTCGCAGGCCGCCCAGTTCGACAGGTCGGTGGGGCTCGTGACCACGCGGCCGGACTCCAGATACACGCGACTCCTTCCGCGACCACCGGGCGGCGATCGGCTCCAGGCTAGGGCGCCCCTCCGACACTCGTGCGGCCTCGGCCACCACCCGCGCCGCTCCGGCTCCGCGTGGCAGGCTGGGCCGATGACCCGCGCTCGCTTCGAGATCATCCCGGCCGACGACATCGGCGAGCGCGCCGCACGGGCGTTCCCGGACCCCTCCGCGGTGACGCTGACCGTGACCAGCCTGCCGAAGCACGGGACCGGGCGGACCGTGGACTGCGCGGTCGCGCTGGCCGGGCGCGGGTTCCGCGTGGTGCCCCACCTGGCGGCGCGGAACGTCGAGGGCCGCGCCGCACTCGAGCGGGTCCTCGGGCGGATGGGCGAGGCGGGGATCGACGAGGCGTTCGTGATCTCGGGCGACGCGTCCTCGGCGGCCGGCACCTACTCCACGAGCCTCGAGCTCATCCGCGACGCCCGCGAGATCTCACCCGGGCTGGCCCTGGACATCGCAGGCTACCCCGAGGGCCACCCGCACCTCTCCGACGAGAGCATCGAACGGCACCTGCGCGAGCGCGCTCCGTTCATCCGCTCGATCGTCACGCAGATGTGCTTCGACGTCGACGCGGTGGTCCGCTACGCCGACCGGCTCCGCGAGACGGGGATCACGGCCGATCTGTGGGCGGGGGTGCCGGGGCCGGTCGAGCGCTCGCGGCTGCTGACGCTGGGCGCGCGGATCGGAGTGGGCTCCTCGCTCGGCTTCCTGAAGCGGAGCACCTCGGTGGCCGGCGGGCTCCTCCGCGGACGCCGCTTCGACCCGTCCGCGTTCGTCGCGCGCCTGGAAGCGGCGGCGGGCGACCGCCTCGCGGGCCTGCACGTCTACACCTTCAACGAGCTCGACTCCCTCGCCGCCTTCGGCTGATCGGCGAGCCTCCGCGCTCCTCGGGCGCCGATCCTCGGGGCCTCGAAGCCCTCGCGCGGAGAGAACTGCGCCGGTCAGGTGGTGCGGCGGATCCAGATCGGCGGGTGCGGGAGCTCGGCCTCGGTGCGCAGGCGGCCGGCGAGCGGAGCCCAGACCACGAGCGCCACGCCGATCCCGAGCAGCAGGCCGCCGACGGTGTCGCTCAGCCAGTGGGCGCCGAGGTAGGTGCGGCTCGCCATCATCGCCACGGTGTACAGGAAGCCCGCGATCCAGACCCACAGCAGCGGGAACACCAGGGCCAGCACCATCGCCGTCGTCGCCGCGTTGGCGGTGTGGCCGGACGGGAAGGAGCCGTAGTCGCTGGTGACGAGCATGTCGGCCGGGCGGGCGCGTCCCACCAGCTCCTTGACGAGCTGAGTGGCGCCCACGCTGACCAGCGCGGCGATCGCGTAGTAGAGCGCGGCCCACCGCCTGCGGAACACCAGCAGCACGGCGACGATGCCGAGCGGGATGAGCGTCGTGCCGACGAGCCCCGCTCCGACCGTGTTCATGACGAGGGCCGGGATGTCCCAGACCGGCGAGCGGTGCTCGACGATCTCGTCCATCCACTCCACGTCGAAGCGGAAGGCCGAGGTGGGGCGGAAGGCGATCAGCACGGCGAGGAGCACCGTGAGCAGGATCGCGAGCGACGCGGAGATCAGCGGCCAGCGGCGGGAGACCCGGTGGGCCGCCTCCTTCGTCAGCAGCCGGGCGGCGACGTCGTCGGACGGCACCTGCTCGCGCATCCGCGCACGCTGGACGGCGTCGGGGCGCGCGATTCCGGGCTCGGTCGACAGGCGGTCGTCGCGGTGATCCATCCGGACATGATGCCGTCACACGGCGTTCCCCCGCTGGGGGTTGCGGGGCGGCTCGGCCGACGGTTCGGAAGCCCGGCGTCCGTGCGCCGGGTTCGTGGCACGGTCCGACCGGCCGTGCGGATGCCCGGCCTTCCCCCGCGGGGGTCTCGCGGCGCGGCTCAGCCGGCCGCGCGGGCCAGGCGGGCGGCGCGGAGGGCGTCGAGCCGGGTCGGCTCGGAGGAGCGGGCGAGGAGCCGCGCGGCGACGGCGCTCACGCGGGAGTCGTCCGAGGCGGAGGCCCGCTCGAGGGCGGCGGCCGCGTCGGGACCGGTGATCGAGCCGAGCGCCATCGCGGCCGAGACCGCGAGCGCGGAGTCGTCGCTGCCGGCGGCCCCGTCCAGCGCGTCGACGGCAGGACGCGCGTCGTCGCCCAGGTAGCCGAGTGCGGCAGCGGCGTGACGCCGGACCGGCACGGACCCCTCGCGGAGGGCCTGCTCCAGACCGGGGACGGCCGCGGCGCCGAAGGAGGCGAGGACGTCGGTGAGCACGTTCTGCGCCTCCGCGTCGTCGTCGCCGAGCAGGCCGAGCAGGACCGGCAGCGCGCGCTCGTCGCCGAGGCGGCCCAGCGCGAAGCGGGCCTTCGCGGCGACGGCGGGCTCGGAGTCGGCGGCCAGCGGGGCGATGTCGTCGAGCGTCGCCGGGTCGAGGATCTTGCTGAGCACGTGCAGCGCCTGCGTGCGCACCCGGGGCTCGCGGCCGAGCGCCTCGCGGGCGACGGGGACGGCGGCGGAGCCGAGGCGGCCGAGCGACCAGGTGAGCACGTCGCGGACGAAGAAGTCCGGCTCCTCCCACAGGTGCGCGGCGAGGGGCTCGGCGGTGGCGGGCTCGGCGAGCTCGCCCAGGGTCATCGCCGCACGGAGGCGGACGTCGCGGTCGGGGTCGGAGAGCTCGGCGAGCAGGGCGGAGGAGTCGCGGGAGGACATGGGAGGGGACTGTAGCAGCGGCGCTCGGGAGCGGATCCAGCGAGGGCCCGAACGCCCGCGAGGAGCCGCAGGAGCGGGGCGTGCCGGACCGCCGGGACCCGGAGCCGAGCGCTCAGTCCTGCAGCGCCGGGACGCTCCTCGGCCGGACGATCAGCCAGAGCGCCAGGATCGACACGGTCGCCGTCGCCATCATCACCACGGCCATCGGCACGGCCGAGCCGGCGCCGAAGACCCCCGAGATCGGCGACAGCAGTCCGGCGGTGCCGAAGTTGACCGCTCCGAGCAGCGACGCGGCCGTCCCCGCCTCCCGGCCGTGGTTGACCAGGCCGAGGACCTGCACGCACGGGAAGCTGAAGCCGCAGGACGCGATGAAGAACCACAGCGGGACGAGCGTGCCCCAGAGCCCCAGCCCGAGCACGTCGAAGAAGGCGATCAGGCCGGCGGAGGTGAACAGCGTCAGCGTCGTGATCGCGAGGATCCACTGCGGCCCGATCCTCCGGCTGAGGTAGGAGGACGCCTGCACGCCGAGGACGACGCCGAGCGAGTTCACGGCGAAGAGCAGCCCGTACTGCTGCGCGTCGAATCCGTAGAGGCCCTGGAACAGGAACGAGGAGCTGGAGAGGTAGGTGAACAGGCCGGCGAAGGTCATGCCCCCGATCACCGCCACTCCGAGGAACACGCGGTCGCTGAGGACGGCCCGGTAGCGCTGCACGAGCGAGCGGTGCTCGCGCTCGTGGCGGGCGGCGCGGGGCCGGGTCTCGACGACGAGCAGGCCGACGGCCGCGACGACCAGCACGCCGTAGGCGGCGAGGAAGACGAAGATCCCGCGCCAGTCCATGATCAGCAGCAGCTGGGAGCCGATGACCGGCGCGAGCACGGGCGCGAGGCCCGACACCAGGGCGAGCCGGGACAGCATGCGCACCAGCGGGCGTCCGCCGAAGAGGTCGCGGACCATCGCCATCGCGACCACGCCGCCCGCCGCCGCGCCGGCTCCCATCAGGAAGCGGAAGACGCCGAGGGTGACGATCTCGGGGGCGAGCGCCGCGCCGACGCAGGCCAGCACGTGCAGAGAGGTGGCCAGGAGGATCGGCAGGCGCCGGCCGACCGCGTCGCTCCAGGGGCCCACGACCAGCTGGCCGAGTGCGAAGCCGAGGGTCGTGCCGGTGAGGGTCAGCTGGACCGCCGCCTCCGACACGTTCAGCTCGCTCTGCAGCGCGGGGAACGCCGGCAGGTAGAGGTCGATCGTGAACGGCCCGAGGGCGGTCAGCGAGCCGAGGACGATCACGTAGACGAGGCGCTGGCGGGCCGTCAGGGCGTCGCCCGGGTGGCGGTGCACCGGGAGGGAGGCGGTCGGAGTCGAGGCGGGAGTGGACACGGAGTGCCTTCCTGCGCAGGGCGCAGCGGGGTGGGAGGGAGGGAGGCGGCCGGTGTCGTCCTCGGCGCGGGAGCGGACCTCGTCGGCTCCATGCCGCTCGGTCGAATCAATTCGATCATGTGTCGGACAGGGGCGCCACCCCTCGGACCGCCGTCGGGTCAGACCGGGTGGAGCGGAGTGCCGAGCGGGTCGGCGAGCAGGCGCTCGAAGGCGAGCTCGGCGGCGCCCAGCATGAGCAGATCGGCGCCGAGCTCGGTCCGCACGATGCGCACGGAGTCGAGCGCGACCCGGAAGGGGCCGCCGCGGCCCAGGCGCTCCTCCAGGAATCCCGGCGCGACTCCTACCAGCGCCCCGAGGAAGCCGCCCAGCACCACGAGCTGCGGGTTGAACACGTTGATCACGTTGCGCAGGGCGACCGCGAGGTGCCCGAGCTGGCGCTCGACCTCGGCGCGGACGGCCGGGTCCTCGGAGGCGGCGAGCGCCTCCTCCAGCCGCTCGCTCTCGTCGAGGCCGAGCACGGTGAGCAGCTCGGCGCGGCCGACCTCGGTCTCGAGGCAGCCGACGGCGCCGCAGTGGCAGTCGATGCCCGCGCTGTTGACGAGGGTGTGGCCGATCTCCCCCGCGTAGCCGTCGATGCCGTGCAGAGGCGCGCCGCCGACGATGACGCCGGCGCCCACTCCGCTCGCGCCGCCGTTGAGGTAGACGAGGTGCGAGACGTCGCGGCCGGCGCCGAGGACGCTCTCGGCGAGTGCACCGAGGTTGGCGTCGTTCGCCGAGAGGACGGGCAGGCCGGTCGCGTCCGCGAGCATGCGGGAGAAGGGCTCGTCGTCCCAGCCGAGGTGCGGGCCGACCCGGACGAGGCCGTCGGCGTCGCGGACGAGGCCGGGCACCGCGACGCCGATGCCGACCGTCCGCGTCTCCTCGGGCAGCTCGGCGAGCAGCTCGGCGACCGCCTCGGCCGCCAGACGGGCGGCGGCCTCGGCGGTGGGGACGGAGGCGGAGCGGCGGATGCGGCGGCGGACGACGGCGTCGACGCCGACCACGGCGACCGTGACGGCGTCGATCTCGGGGTTCACGGCGAGCGCGACGACTCCGGGATCGGCCTCGACGACGGGGCTCGGCCGGCCGACCTGGTTCGGTGTGGCGGGTTCGCGCTCGCGCACGATGCCGAGCTCCACCAGCTCGCCGACCAGCGCCGCGATCGTGGAGCGGTTGAGGCCGGTCAGGCGGGTCAGCTGCGAGCGGGAGCGGGGGCCGCCGCGGTGCACGAGGCGGAGGATCGCCGAGAGGTTGTGCCGCCGGACGCGGTCGAGGTTGTTGCCGCGCGTCGCGTGGTCGGGCATCCGCGGTCTCCTCTGCTTGCGGGGGTCAGCCTAGCCGGGGGC
>NZ_PSUV01000034.1:0-15732 GCF_002931985.1 Rathayibacter sp. AY1H2 | reverse complement strand
CGGCCGCAGGGGTCGGACCGGCGGGGATCGCCACCGTGGCCCAGCCGTCGGAGCCGGTCGCGGCCGGGATCGGCGCAGCCGGAGCGGGCGCGGCGGTCGCCTCGACGGCGGCGCGCTCGGCCTCCGGGGCGGCGGCGCGAGGCTCGACACGGGCGATGTACTTCACCCGCAGGCCGAGGACCTGCTGGATCGCCTGACGCAGGTACTCGCTGACTCCGGGCTGCCCGGCGGTTCCCGGCATCTTGAACGACTCGACGTCGTTCTGGCTCGGGAACGAGAGGGTCAGCACGTCGTCCTTGAGGGCGCGCACCTGGGCGGTGTAGGCCACCAGCCAGGCGGTCATCTTCGCCTTCTGCACGACCTCGAGGATCTCGGGCCAGGTGTCCTTCATCCGCTGGAGGGTGACCGCGCCGTCGGCGGGTGCGTCGCCCGCGGCCGCAGCGGGTGCGGAGGCAGCGGCCGCGGAGGCGGCGGCCGCCTCAGTGGACGCAGCGGCCTGATCCGACGGCTCCTGCTCGTCCGGCTCCGGACGAGCCGCCGCGGCGGTCGTCGCGCGGGGGCGTCCTGACTCGGCCGGCGCGGACTCGTCCGCCTCCGGCGCGGCCGCCGTCTCGTCGGGCGCCTTCACCGGTGGCGCAGCGACCGGTGCGGACGCGGTCACCGGCGCCTCGGTGCGCGGAGCGGCCGCGATGGTCTCGGGCACCGAGCCGGGAGCGGCGGCGTGCGAGGCGTGGTGGGGCTCGGGCGCACGGGACGGCTCGGACGCGCGCGACGCCTCGGACGACCGCGGGGCGGGCGCCGCGGTCTCGCGCGGAGGGGCCACGTGCCGCGGGCGCTCCTCCTGGGCCGCAGCGGGCGCGATGCCGGCGCCGGTGCCGTGCACCAGGGTGCGGGCGATCATCAGCTCGAGGTGCAGGCGCGGCGAGGTCGCACCGGTCATCTCGGTGAGGGCCTCGTTGACCACGTCGGCGATGCGCGAGAGCTCGGCCAGGCCGAGCGCGCGCGACTGGCCGGCCATGCGGTCGAGCTCGTCCTGCGAGACGCCGCGGAGCACGGCCGAGGCCGCTCCCCCGGTCGCCGCGACGACGATCAGGTCGCGGAGCTTCTCGAGCAGGTCCTCGACGAAGCGGCGCGGGTCCTGCCCCGTCTGGATGACGCGGTCGACCGCTCCGAACGCCTCGGCGGAGTCGTGCTCGGCGAGCGCGTCGACCACCTCGTCGAGCAGGGCGCCGTGGGTGTAGCCGAGGAGGGCGACGGCCCGCTCGTACTCGACGGTCTCGGCCTCGGAGCCGGCCATCAGCTGGTCGAGCAGGGAGAGCGTGTCGCGGACGGACCCGCCGCCCGCGCGGACCACGAGCGGCAGCACGCCGGCCGCCACGTGCACGCCCTCGCGCTCGCAGAGCTCCTGCGTGTAGTCGAGCATCTGCGCCGGCGGGACGAGCCGGAACGGGTAGTGGTGCGTGCGCGAGCGGATCGTGCCGATGACCTTGTCCGGCTCCGTGGTCGCGAAGATGAACTTCACGTGCTCCGGCGGCTCCTCCACGATCTTGAGCAGCGCGTTGAAGCCCTGCGGCGTGACCATGTGCGCCTCGTCGAGGATGAAGATCTTGAAGCGGTCGCGCGCCGGGGCGAAGATGGCGCGCTCGCGCAGATCGCGCGCGTCGTCGACTCCGTTGTGGCTCGCCGCGTCGATCTCGACCACGTCGAGCGAGCCCTGGCCCTCGCGGCTGAGCTCGACGCAGCTGTCGCAGACGCCGCAGGGGGTGTCGGTCGGGCCCGTCGCGCAGTTGAGGCAGCGGGCGAGGATGCGCGCCGAGGTGGTCTTGCCGCAGCCGCGGGGGCCGCTGAAGAGGTAGGCGTGGTTGACGCGGTTGGTGCGGAGCGCCGTCATGAGCGGATCCGTCACCTGGGACTGGCCGATCATCTCGGCGAACGTCTCGGGCCGGTACCGGCGATACAGGGCTGCTACCACCCGACAAGAGTAGCCGCGACCTCCGACACCGGAGCCGGGACGGCGGACCTCCGAGCGCGCGTAGCCTCGGTCCCGTGCTCCCGCCGCCTCCGCTCCCCCGCTTCGACGCGGTCGTGCTCGCCGGCGGACGCGCTTCCCGCCTCGGCGGCGCGGTCAAGCCGCTCCTCCGGCACCGCGAGTCGACGCTCCTCGGCACCGCCCTCGCAGCCGTGCGCGGAGCCGAGCGGAGGATCGTGGCCGGACCGTCGTCGCTCGCACCGGCTGTCGACGGCGCCGAGCTCGTCCAGGAGGATCCGCCGTTCGGCGGCCCGGTCGCGGGCCTGGCCGCCGCGCTGCCCCTGCTCGACCGCCCGGGCGCTCCGGACTGGGTCGTCGTGCTCGCCGCCGATCTCGTCGCCCCCGCTCCCGCCGTGCACACCCTGCTCGAGGTCGCGTCGAACGCCGTCGAGGCCTCCCTCCTGGCCGTCGACGCGAGCGGCCGAGCCCAGCAGCTCCTCGGCGTGCACCGGCGAGCGGCCCTCGTCGAAGCGCTCACCGCGCTCGGCGATCCCGACGGCGCCTCGGTGCGCGCCCTCCTCCGGGTCCTTCCCCCGCGGCTCGTGACGGTGCCCGGAGGGACGACCGACGACGTCGACGCGCCCGCCGACGCGCACCGGCACGGGATCGACCTGCCGGTCCCGCGCGGCGCAGACTGAGCGGATGGACGACACGACCGGCCCCCGCCCCTCCGCCTCCGACGGCGCCCGCCCCACCGAGGAGGTGCTCGCCGGCTGGTGGGCCGAGCTGTGCTCCGCGCTCGGCCTCGGCGAGGTCCCGGTGGACCCGGACGCCCTGCTCGCCCTCGCCGGTCGCGCAGCGCACGGAGTGGTCCGGCCGGCGGCTCCGCTGACCACGTTCCTCGCGGGCTACGCGGCGGGCCTGGCCGGGGGCGGACGGGACGCGCTCGACGCGGCGCTCGCGGCCTCGCACCGGGCGGTGGACGAGCGTCCGCACGCCTCCTGAGACGCTACTCCACCGGCCTCGATCCGGCACCAGGTCGACGCCGTACGGTTCCCCCGAGTCCCGGCGCCGCGGCTCAGACCGAGAGCGGCGCAGGACTCCCGCGGCCGACTGCGCCGCGGTCGTCCATCTGAAGGAGCCCCGCATGTCAGGCAACAGAGCCGTCGCCTACAAGTCCCCCGGAGTCGTCGAGGTCATCGACATCGACTACCCCACCTTCGAGCTGAAGGACGGACCCGGCGTCAATCCGGCGAACATCGGGCGGAAGCTGCCGCACGGCGCCATCCTCCGCACCGTCTCCACCAACATCTGCGGCTCGGACCAGCACATGGTCCGCGGCCGCACCACCGCTCCGTCGGACCTCGTGCTCGGCCACGAGATCACCGGCGAGGTCGTGGAGGTCGGCCCCGACGTCGAGTTCGTCAAGGTCGGCGACATCGTGTCCGTGCCGTTCAACATCGCCTGCGGCCGCTGCCGCAACTGCAAGGAGCGCAAGACCGGCATCTGCCTCAACGTGAATCCGGACCGCCCGGGCAGCGCGTACGGCTACGTCGACATGGGCGGCTGGGTCGGCGGGCAGGCCGAGTACGTGATGGTCCCCTACGCCGACTGGAACCTCCTGGTGTTCCCGGACCGCGATCAGGCGCTCGAGAAGATCCTCGATCTGACGATGCTCTCGGACATCTTCCCGACGGGCTTCCACGGCGCGGTGACCGCCGGGGTCGGCGTCGGCTCCACGGTCTACGTCGCAGGAGCGGGACCGGTCGGACTCGCCGCGGCGGTCGGAGCGCAGCTGCTCGGAGCGGCCGTCGTGATCGTCGCGGACCTCAACGAGGAGCGTCTGGCGCAGGCGCGCTCCTTCGGCTGCGAGACGGTCGACGTCTCGAAGGGCGATCCGGCCGGCCAGATCGAGCAGATCCTCGGCGTGCCCGAGGTCGACTGCGGAGTGGACGCCGTCGGCTTCGAGGCGCACGGCAACGGCGCCGACTCGGGGAAGGAGGCGCCGGCGACGGTGCTGAACTCGCTGATGTCGATCACCGCGGCGGGCGGCGCCCTCGGCATCCCGGGCCTCTACGTCACGGGCGACCCGGGCGGAGTCGACGAGGCGGCCCAGGAGGGCTCGCTGTCGATCCGCCTCGGGCTCGGCTGGGCGAAGTCGCTGTCCTTCACCACGGGCCAGTGCCCGGTCATGAAGTACAACCGGCAGCTGATGATGGCGATCCTGCACGACCGGGTCCACATCGCCGACGCGGTCCAGGCCACCGCGATCAGCCTGGACGACGCTCCCCGCGGCTACGCCGACTTCGACAAGGGCGCCGCGAAGAAGTTCGTGCTGAACCCGAACGGCTACCTGGGATGACCGACGGGGCGGGTCCTGCCCGGGGCCCGCCCCGAGCCCCGGGAGAATGGACGGGATGAGCGCACACGGGCACGAGGCGACCGACTGGGACGAGGCCAGGCGGATCGTCGGCGAAGCGGTGGCGCGCTCCGGCGTCTCGACAGTCCCCCTCCTCGACGCCCGCGGAGCCGTCCTCGACCGCGCCGTCACCGCCGCCCGGCCGCTCCCCCACTACGACTCCTCGGCCATGGACGGCTGGGCCGTGCGCGGCCCCGGGCCCTGGCCGCTCGAGGACGGCACCGCCGCTCCGATCGTCACCGGAGCGGCCGTGCCCGACTGGAGCGACGCGGTGCTGCCGTCCGAGCAGGGCGTGGTCCGCGACGACCTGCTGACGGCGCGGGCGCCCCTCCCGCCCGGCCGCCACGTCCGGCGCGCGGGCGACGAGGCCGCTTGCGGAGCCGTGCTGGTCGATGCCCGGACCCGCCTCACTCCCGCGCACCTCGCCCTGCTCGCGGTCGCCGGGATCGACGCGCTCGACGTCCGCCCGCCCGCCGCGGTCGACCTGCTCCTCACGGGGGACGAGGTCGACACCGAGGGGATGCCGCCCGCCGGACGGGTGCGCGATGCGTTCACGCCGCTGCTGCCCGCGCTGGTCGAGCTCTCGGGCGGAGCCGTGGGAGAGGTCGTGCGCCGCGGCGACGACGAGGAGGCGATCGCACGGACGCTGCTGGCGGGCACGGCGCCGATCCTCCTCACGACGGGCGGGACCGGGCGCTCCCGGGTGGACGCGGTCCGTCGCGCCCTCGATGCGGTGGGCGCGCGCGTCCTCGTCGACGGCGTCGGCATGCGCCCCGGCCACCCGACCATGGCTGCGCTGCTGCCGGGCGGGACGCTGGTGATCGCTCTGCCGGGCAATCCGCTCGCCGCCCTGCTCGCGGCGCTCTCCTTCCTGCCGCCGGCCCTCGACGCGGCGTCCGGCGCCGCTGCCCCGCCCCTCGGCCGGGGCGTCCTCGCCGAGCCGCTCGGGCGCGCGGGGACCACGGTGCTCGTGCCCGTCTCCTCCGGCGAGGACGGCTGGCGGGCCTCCGCCGGCATCCGCTCGCACATGCTCACCGGTCTCGCCGCCTCGGAGGCCGTGGCCGTCGTGCCCGCACCGGGAGCGGCAGCAGGCGACTCCGTGCGCCTGCTGCCGCTGCCCTGGTGAGGCCTACGCCGCCGGTTCGAGGTGGATCACGACCGACTTCGAGGTCGGCGTGTTGCTGATCTTCGCGGTCGAGTCCAGCGGCACGAGGACGTTCGTCTCGGGGTAGTAGGCGGCCGCGCAGCCGCGGGGCGTGTCGTACGCCACGACGCGGAACGCCTCCGCCCGCCGCTCGACGCCGTCGGGCCACTCCGAGACCAGGTCGACCATCGCGCCGTCCGCGAAGCCCAGCTCGGCGACGTCGTCGGCGTGGACGAACACCACCCGGCGGCCGTCGTGGATCCCTCGGTAGCGGTCGTCCTTGCCGTAGATCGTGGTGTTGAACTGGTCGTGCGAGCGCAGCGTCTGCAGCAGCAGCCTGCCCTCCGGAACCCGCGGGTACTCGAGCGGATTCGCGGTGAAGCGGGCCAGACCGGAGGGGGTGTCGAAGCGGCGCGAGTCGCGCGGCGGGTGCGGGAGGACGAAGCCGCCGGGCACGTCGATCCGGGCCTCGAACCCGTCGAAGCCGGGGACGACGTTGGCGATGTGCGAGCGGATGCGGCGGTAGTCGTCGCGCAGTCCCGCCCAGTCGACCCGCGGGACGTTCTCGCGGCCCTCGAGCAGCCGCTCCGCGATCCCCGTGAGGATCGCCACCTCCGAGCGCAGGCCCGGGCTCGGCGGGCGCAGGCGGCCCCGGGAGGCGTGCACGGCGCTCATCGAGTCCTCGACCGTGACCCGCTGCTCGCCCGAGCGCTGCACGTCGGAGTCGGTGCGGCCGAGGGTGGGCAGGATCAGCGCGCGCCGGCCGGTGACCACGTGCGAGCGGTTGAGCTTGGTCGAGACGTGCACGGTGAGGGCGAGCGAGCGCATCGCCGCCTCCGTCACTCCGCTGTCGGGCGTCGCGCGGGCGAAGTTGCCGCCGAGCCCCATGAACACGCGGGCCTTCCCGTCGCGCATCGCCCGGATCGCGGCGACCGTGTCCGTCCCGTGCACGCGGGGGGAGGAGAAGGAGAACTCGCGATCGAGCGCGTCGTGGAAGGAGTCCGGCATCCGCTCGAAGATGCCCATCGTGCGGTCGCCCTGCACGTTCGAGTGGCCGCGCACCGGGCAGACGCCCGCGCCGGGCTTGCCGATGTTGCCGGTGAGCAGGAGCACGTTGACGACGTCCTTGAGCGTCGCGACCGAGTGCGCGTGCTGCGTGAGGCCCATCGCCCAGCAGACGACGGTGCCCTCGGACGCCGCGATCAGCTCGGCGACGGTGCGGATGCGCGTCTCGTCGATCCCGCTCGCCCGCTCGATCTCGTCCCACTGGACCTCTCGCAGCCCGTGGAGGTACTCGGAGAGGCCGCCGGTGCTCTCGCGGATGAAGGCGTGGTCGAAGACGTCGCCGCGCGCCTCCTCCGCCTCGAGCAGCGCCTTGCCCAGACCCTGGAACAGGGCCTGGTCGCCGCCCAGCCGGACCTGGAGGAAGTGGTCGGCGAGGGCCGTGCCGTCGCCCAGGGTGCCGCGGACGGTCTGCGGGTTCTGGAAGCGGAGCAGCCCCGCCTCCGGCAGCGGATTCACGGCCACGATGGTGCCGCCGGCGCGCTTGGCGCGCTCCAGCGCGGTCAGCATCCGCGGGTGGTTCGTGCCGGGGTTCTGGCCGGCGACGATGATCAGCGGTGCCCGCTCCACGTCGCGCAGGCTCACCGAGCCCTTGCCGATCCCGATCGTCTCGGTGAGGGCGGAGCCGCTGGACTCGTGGCACATGTTCGAGCAGTCGGGCAGGTTGTTCGTGCCGAAGCCGCGGACCATCAGCTGGTAGACGAAGGCCGATTCGTTCGAGGTCCGGCCGGACGTGTAGAAGATCGCCTCGTCGGGGCTCGCGCAGGCGCGCAGCTCCTCGGCCACGAGGTCGAGCGCCTCGTCCCAGCCCACGGGCCGGTAGTGCGTCGCGCCCTCCTCGAGCAGCATCGGCTCCGTGAGCCGGCCCTGCTGACCGAGCGCGAAGTCGTCCCACTCCTCCAGCTCCGCGACGGGGTGCGCGGCGAAGAAGGCCGATGTGACGGTGCGGAGCGTGGCCTCCTCGGCGACCGCCTTCGCTCCGTTCTCGCAGAACTCGGCGACGTGGCGCTTGTCGCCCTCCGGCCAGGCGCAGCCCGGGCAGTCGAATCCGGTCTTCTGGTTCACCCGCAGGAGCGTCTCGGCGCTGCGCACCGGGCCCATCTGCTTGAGCGAGATCTCGAGGGCGTGGGCGACGCCGGGGATCCCGACGGCGCGTCTCTTCGGCGACCGGACGGAGAGGCGGCTCTCGTCGATCGGACTCTCGCGGGGCTCGGCGTCATCGACCATTCCTGCATCGTACGTCCGCACCCCGGCATCGCTCCCGGTTCCCGGTGGGAGGATGACCTCCACCGCCTGAGGAGACCCATGAGCCGCAGTGTCGCCCGCACCCGCCTGACCGCCGTCCGCGCCGACGATCCGCCCCGCCGTCGCGAGGACGTCCTGGCCGTCGAGGAGCCGCTCGAGATCCGCGTCGGCGGACGGCGCTTCAGCGTGACCATGCGCACGCCCGGCGACGACTTCGACCTGGTCGCGGGATTCCTGGTGTCCGAGGGGGTGCTCACAGAGTCGGAGCAGCTGGCGGCGATGCGCTACTGCGCGAGCGGCTCCGGGCCGGGCGAGAACACGTACAACGTGGTCGACGCGAGCGTTCGCGGCGGGCGGGAGGCCGTGCTGCTCGAGCGCGAGCGGTCGGTGTACACGACGAGCTCGTGCGGAGTGTGCGGGCTCGCGTCACTCGAGGCGGTCGCCACCGACTCGGCGTGGAGCGTCGCGGAGGACGACCTGCGGGTCGAGCGGGAGCTGCTGGTCTCGCTCCCCGATCGGCTCCGCGAGGCGCAGGCGGTGTTCGAGCGGACGGGCGGCGTCCACGCGGCCGGGCTGTTCGACGCGGACGGCTCGCTGCTGGTGCTCCGGGAGGACGTCGGGCGGCACAACGCCGTGGACAAGGTGGTCGGCTGGGGGCTCCGGGAGGGGCGGCTGCCGTTGCGGGGGACGCTGCTGCAGGTGTCGGGGCGCGCCTCGTTCGAGCTGGTGCAGAAGGCCGTGATGGCCGGCATCCCCCTGCTCGCCGCGGTCGGTGCCCCGTCGTCGCTGGCGGTGGACCTGGCTCGCGACTCCGGCCTCACCCTGATCGGCTTCAGCCGCGGCTCCGGCTTCAACCTCTACGCGGGCGACGCGCGCCTGCTGCCCTGAGCCGGGGCTCCTCAGCCGGCTCCTGCCGATGGAGCAGCCCGCACAGCGGCCGCATCGAGATCTCCTCCCTCGCGCTCGGTGGGACTCGATACGCCGCGTCCCGCGGCTACTCGACCAGCAGCAGGGCCCGAGTATTCGGAAGAGGGCCGCGACCCGGAATCGCGTGCGAGCGATTCAGGACAGCCCGACAGGACCCGCTCCACGGGAGCCACCACCCCTGGAAGCCGGCCTCGAGTCGTGTCGCGGCTCCGCCGCTACACGACCGATAAGGACTGCCGGGCGATCTCCAGCTCCTCGTTCGTGGGGATGACGAGGACGGCGACGCGGGAGTCGTCGGTGGAGATGCGGCGGGCGCCGCGGTCGGAGGACGTGTTGCGCTCGGGGTCGAGCTCGATGCCCAGGCCCTCGAGGCCGCGGAGGGCGCCGGCGCGGACGGCGGCGACGTTCTCGCCGACTCCGGCCGTGAACACCACGGCGTCGACGCGGCCCAGCTGGGCGTAGAAGGCGCCGATGTAGTGGCGGAGGCGGTGGTAGTAGACCTCGAGTCCGGCGCGGGCCCGCTCGTCGCCGGCCTCGGCCGCCTCCTGGACGTCGCGCATGTCGCCGCGACCCGTGAGGCCGAGGAGGCCGCTTCGGCGGTTGAGGAGGGTGTCGAGCTCGTCGATCGAGAGGCCCGCCTTGCGGGCCAGGTGGAAGACGACGGCCGGGTCGAGGTCGCCGGAGCGGGTACCCATCACCAGGCCCTCGAGCGGGGTCATGCCCATCGAGGTCTCGACGGAGACGCCGCCGTCGACGGCGCAGGCGGACGCTCCGTTGCCCAGGTGCAGGACGATCGTCTTCAGGTCGGAGCGGCGGCGGCCGAGGTAGGCGGCGGCGGCCTCCGAGACGAACTTGTGCGAGGTGCCGTGGAAGCCGTAGCGGCGGACGCGGTGCTTCTCGGCGAGTTCGGCGGGCAGCGCGTAGGTCGACGCCTCGGCCGGGATCGTGTGGTGGAAGGCGGTGTCGAAGACGGCGACGTGCGGGACGTCCGGGAAGGCGTTCTGCGCCGCCTCGATGCCCTCGAGGTTCGCGGGGTTGTGCAGCGGGGCGAGGTCGGCGAGGTCCTCGATGTTGATCTTGACCAGGTCGGTGACGACGGTGGGCTCGAAGAAGCGCTTGCCGCCGTGCACGACGCGGTGGCCCACGGCGACGGGAGGGAACTCGTCGAGGCTCGGGCCGTGCTCGCCGAACGCGCGGATCATCGCGTCGAAGCCGGCGGTGTGGTCGGGGATCGGCCCCTCGATCTCGAACGACTCCCCGTCGCGGGTGTGCTTCGTGCGGCCGATGTCCTCGCCGATCCGCTCGACGAGGCCGCTGGCGAGCGTCTCCTCGGTGGTCATCTCGATGAGCTGGTACTTGAACGACGACGATCCGCTGTTGACGACGAGGACGACGGACATGAGGGGACTCCTGGGGTGATCGGGGTCGGGAGGGGCGGCGGCGGGGTCGCCGCTAGCGCACTACGGGGATGGCGGCGGTGGGCGGGACGATGGCCTGGGTGGCGGCCTGGATGGCCGTGATCGCGACGGTGTTGACGATGTCCTGCACGAGCGCGCCGCGCGAGAGGTCGTTGACCGGCTTGCGCAGACCCTGGAGGACCGGTCCGATGGCGACGGCGCCGGCCGAGCGCTGCACGGCCTTGTAGGTGTTGTTGCCCGTGTTGAGGTCGGGGAAGATGAACACCGTCGCGCGCCCGGCGACCTGGGAGCCGGGCATCTTCGAGGCCGCGACCGCCGCGTCGGCCGCCGCGTCGTACTGGATCGGGCCCTCGACGAGCAGGTCGGGCCGGCGCTCGCGCACCAGAGCCGTCGCCGCGCGGACCTTCTCGACGTCGGCGCCGGCTCCGCTCTCGCCGGTGGAGTAGGAGAGCATCGCGATGCGGGGGTCGATCCCGAACTGCTGGGCGGTCTCGGCGGACGAGATCGCGATGTCGGCGAGCTGCGCCTCGGTGGGGTCGGGGTTCACCGCGCAGTCGCCGTAGACCAGCACGCGGTCGGCGAGCGCCATCAGGAACACGCTCGAGACGACGGAGACGCCCGGGCTCGTCTTGATGATCTCGAAGCCGGGGCGGATGGTGTGCGCGGTCGTGTGCGCGGCTCCCGAGACCATCCCGTCGGCCAGGCCGAGCTGCACCATCATCGTGCCGAAGTAGGAGACGTCCGTGACGGTGTCGTAGGCGTGGTCGTAGGTGATGCCCTTGTGCGCGCGGATGCGGGCGTACTCCTCGGCGAAGCGCGCGCGGTGCTCGGGGTCGAGGGTGCTCAGCACGCGCGCGCCGTCGAGGTCGAGGCCGAGGCCCGCCGCACGGGCGCGGATCTCGGCCTCCTCGCCGAGGATCGTGAGCCGGGCGATGCCGCGCTTGAGCACGGTCGCGGCGGCACGGAGGATCCGGTCGTCGCCGCCCTCGGGCAGGACGATGTGGCGGTCGGCGATGCGCGCGCGCTCGATCAGCCCGTACTCGAACATCAGCGGCGTGACGACCTCGGACCGGCCGACGTCGAGGAGGGTGAGCAGCTCGACCGCGTCGACCGCCTCCTGGAAGAGGGCGAGGGAGGTGTCGCGCTTGCGCGGGGAGTCGGCCGCCAGGCGGCCGCGGGCCGCGGTGACGCGGACGGCGGTGTCGTAGGTGCCGAGCTCGGTCATCACGATCGGCACGCGGCTGTCGACGCCCACGATCAGCCGGACGATCGGCTCCGGCAGCTCGAAGCCGCCGTTGAGGATGATGCCGGTGACCGTGGGGAACGTGCCGGAGGCGTACGCCATGATCACGGCGAGGACGACCTCGGGCCGGTCGCCGGGGACGATCACGACGCCGCCCTCGGTGAGCCGCGGCAGGACGTTCACCATCGACATGCCGGCGATCACCACGCCGAGCGCCTCGCGGCCGAGCAGCTCCGGATCGCCCGCGACGACGACGCCGTCGACCGCCTCGACCAGGCGGGACAGGCTCGGAGCGACGAGGAACGGATCCTCGCGGATCGCCCAGACCGGGACGGTGGCGGGGATGCTCTCGCGGATCGCGGCGACGGCGTCGGCGGCGGTGTCGGGATCGGCGCGGTTCGCGATCACTCCGATGAGGCTCGCGTGGGCCGTGCGCAGCTCGACCGAGGCGAGCTCCGTGATCTGGCGCATCTCCTCCGGCGTGCGCGCGGGAGCCTGGCCCAGCTGCTCGCTGCGGGACGAGTCCCGGCCGGTGAGGACGAGCAGGACCGGGGCACCGAGGTTGGCGGCGATGCGGGCGTTGTAGCCGAGCTCGGTGGGGCTGCCGACGTCCGTGTAGTCGGAGCCGAGGATGACGACGGCGTCGCACCGGGCCTCGACGCCCTTGTACCGCTCGACGATCCGCGAGAGCGCCGCCTCGCCGTCGGCGTGGACGTCCTCGTAGGTGACGCCGATGCAGTCCTCGTAGGCGAGGCCCGAGTCGGAGTGGCCGAGCAGCATCTCGAGCACGTAGTCCGGCTCGGAGGTGGAGCGGGCGATCGGGCGGAAGACGCCGACCCGCTGCACCTGGCTGCTGAGCGCATCGAGGACGCCGAGGGCGACCGTGGACTTGCCCGAATGACCTTCGGCGGACGAGATGTAGATGCTCTGAACCATCGGATCCAGCCTACCGAGGGGGTCCCTCCGCCTGGCTGAGTAGAGGCCAGGGATGGGAGGGCGTGCATGCGGCGCTGCTGTGGAGGAGCTTCCTCGAGCGGTGCAAGCCGGCAGTGCGGTGGCGCGGACGCCGGGCGGCGGAGCAGGCGGCCCCGTCAGACCGGCGGCCCTGCGGACGAGCGGCCCTTGAAAGAAACTGCCGGTAAACGGAAGAAGACCCCCCGCGCACCCGCCAGAGCCCGGTTACCCTTGCTGCGTTTCCGCCCTGGGGGAGTTGGCCTGGATGGCGCCACGCGGGGAGCCGGGTGACAGTCTAACCGACGACGGCGGCCGAGGAGAGCGGGTCGTGTCGGGGTCGTGGTCAGCGGGAGCCTCCGACACCGGCTAGTATCGATGAGTCGCGGCTCAGGTCGTGCCAGGAGGATTCGCCTAGTGGCCTATGGCGCACGCTTGGAAAGCGTGTTGGGTGAAAGCCCTCGGGGGTTCGAATCCCCCATCCTCCGCGAACGGTGTCCGTTGCTCTCGCCAGCACGGGCACCGTTTTGTTTAACCGGTGCGGCCGATCGTCGGAGCCCGGTCGACCGGTGAAGGCGTCGATCGGAGCGGCCCACTCACGCATCGCCGGGTTCGCCCTGCGGGGCACACCCAGCTGCAGCCGACGACGTCGCGCCGAGCAGGGGCCGCCGATCGTCCGGCGCGTGCCGGGCGCGGGATCAGCCGTAGAGGTGGTTCGTCCGCGCGCAGGAGTCGGAGCAGAACGCGCCACGACGGGCGACGAGCGGGGCCGAGCAGACGGGGCGGAAGAAGAGTTCGGCTATGGATCGCGACATGGTCCGACCGTAGGTGCCGGTCCCGGATCGTGCCCGTCGCCATCCGTATTACGACGACGCGGACGACAGGGCGGCGATACGGACCCTCCGGCGACGCCGACCGTCAGTCGGCGATGCGCTCGAGCCATTCGTCGAGCAGGAGCCGCTCCCCCGCGCTGAGGGGCTCGATCTGCGGCAGCGCCGTCCGCAGGGCGACGGCGTGCACGACGACCGCACGGGCGGCGGGATCGGTGGGGCCCGCCTCCGCCGTGGTGATCGCCGCGAGGACGGACTCGCGCGAGCGGGACGAGAGCTCGTCGTCGGGGTCGGCGAGGGCGGTCAACGTGAGGGTGCAGCCGAGCGCGGCCGACTGGAGCAGGCGGGAGGCCCGCTCGACGTCGACGGTGAGGCGGCCGGCTTCGGCGACGGCCCGGACCGCGTCGAGGAGGACGCCGCGGGACAGGCGCGCCGCCTCCGACTCCTCCCCCGGCCGCGCGGTGAACATCAGCGCGTAGAGGTGCGGTTCGGCGAGTCCGAAGGCGACGTGGTGATCCCAGGCGGTGCGGAGCGCGTCGACCGGGTCGGCCGGCGCCTCGCTCCGCTCGAAGTCGGCGAGGGCCGTGGCGAATCCGGCTGCCGCGGCCGAGTCGAGCAGCCCGCGCAGGTCGCCGAACGTCCGGTAGATCGTGGGTGCCTGCACCCCCGCCGCCGCGCTGATCGCCCGCGTCGACACCGCGTCCCGCCCGCCGTCCGCCAGCAGCTCGACCGTCGCTCGGAGGATCCGCTCCCGCGTCGTCCCGCTCTCACTCATGCTACCGACGCTAACACGCTCCCGTTAGCGCCTCGTCTCCCCGAGCGGCCCGGGTCGCGTCAGCGCCGTCGGGCGGTCCCGAAGATCCCGCGGACCACCTCGCGCAGCAGCGTCCTGCCGGCGCTCGAGCCCAGCACCTCCTCGACGACCGTCTTGTCGCGGCGGGCGGTGCGGGTCCCGCGGGAGGTCGGTGCCGTGCGCCGTCGGGAGCGCTCGGCGGCCTGGTCGGCGGCGCGCTCGGCAGCGGCCCGCTCCTTCGCGCGGCGGGCGGCGTCCACGGTCTCCTCCTTGGCGCGACGCGCGTCCTCCTTGGCGCGGCGGGCGTCGTCGGCGGCCTGCTGCTCGGCGGCGGCGCGGGCCTCCTCGGCGTCGGCGGCGGCGTCGAGCCGACGGGTGAGGATCTCGCGGGCGGAGTCGCGGTCGAGGGGCGTGCCGTAGCGCGCGAGGAGCGGGGACCTCTGGACGCTCGCCTCGCGGTCGGCCTCGGGGGTGGGCTTCATCGAGCCGAGCGGGGCGCGGAGACGCGTCCAGGCGACCGGGGTCGGGGCGCCGCGCTCGTTCATGACCGTCACGATCGCCTCGCCGATGGGGAGCGCCTGGAGGACTTCGCCGAGGTCGTAGTCGCTCTCGGGGTAGGTCGAGACGGTGGCGCGGAGGGCCTTGGCGTCGTCCGGCGTGTGCGCGCGGAGCTGGTGCTGCACGCGGGAGCCGAGCTGGGCGAGGACGTCGCCCGGCACGTCCTTCGGGGTCTGCGTGACGAAGACGATGCCGACGCCCTTGGAGCGGATGAGGCGCACGGTCTGGGTGATCGCGGCGAGGAAGTCCTTCGACGCGTCGCGGAAGAGCAGGTGCGCCTCGTCGAAGAAGAACACCAGCTTCGGCTTGTCGAGGTCGCCGACCTCCGGCAGGTCGTTGAAGAGGTCGGCGAGCAGCCACATCAGGAAGGTGGAGAACAGAGCCGGTCGGTCGGCGACTCCGGGGACCTCGAGGAGGCTGACGACGCCGCGCCCGTCGGCGGCGAGGCGGAGGAACTCGGCCGTGTCGATCTCGGGCTCGCCGAAGAACACGTCGGCGCCCTGGTCGGCGAACGCGATCAGCTCGCGGAGGATCACGCCGGCGGTCGCCTTGGACAGCCCGCCGAGCTCGGCGAGCTCCGCCTTGCCCTCGTCGCCGACGAGGTAGGTGAGCACGGCGCGGAGGTCGGACAGGTCGACGAGCGGGAGACCGGCGCTCTCGGCGTAGTGGAAGACGAGACCGAGGCTCGACTCCTGCGTGTGGTTGAGGCCGAGCACCTTCGCGAGCAGCAGCGCGCCGAATCCCGTCACGGTGGCGCGGACGGGGACGCCGGTGCCGATGCCGCCGAGCGCGAAGTACTCGGCGGGGGCCGCCTCCGCCCGCCAGTCCTGGCCGATGCCGCGGGTGCGGGCGAGCAGCGCGTCGGTCGCGGTGCCCGGAGTGGCGAGGCCGGAGAGGTCGCCCTTGATGTCCGCGGCGAAGACGGGGACGCCGTGGGCCGAGAGCTGCTCGGCGAGGACCTGCAGCGTCTTCGTCTTGCCGGTGCCGGTCGCGCCGACGACGAGGCCGTGCCGGTTGAGCATGCCGAGCGGGATGCGGACGGGCACGTCGATCCGCGCGTCGCCGTTGACGAGGGCGCCGAGCTCGAGGGCCGGGCCGGTGAACGCGTACCCGGCGCGCACGGCGTCGACGGCGCTCTCGGGGAGCGGACCGGGGGCCGGGGCGCGCTCGGAG
>NZ_PSUV01000033.1:0-20843 GCF_002931985.1 Rathayibacter sp. AY1H2 | reverse complement strand
GGACCGGGACGGAGCCGTGCTGCTCGTCGGAGCCGGGGCCGGGACGGGTGCTGTCGTCGCTCATGGCGCGAGTCTAGCCAGCACCCGGGCGGCGGCGGAGGGGTTCCGTCCGCTCACGCGGGCAGGTACCCGCCGTCGCGCAGGTCGCCCACGAAGGCCGTCCAGGCGAGGTAGGCGATCACCGCGAGGACGATCGCGAGGTAGCCCAGCACGAAGCCGACGACCGCGAGACCGCGGCCGCGCTGTCCGGAGCGCCGGGCCTGGGCGAAGCCGATGTGGCCGAGGACGATGGCGGCGGGCGCCAGCCCCAGCAGTCCGCACACCAGAGCCGCGACCGCGAGCGGATTCATCGGCGGGCGGCGGGGCGGGAGACCGGGGTAGGGATCGGCGGCGGCCGTCGGCGGCGGGTAGGCCGCCGACGGCTCGCCGAGCGGAGGGGCGAACGGCGCGGGAGCCGGTCCGGTCTGCGGTCCGGGCGCGGTGTCGTCGGTCACGGTGTCCTCCTGGTGGTGCGGGCGCCCCCGAGCCTCGGAGGCGTGTCGATCAGTACCCGGTCGAGGGCATGGTCGCCGCGATCGAGAAGAGCGCGACGAACGAGATGATGGTGATGATGATCGCGACGAAGCCGATGATGACGGCGGCGAGGGCGAGGCCGCGGCCCTTCTCCCCCGTGCGCTTGATCTGCGACAGGGCGATGAAGCCCAGCACGATGCCCACGATGGAGACGAAGAACGAGGCGATGAAGCCGATGATCGCCAGGATGTTGTAGCGGTCGGACGCGGGCGTGTACGGAGTGGTCATGGAATCCCCCAGGGTCAGGAACGAGCGGATGCGGCCAAGAGTGGCAGTGGCACGATCCGCCTGTCAAAAAGCTGGACGGCGCTTGCGCGGCCCGGCCGCCGCCCGGTAGAGGCCTCAGCGGACCTGGATCTCGGTGACCGGGAGGGTCGAGTCGGCCCCGAAGCCGAGCCCCGACGGCGGATGCCCCGCCTCGATCAGCTGCGCCGCCAGTGCGGCGATCATCGCGCCGTTGTCGGTGCAGAGCGAGAGCGCCGGGATCCGCAGGGTCACTCCCGCGGCCGCGCACCGCTCCTCCGCCAGCGCGCGCACCCGGGCGTTGGCGACCACGCCGCCGCCGAGCAGGAGGCGCGGCACGCCCCGGTCGCGGCAGGCGGCGAGCGCCTTCGTGAGCAGGACGTCGGCGACCGCCTCGCGGAAGCTCGCCGCGACGTCGGCCACGGGCACCTCCTCCCCCGCGTCCTGGCGCTTCTCGACCCAGCGGGCGACCGCGGTCTTCAGCCCTGAGAACGAGAAGTCGTAGCGGTGGCGCTCGAGGTCCTTCGGCAGGCTGAGCCCGCGGGGGAAGCGGATCGCCTTCGGGTCCCCGTCCGCCGCCACCCGGTCGATCTGCGGTCCGCCCGGATAGGGCAGGCCCAGGACTCGCGCCACCTTGTCGAAGGCCTCGCCGGCGGCGTCGTCGATGGTCTCGCCGAGCAGCTCGACGTCCGACACCAGATCGCGCACGTGCAGGAGCGAGGTGTGCCCGCCCGAGACCAGCAGCGCGATCGTCGGCACCTCGACGGGGCTGCCCTCGCTGCCGTCTGCACGGAGGACATCGGCTCCCACGTGGCCGACGAGGTGGTTCACGGCGTAGAGCGGCAGGCCGAGCGAGACGGCGAGCGCCTTCGCCGCTCCGACGCCGACCATGAGGGCGCCCGAGAGTCCCGGTCCGCTGGTGACCGCGATCGCGTCCAGGTCACCGAGCGCGACACCGGCCTCGGAGAGCGCCGCGTGCAGGGCGGGCTCGAGCGCCTCCAGGTGCGCCCGGGCGGCCACCTCGGGCACGACGCCGCCGTAGCGGGCGTGCTCCTCCATCGAGGAGGCGATGGTGTTCGAGAGAAGCGTCGTGCCGCGGACGATGCCGATCCCCGTCTCGTCGCAGCTGGTCTCGATGCCGAGGACGAGGGGTCCGGTGCTCACGGGGTCTCCTGGGTCGGGGTCGGCGGCCGGCGCATCACGATCGCGTCCACTCCGTCGGGCTGGTAGTAGGCGGGGCGGACGCCGATCTCCTCGAAGCCCTCCGAGCGGTAGAGGGTCTGCGCGGCGGGGTTGTCGGCGCGGACCTCGAGGAAGACCTCGCGGGCGCCGCGTTCGCCGGCCGCCTCGAGGAGCGCGCGCAGCAGTCGGCGGCCGAGGCCGGTGCGGCGGACCCGGGCGACGACCGCGATCGTCTGCACGTCGCCCTCGTGGGCGCCGACGGGGCAGAGGAGCCCGGCGTAGCCGACCACCTCGCCGTCCTGCTCGGCGACCAGGTACCGGGTGTGACGGCTCCGGATCTCCTCCGCCATCATCCCGCGCGACCAGGCGTCGCCGGCGAACTCGGACTCCTCGATCGCCATGACAGCGTCGAGGTCGTCCGCCTGCGCGTCGCGGAGCACGGCCTCGCTCATGCGGTCACCCGCTTGGGGCCGGCGGACAGCGTGACGTCGGGCGAGCGGAGGTAGAGGGGCTCGTCCGCGGCACCGGGCCGACCGGCCGCGCGCAGGCGGGCGGCCACGACTCCGAGCTCGCCGGCGGAGACCGACTCGGCCTCCAGGCGCGGGAGCTCCGGATGCGGGAGGGCCGGCGGCTTGTCCAGGCCCGGGCCGGCGAGGCGGACGGGGAGTCCCTGATCGTCGAGCCCGTCGTAGGCGCTCCAGTACAGCTCGCGACGACGGGCGTCGGTGACGACGAGGAAGCCCGCGGCGCGCCCGTGCCGCAGCGCGGCGAGAGCGATCGCGTCGTGCGAGACCACGGGGAGGGTGGGGACGCCGCGGCCGAGCGCGAAGGCCCGGGCGGCGGCGATCCCGACCCGGAGGCCGGTGAAGGGGCCGGGGCCCATGCCCACGGCGACCGCCTCGATGCCCCCGGGAGCCACGTCGGCCGCCTCGAGCGCCTCCTGGATCAGCCGGCCGACCACCTCCGCGTGGCGCATGGTGTCGGTCTCGGTGCGCTCCGAGCGCACGGCGCCCGCGGAGTCGACGACGGCGACGGAGGTTCCGGAGGAGGTGTCGATCGCGAGGAGCACGCGTCCAGGGTACCCGCGGGCTCAGCTCCAGCCGGTGCCGCGGAAGCGGACGGTCCGCGGCTCGATCGGCTCCTCGCCCTCCTCGGCGTCGGAGCCGGCGGTCGGCCGCTCGATGACCACGTCGAGCCAGGACTCCGCGACGCCGTCCAGCATCCCGGCGCCCCACTCCACGACGACCACCGAGCGCGCCGGATCGAGGTCGAGGTCGTCGAGCTCGACCGGCGAGCCCACGCGGTAGGCGTCGACGTGCACGAGCGGCGGCCCGTCGTGCAGCGGCGGGTGCGTCCGCGCGATCACGAAGGTGGGGCTCGTCACGGGACCCCGCACGTCGAGGCCCTCGCCGAGCCCGCGCGTGAAGGTCGTCTTGCCCGCGCCGAGCGGCCCGGTCAGCACCAGCAGGTCGCCGGCGCGCAGCACTCGGCCGAGCTCGCGGCCGAGCTCCGCCATGGCCTCCGGATCGGCGACCTCGACGACGCGGTCCGCGAACCAGGAGCGCTCAGGCACGGCCGTCCGCCGCGCTCAGCAGCCGCCGCTGGACCCGCGGCCCGAGCCGGGTGACCAGCTCGTAGTTGATGGTGCCGCACCACCGCGCCCACTCGTCCACCGAGGGGACGCCGGTCGTCGGGTCGCCCCAGAGCGTCACCGGGTCGCCCGTCGCGACGCTCGCATCCCCCACGTCGACGACGAACTGGTCCATCGCGACCCGCCCGGCGATCCGGTGGCGGCGGCCGCCGATCGAGACCTCCGCGACGCCGGAGGCGCTCCGCGGGATGCCGTCCGCGTAGCCGAACGGCACGAGCGCGAGGGTCGTCCCGCCCTCGGCCCGCCAGGTGTAGTCGTAGCTCACGCCGGTCCCGTGGGGCACCCGGCGGACGCCGGCGACGCGGCCCTGCAGCGTCATCGCCGGGACGAGCCCGAGCTGGAGCGAGGTCTCGTCCTCGAACGGCGAGAGTCCGTAGAGGGCGATGCCGCTGCGCACCATGTCGAGGCGGGCCTCCGGGAGGCGCAGCGCCGCCGCCGTCGCCGCGAGGTGCAGGACCGGCGCCTGCACCCCGTGCGCCGCCAGCACGGCCTCGGCGCGGCGGAGGAGCGCGAGCTGGGCGAGGTCGTCCTCGCGCGAGGTGTTGGACAGGTGCGAGAACAGCCCGGTGAGGTGGACGGTGCCGCGAGCGCTGTGACGGGCGAGCGCCTCCGCCAGGTGCGGCCACTCCTCCTCCGCGGCGCCGTTGCGACTGAGGCCCGTGTCGACCTTGAGCTGCACGGCCGCGCGCACGCCGCGGTCCTCCGCCGACTGCGCGAGCGTGTCGAGCTGGTCGACGGAGGAGACGGCGACGTCGATCGAGTGCTCGAGCGCCGCGTCGAAGTCCTCGCCGGGGTCGTGCAGCCAGCAGAGGATCGGAGCGACGACGCCTGCCTCGCGCAGGGCCACGGCCTCCCGCAGCTCCGCGGTGCCGAGGGCGTCCGCGCCGCCGTCGAGCGCCGCCTGCGCCGCGGCCAGGGCGCCGTGCCCGTAGCCGTTGGCCTTGACGACGGCCATGAGCCGTCGGGCACCGGTGAGCTCGCGCAGACGCGCGGCGTTCGCCGCCATCGCGTCGACGTCGATCACCGCCTCGCGGTACGACGCGGGGACGCTCACGACTCGGCCACCACGAACGCGCAGGCCACGCCCGCGTCGTGCGTCATCGAGAGGTGCACGCGCGTGATCCCCCGCGCCTCCGCGGCCGCCCGGGCCGGGCCGTGCAGCGCGAAGGACGGATTCCCGTGCTCGTCCCGCTCGACGACCATGTCGTGCCAGCGGGCGCCCACGGAGTCGCCGAGCGCCTTGATCAGCGCCTCCTTGGCGGCGAAGCGGCCCGCCAGCGAGGCGACAGGGAGCGAGCGTTCGCTCTCGGCGAACAGCCGGTCGCGGAGCCGGGGCGTGCGCGTCAGCGAGCGCTCGAAGCGCGCGAGGTCCACGACGTCCACCCCGATCCCCACGATCACGGCTCGATCACTCGACCGTGACCGACTTGGCGAGATTGCGCGGCTGGTCGACGTCGAGGCCCTTGGCGGCGGCGAGCTCCATCGCGAACATCTGCAGCGGGGTGACGGCGAGCAGCGGCTCGAACAGCGGGTCGGCGAGCGGGATCGGCACGACCTCGTCGGCGATCTGGATCGCGGCCGTATCGCCCTGCTCCGCGATCGCGATGACGCGGGCGCCGCGGGCCTTGATCTCCTGGATGTTCGAGATCACCTTGCGCTGCAGCTCGTACGACTCGCTCGGGCTCGGCACGATCACGAAGACGACCTGGCCCGGCTCGATCAGTGCGATCGGGCCGTGCTTGAGCTCGCCCGCCGCGAAGCCCTCGGCGTGGATGTAGGCGAGCTCCTTGAGCTTCAGCGCACCCTCGAGCGCCACCGGGTAGCCGACGTGGCGGCCGAGGAACAGCACCGCCCGGGTGTCGGCCATCCAGCCGGCCAGCTGGGCGATGTCGTCGGAGGCGTCGAGCACGCGGGAGAGCTTCTCCGGGATCGCGGCGAGCTGGGCCGCCTGCGAGGCGACGAGCTCGGTGGAGGCGGCACCGCGCACCGCGGCCAGGTGCAGCCCGAAGAGGTAGAGCGCCGCGATCTGGGCGACGAAGGCCTTGGTCGAGGCGACCGCCACCTCCGGGCCCGCGTGCGTGTAGAGCACGGCGTCCGACTCGCGTGGGATCGTCGCGCCCTGGGTGTTGCAGACCGAGAGCGTCTTGGCGCCGTGCTCGCGGGCGTACTTGACCGCCATCAGCGTGTCCATCGTCTCACCGGACTGGCTGATCGAGACGACGAGGGTGCGCGGGGTGAGCACCGGGTCGCGGTAGCGGAACTCGTGGCTGAGCTCGACCTCGACGGGGACGCGCGCCCATTTCTCGATCGCGTACTTGGCGACCATGCCCGAGTAGGCGGCCGTGCCGCAGGCGATGATCGTGATGCGGTCGATCTCCGTCAGCACCGGACCGAGCGCGTCGAGCTCGGGCAGCGTGATCGCGCCCTCGTGGATGCGGCCGCGGAGCGTGTTCGCGACGGCCTCGGGGCCCTCGGTGATCTCCTTCGCCATGAAGCTCGACCAGCCGCCCTTCTCGGACGCCGACGCGTCCCAGGCGATCTCGAACGGCTCGGTCTCGACGGGGTTGCCGAAGAAGTCGGTCACCGTGACGAGCTCCGGGGTGATCGTGACGATCTGGTCCTGGCCGATGGCGACCGCGCGGCGGGTGAACTCGACGAACG
The DNA here is from genome assembly GCF_002931985.1 of Rathayibacter sp. AY1H2. NCBI lineage: Bacteria > Bacillati > Actinomycetota > Actinomycetes > Micrococcales > Microbacteriaceae > Rathayibacter > Rathayibacter sp. AY1H2. The sequence continues at coordinate 14,533 of NZ_PSUV01000033.1, read as the reverse complement.
CCGCGACGTCGGAGCCGAGGAAGTTCTCCCCGTCGCCCAGGCCGATCACGAGCGGCGAGTTGCGGCGCGCGCCGACGACCACGCCGGGCTGGTCCTGGTGCAGGGCGAGCAGGGTGAACGCGCCCTCGAGGTGCGCGACGACGGCCTGGAAGGCGAGCACGAGGTCGCCGGTGCGGCGGTACTCGCGGGCGATCAGGTGCGCGGCGACCTCGGTGTCGGTCTCGCTCTCGAAGACAGCGCCCTCGGCGAGCAGCTGCTCCTTGAGCGGCTGGAAGTTCTCGATGATGCCGTTGTGGATGACGGCGAGCCTGCCCTCGTCCGCGAGGTGGGGGTGGGCGTTGCGGTCGGTCGGGCCGCCGTGCGTCGCCCAGCGGGTGTGGCCGATGCCCGTGGTGCCCTCGGCCAGCGGGTGCGCTTCGAGGTCGTCGACGAGGACGCTGAGCTTGCCCGAGCGCTTGCGGCTGTCGAGCTGCCCGTCGGCGTCGATCACGGCCACGCCGGCCGAGTCGTAGCCGCGGTACTCCAGACGCTTCAGGCCCCCGAGCAGCACGGCCAGGCTGTCGCGCTCACCGACGTATCCAACGATTCCACACATGCGCTCGATTCTAAGCGGCGCGGAGGCGCCTCCCGCGGCGTCGGGCACCCGGCGGGGCGGACGCTAGGATCGGTCCCCATGCCGTCGTCTCCTCGCGATCCCGCACGCGACGCGCACCCCTCCCCCTTCGTCGAGATCGTCCGCTCCGACTGGGCCGAGCTCGCCCGCACCACGGAGCTGCCGCTAACGGAGACCGAGGTCGTGCAGCTGCGGGGGCTGGGCGACCGGCTGAGCCTCTCCGAGGTCGCGGAGGTCTACCTGCCGCTCTCGCGCCTGCTGAGCCTGTACGCCGGTGGCGCGCGGCACCTGCACCGCGCGACGAGCACGTTCCTCGGGGAGCGCGCGCAGCCGACTCCGTTCGTGATCGGCGTCGCGGGGTCGGTCGCGGTGGGCAAGTCGACGATCGCGCGCCTGCTGCGGGAGCTGCTCGCCCGCTGGGAGGACACGCCCCGCGTCGAGCTGGTGACCACCGACGGCTTCCTGCTGCCCAACCGCGAGCTGGAGCGCCGCGGTCTGATGAGCCGCAAGGGCTTCCCCGAGTCGTACGACCGGCGGGCGCTGCTGCGCTTCGTCTCGGAGGTGAAGGGCGGGGCCGCGGAGGTGCGCGCGCCGTTCTACTCGCACCTCTCCTACGACATCGTCCCCGACGCCGAGATCGTCGTGCGGCGGCCGGACGTGCTGATCGTCGAGGGCCTGAACGTGCTGCAGCCGCCGGTGCCCGGTCACGGCCTGGCGGTCAGCGACCTGTTCGACTTCACCGTCTACGTCGACGCCCGGACCAGCGACATCGCGCGCTGGTACGAGGAGCGCTTCCTCACCCTGCAGCAGGGCGCGTTCGCGAATCCGAACTCCTACTTCCACCGCTACGCGGCGCTCAGTCCGGACGAGGCCCGTGAGCGCGCGCGGAGCATCTGGGCCGCGATCAACGAGCCGAACCTGCTGCAGAACGTGCGCCCCACCCGCTCCCGCGCGAGCCTGGTCCTCCGCAAGCAGGCCGATCACACGGTCTCCTCGGTCCTCCTCCGCAAGATCTGACCGCGCCCCCGGTCGCTGTTCGCCGCCGCGCGCACCGCGCAGCCACCGACCTCCTCGAACCCCTCCACCGCAGGATCGGTGCAGGCTCGGGACCACCCGCGAGCCGTCGGCGGGAATCGCGTGCCAAGCGATTCACGCGCGGCGGCCGCAACCCGCTCCACCCAGCGCGACCACCTCCACAAGCCGACCGCGAGGAGCCGCGCAGGGAGCGGCCCCGCAACGAACACAGCCGTCCGCGTGAATCGCGTGCCAAGCGATTCCCGCGCGGCGACCGCGACCCGCTCAACCCAGCGCGACCACCTCCACAAGCCGACCGCGAAGGGCCGCGCAGGGAGCGGCCCCTCAACGAACACCGCCGTCGTGGGAATCGCGTGCCAAGCGATTCACCCGCGGCGAACGCACCCCGCTCCACCCATCGCAACCACCTCGCGAATCCGACCGCGAGGGGCCGCGCAGGGAGCGGCCCCGCAACGAACACAGCCGTCGTGGGAATCGCGTGCCAAGCGATTCACCCGCGGCGAACGCGCCCCGCTCCACCCATCGCAACCACCTCGCGAAGCCGACCGCGAGGGGCCGCGCAGGGAGCGGCCCCTCAACGAACACAGCCGTCGTGGGAATCGCGTGCCAAGCGATTCACCCGCGGCGAACGCGCCCCGCTCCACCCATCGCAACCACCTCGCGAATCCGACCGCGAGGGGCCGCGCAGGGAGCGGCCCCGCAACGAACACAGCCGCGTGCCAAGCGATTCACCCGCGGCGAACGCACCCCGCTCCACCCATCGCGACCACCTCCCCAAGCCGACCGCGAGGAGCCGCGCAGGGAGCGGCCCAACCCACGAGCCGTCGTGGGAATCGCGTGCCGAGCGATTCCCGCGCGGCGATCGCACCCCGCTCCACCCATCGCGACCACCTCTCCAGGCCGACCGCGAGGAGCCGCGCAGGGAGCGGCCCAACCCACGAGCCGTCGTGGGAATCGCGTGCCAAGCGATTCCCGCGCGGCGAACGCACCCCGCTCCACCCATCGCGACCACCTCTCCAGGCCGACCGCGAGGAGCCGCGCAGGGAGCGGCTCCTTAAGAGCGCAGCCGCTCGAGCACGACCGCGGCGAGCGATTCGGCGAGGCGGTCGGCCGTCTCCTGCGTCTTCGCCTCGACCATGACGCGCACCATCGGCTCCGTGCCGGAGGGGCGCAGGAGCACACGGCCGTCGCTGCCGAGCTCGGCGGTGGCGTCGGCGACGGCGGAGGCGATGACCTCGTCGTCGCGGACGCCCTCGCGGTCGACGCCGCGCACGTTGAGGAGGGTCTGCGGGAAGACGGACATGACGGCGGCCAGGTCGGCGATCGTGCGTCCGGTCCGGGCCATCTCGGCCGCGAGCTGGAGGCCGGTGAGCACGCCGTCGCCGGTGGTGGCGTAGCGGCTCATGATGACGTGGCCGGACTGCTCCCCGCCGAGCGAGTAGCCGCCGTCGTTCATCGCCTCGAGGACGTAGCGGTCGCCGACCGCGGTCTCGATGACGCGGATGCCGGCGGCGCGCATGGCGAGCTTGAGGCCGAGGTTGCTCATGACGGTGGCCACGAGGACGTCGTCGCGGAGGGCGCCGCGGCGGGCCATGGCTGTCGCGAGGATCGCCATGATCTGGTCGCCGTCGACGATGCGGCCCTGGGCGTCCACTGCGAGGCAGCGGTCGGCGTCGCCGTCGTGGGCGATGCCGATGTCGGCGCCGGCCGCGCGGACGGCGTCGGCGACGTTGTCGAGGTGGGTGGAGCCCACTCCGTCGTTGATGTTGAGGCCGTCGGGGTCGTTGCCGATGACGGTGACGGTCGCTCCGGCGTCGGTGAACACTTGGGGCGAGATGCCGGCGGCGGCGCCGTGCGCGCAGTCGATGACCACGTGCAGGCCGTCGAGACGGGTGCCCTCGAGGGATCCGAGCAGGTGAAGGACGTAACGGTCCTCCGCGTCGGAGAAGCGGGTGATGCGGCCGACGTCGGCTCCGGTCGGCGTGAGCGGGGGGACTCCGAGGGCCGCTTCGATGCGGTTCTCGAGCTCGTCCGGGAGTTTGCGTCCGCCGGCGGCGAAGAACTTGATGCCGTTGTCGGCGGCGGGGTTGTGCGAGGCCGAGATCATCACGCCGAAGTCGGCGTTCTCGTCGGCGATGAGGTAGGCGGTGGCGGGCGTCGGGATGACGCCGGCGTCGAGCACGTCGACTCCAGCGCTCGCGAGACCCGCCGCGACCGCGGCTCCGATGAACTGACCGGAGATGCGGGGGTCGCGGGCGAGCACGGCGACGGGCCGACGGCCCTCGGCCCGGGCGGCCGCTCCGAGTACACGGGCGGCCGCCTGGGCGAGGCCGAGAGCCAGGTCGGCCGTGACCTCGCGATTAGCGAGGCCACGGACGCCGTCTGTTCCGAACAGGCGCGGCATGGTGCGCAGTCCCTTCTCGAGCTGCTGGTCGTGCGGCCGTCAGGCCGCGTCGACTAGCGCTTCGAGAACTGGGACGCCTTGCGGGCCTTCTTGAGACCGGCCTTCTTGCGCTCGATGACGCGGGCGTCGCGGGTCAGGAAGCCCGCCTTCTTCAGGATCGCGCGGTTGTTCTCGCGGTCGATCTCGTTGAGGGCACGGGCGATGGCGAGGCGCAGCGCGCCGGCCTGGCCGGAGGGGCCGCCGCCGGTGATCTTGGCGACCACGTCGTAGGAGCCGATCAGGTCGAGCACCTTGAAGGGGTCGGTGATCAGCTGCTGGTGCAGCTTGTTGGGGAAGTACTCCGCGAACTCGCGGGCGTTGACGGTCATGCCGCCGTTGCCGGGGACGAGGCGCACGCGGGCGATGGCCTGCTTGCGTCGGCCCACGGCTGCGCCGGAGACGTTGAGGACGGCGCGGGGCGTCGTGGACGCCTCGGTGGCCGGGCTTTCGGTGGAGTAGCTCTCGGGAGCCACGTCGATCTGGTCTGCGATCTTCGCCACGGTGTAGGTGATCCTTTGTCTTCGAAGTCTGGGATGTCGGGGAGGGCCGGAGCCTACTGGGCGACCTGGGTGAAGGCGTACGCCTGCGGCTGCTGGGCCGCGTGGGGGTGCTCGGATCCCGTGTAGACCTTCAGCTTGCGCAGCTGGGCGCGGCCGAGGGAGTTCTTGGGGAGCATGCCGCGGATGGCCTTCTCGACGGCGCGGACCGGGTTCTTCTCGAGGAGCTCGGCGTACGTGGTGGCCGAGAGGCCGCCCGGGTAGCCGGAGTGGCGGTAGGCCTTCTTCTGAAGGAGCTTCTGGCCGGTGAGGGCGACCTTCTCCGCGTTGACGATGATGACGAAGTCGCCCATGTCCATGTGCGGCGCGAAGGTGGCCTTGTGCTTGCCGCGCAGGAGCGCCGCGGCGTGGGTGGCGAGACGGCCGAGCACGACGTCGGACGCGTCGATGACGATCCAGTCGTGCTGGACGTCAGCCGGCTTCGGAGAAAAAGTGCGAGTCACGTGAGTGCTGCTTTCTGGTCGGAGTGAGGTGTTCGTGGATCCCGCTCCGTGGCCGTTCGACCCGCGAGGGGGCCGAACCGATCCGGTGGAGGGCTCAACTTCGGGCGCTCGGCACACGGCCGAAAACACCAAGGGTCGACATTACAGCAAAGCCCCCGTGCGGCCAAGCACGGATCGTGGCGGCAGGGGCTCCGGCGGCGGGAGGTGCGACCCGAGCCGCCACGGGTCGCGGGGCGCGGTCGCGCGCCCTCGCCTCACTCCGAGTCCTCCGGGTCCGGCCCCTCGGTCCGCACGGTGCGCTTCGCCCGGGTGAGCAGGGCCCGCTCGGCGAGTGCGTCGTCCTCGGGGTAGTCGACCTCGCGGAGGATGAGGCCGCGGGCCGGCATCACCGCGAACGCGTTGGTCCGTCTGGCGGCGTCCCGGAGCAGCGGGACCGCCCCCGCCTCGAGCTTCCCGGCGCCGACCGCGACGCACGCCCCCACGAGGGCCCGCACCATGCTGTGGCAGAAGGCGTCCGCGCGCAGGTGGGCGTGCAGGACTCCGTCGGCGTCTCGCTCCCAGGTGAAGTCGAGCAGGCTCCGGATGGTGGTGGCCCCTGCGCGGGCACGGCAGAACGACGCGTAGTCGTGCAGGCCCAGGAGCGAGCGGGCCGCGGCCGACATCGCGTCGAGGTCGAGGGAGTCAGTGATCCAGGTGGTGTACGTGCGGTCGAGCGGGTGGCGCATCGAGGAGGCGTCGGCCAGCCGGTACTCGTACCGCCGCCAGCGCGCCGAGAACCGCGCGTCGAACCCCTCCGGCGCCTCCGTCACCCGGTGCACCGAGACGTCGGTGTACTGCCCGAGGATCCCGCGGAGCCGCCGCTCCAGGATCGACGCGGGCGGGAACGGCTCCTCCCCCGGTCGGCGCCGGCCGGTGCTGATGCGGCCCCACTGCTCGGGGGTGAGGTCGACGTGGGCGACCTGGGCGCTGGCGTGCACGCCGACGTCGGTGCGCCCGGCGACCGTCACGGTCGGGTGCTGCTCGGAGCGCAGCACCAGGGCGAGCGACTCCTCGAGCACCCCCTGCACGGTGCGGAGGCCGGGCTGCTTGGCCCACCCGGAGAAGTGCGAGCCGTCGTAGGCCAGGTCGAGGCGGACGCGGTGCATCAGACGAGTCTAGAGCGCGCCGTGGTCGCGGCTCAGGCGACCGCGAGCGGGACGTCGACGGCCGCCAGGGCCGAGACCGCCTAGCCGACCAGCGTCGACTGCTCGCCGACCGAGGAGACGATCCGCGCCTCCCCGCCGCCTGCGAGCACGGCCAGCTCGGAGGGAGCGGAGGCGATGCCCTGCACCGCGTAGGCGGCCGTGCCCAGCGAGACCGGCACGGCGCCGAGCGCCTCGCCCGCACCGGTGAAGGTCTCGACGAGGGGCCCGCGGTGCAGCGTCAGCACGACGACCGGGTCGCCGCCGTCGACGGCGTAGGAGCACGTGTCTCCCGCGGCGGTGATCGACACGGTGCCCGCCGTCGAGCCGGCCTCCTGCTCGACCAGGGAGGCGGGGAGTGCGGTCGCGCAGTCCACGCCCTCGCTCGACGGCACGGAGGGCACGGAGGACACGGTCGGTGCGGCCGACGGTACCGGAGGCGTGCTCGCGAGACCCGCCGACTCCGGCACGTCGATCACCTCGCCGGAGGCGCAGCCGCTCACTCCGCCGGCGAGTGCCAGGGCGAGGAGCGCCGCAGCAGCCGAGGAGGGCAGTCGCACAGGAGTCCTCCGAGGATCGTCGGGGCGGACCCCGGGAGCGCCGGTCGTGACGCGGCCGCACCCGACGAGCGCAGCCGTGCCATCGTAAGCGACGATTCGCGCCACTCGGCCCCGTGGAACGACGAGAGCCCCCCGCCCCGGAGGGGACGGAGGGCTCTCGGCAGAGGGGGCGTGACTACTTGGTCGCGCCGGTCTCCTCGACAGGAGCGTCCTGCGCGGCGTCCTCGACGGGAGCGTCCTGCACGGGCGCCTCCTCGACGGGGGTCTCCTCGGCAGTGGTCTCCTCGGCGGGGGCCTCGTCCACCGGAGCGGACACGGGCGCCGTGGCGGTGCGCGACTTCTTCGCCTTGGGCGTGACGGGCTCGAGGACGAGCTCGATCACGGCCATGGGCGCGTTGTCTCCCTTGCGGGGGCCGATCTTGGTGATGCGGGTGTAGCCGCCCTCGCGCTCGGCGACGAGCGGAGCGATCTCGGTGAAGAGCTCGTGGACGACCGACTTGTCGCCGATCGTCGCGAGGACGCGACGGCGGGCGTGCAGGTCGCCGCGCTTGGCGAAGGTCACCAGGCGCTCGGCGAGGGGACGAAGGCGCTTGGCCTTGGTCTCGGTCGTCTTGATGCTCTTGTGCGTGAACAGGGCCGCGGCCAGGTTCGCCAGCAGCAGGCGCTCGTGTGCGGGTCCGCCTCCGAGGCGGGGGCCCTTGGTGGGCTTGGGCATGGGTTTACTCCAGTACTAAAGGGGTGTCAGCAGGTCGGACGCGAGGAGCCGGGGCTCCGGAGCGGAGGACCTAGATGCTCTCGTCGTCGTAGCTGTAGAAGTGGGCGCCGTCGAACCCGGGGACCGAGTCCTTGAGCGACAGGCCGAGCTCCGTCAGCTTCTCCTTGACCTCATCCACCGACTTCTGACCGAAGTTGCGGATGTTCATGAGCTGCGTCTCCGAGAGGGCGACGAGCTCATTGACGTTGTTGATGCCCTCGCGCTTGAGGCAGTTGTAGCTGCGCACCGAGAGGTCGAGGTCCTCGATGGGCATGGACAGCTCGGTCGAGAGGACCGCGTCGACCGGCGCGGGGCCGATCTCGATGCCCTCGGCCGCGTTGTTCAGCTCGCGGGCGAGACCGAACAGCTCGGTCAGCGTGCGTCCGGCGGAGGCGATGGCGTCGCGCGGCGAGATCGCGGCCTTCGTCTCCACGTCCACGACCAGGCGGTCGAAGTCGGTGCGCTCGCCGGCACGGGTGGCCTCGACGCGGTAGGTGACCTTCAGCACGGGCGAGTAGATCGAGTCGACCGGGATCTGGCCGGCCTCGGAGAACTCGCTGCGGTTCTGGGTCGCCGAGACGTAGCCGCGGCCGCGCTCGATCGTGAGCTCGAGCTCGAACTTCGCCTTGTCGTTCAGCGTGGCGATGACGAGCTCCGGGTTGTGGATCTCGACACCGGCCGGAGCCGAGATGTCCGCGGCGGTGACCTGGCCGGCTCCCTGCTTGCGCAGGTAGGCGGTGATCGGCTCGTCGTGCTCGGAGGAGACGACGAGTCCCTTGATGTTCAGGATGATCTCGGTGACGTCCTCGCGGACGCCCGGGACGGTCGTGAACTCGTGCAGGACTCCGTCGATCCGGATGCTGGTGACAGCGGCGCCGGGGATGGAGGACAGCAGGGTGCGACGCAGCGAGTTGCCGAGCGTGTAGCCGAAGCCGGGCTCGAGGGGCTCGATGACGAAGCGGGAACGGAACTCCGAGATGTTCTCCTCGGTGAGCGTCGGACGCTGTGCGATAAGCACTGATGATTCCTTTCGATCACGTGTCCGCTATATGACACGTGCGTTTGCGAGGTGTGGAGTTGTGAAAGAAATGCGCGATCCGCCGGCCGGCCGCACTCCCCGCCCGGAGGCGGTTCGTGCGGCCGGCCGACGGCTGCGAGTGCTGCTTAGACGCGACGACGCTTGGGCGGGCGGCAGCCGTTGTGCGCCTGCGGGGTGACGTCGTTGATCGAGCCGACCTCGAGGCCTGCGGCCTGGAGCGAGCGGATCGCGGTCTCACGACCCGAGCCGGGGCCCTTCACGAAGACGTCCACCTTCTTCATGCCGTGCTCCTGAGCCTGGCGCGCGGCCGACTCGGCGGCGAGCTGGGCGGCGAACGGCGTCGACTTGCGCGAGCCCTTGAAGCCGACTCCGCCGGACGAGGCCCAGCTGATGACGGCCCCGGAGGGGTCGGTGATCGAGACGATGGTGTTGTTGAACGTCGACTTGATGTGGGCCTGGCCCACAGCGATGTTCTTCTTCTCCTTGCGGCGCGGCTTGCGCGCGGCCGACTTGGGGGTAGCCAATTCTGTATCTCCTCTAGGTCCGTGTCGCCCGCGTTACTTGCGGCCGGCCTTCTTCTTGCCGGCGACGGTGCGCTTGGGTCCCTTGCGGGTGCGCGCGTTCGTCTTGGTGCGCTGTCCACGGACCGGGAGGCCGCGACGGTGGCGGAGGCCCTCGTACGAGCCGATCTCGACCTTGCGGCGGATGTCGGCGGCGACCTCGCGGCGGAGGTCGCCCTCCACCTTGTAGTTGCCCTCGATGTAGTCGCGGAGCGAGACGAGCTGGTCGTCGCTGAGGTCCTTGACGCGGATGTTGCCGTCGATCCCGGTGTCGCTCAGGGTCTTGAGCGCGCGAGTGCGGCCGACACCGTAGATGTAGGTCAGTGCGACCTCCACGCGCTTCTCGCGCGGGATGTCTACTCCTGCCAGACGTGCCATTGTGGCTTCTCCTGTGAGTGAGTGGAGGTGTGAAGCAGCACCGGTGCCTCGGCCTCCGACCGAAGGTGTCCTCGCCGTCCACCCCGGGGTCGCCGGGGTGCTGCGCGATTTCTGGTGCTGCGGGTGTGTTCAGTTGTGCAATGGGGCGGCACGCCGCCCCTGCGCTCCCTCGCGGAAGCAGCGGGACTAGCCCTGGCGCTGCTTGTGGCGGGGGTTGCTGCTGCAGATGACCATCACGTTGCCGTGGCGGCGGATGATCTTGCAGTGGTCGCAGATGCGCTTGACGCTGGGGTTGACCTTCATTGTTCTTGTCCTTGTTTTCGCTGGCGTCGTGCTCCCGGCGGATGCCGGGGCCGTTCCTTACAGGACACGCACGTCGCGAACGTCAGCGGAGCGAACGTCTACTTGTAGCGGTAGACGATCCGGCCGCGGGTCAGGTCGTAGGGGCTCAGCTCCACGATCACCCGGTCCTCGGGAAGGATCCGGATGTAGTGCTGACGCATCTTGCCCGAGATATGGGCGAGAACTTTGTGTCCGTTGGTCAGCTCCACGCGGAACATCGCGTTGGGGAGCGCCTCGACAACCGCACCTTCGATTTCGATGACACCGTCTTTTTTGGCCATAGCCTCACTGTCGTTCGGAAGTAGTGTGTGTACTGGTCGTGCGAATGTTTCCGCGACGATCCACCACCGGGCGAGAGCCCGGATCGGGGTTCGCGGGCATGCCGGAGCACGCGCAAAACACCAAGGGTCGATGCTACGCGAATCGCGGCCGTTCCGCCACCTCGGGCGTGTCGCCCCCTCCTCCGCCTCCGCGCCCGACGCGCGCCCCCTGCCGGGCCCCGCGTCCGCCGCCGCCTAGGCTGGCTCCGTCGAGCCGGAGGGAGAGCACATGGCGCGCACGACGAGGTCAGCGACCGCGAGGCGGAGCTGGTACTCGCACCCGGTGGTGACGATCCTGGCGGCGATCGCGGTCATCGCCCTGGTGCAGACCTTCTTCGTGAAGGTGTACACGGTGCCGACCGGCTCGATGGAGAACACCCTCCAGGGCGGCGGGTTCTTCGGCGACCGCATCCTGGTCGACCGCACCCTCGCCCTCCAGGGCGGGCCGGAGGAGGGGCAGATCGTCGTCTTCTCGCGCGACGCCGACTGGGGCGCGAGCGACGAGGCCGGCAGCCCCCTCTCCGAGATCGTGAAGACCTTCGGCGACGTCACCAGCATCGGCCCCTCCCACGAGGAGTTCCTCGTCAAGAGGCTGATCGCCGAGGGCGGCCACACCGTCTCCTGCTGCGACGCCGAGGGGCACGTGCTGGTCGACGGGAAGCCGCTGGACGAGTCCTACGTGTTCGAGGACTTCCCCTTCACCCCCGGGACCCTCGACTGCACGACGAGCCCCGCGTCCCTCCGCTGCTTCGACGAGTACACCGTCCCCGAGGGCTCCCTCTTCGTCCTGGGCGACCACCGGTCGAACTCCAACGACTCGCTCGGCGAGTGCCGCGGCGCCGGCGGGCCGATCGACACGTGCGTGAAGACCGTGCCGATCGACAGGGTCACCGGACGCGTCTTCGCCGTGGCCTGGCCGCTCACCCGCTGGCGGCTGTTCTAGCGCTCCGCCCGAGCCGCCGCAGACGACGACGAGGTCCCCCGCGGGAAGCAGAGGACCTCGTCGTCGTTCACCGCCGTGCGGCCACGGGACTAGCCGCGGACGACCGCCACGACCCGGTCGAAGAGCGGATGCTCGGCCGTGAGGCCGGTGACCTCCGCCACGAACTCCTCCGGGGTGAGCGCGGCCAGCTTCTCGTGGAGCTCCACGCTCTGGGGGTCCTCGGGCACGTCGAAGCGCAGCGCGGCGCCGATCGCGGTGAGAAGGCCCTCCGGCGTGCGCCCGCGCTCGGCGAGCTCGGCCGCCGGTCCGATGAAGCGCTCGTGCCGCGACAGCTTCCGCAGCGGCTGGCGTCCCACCCGGTCGACCGTGTCGGTCAGGTACGGGTTGGCGAAGCGCTTCAGCGTCTTCTCGAGGTAGGCCTGCTGCTCCTCGTCGCTGAAGCCGTGCTTGGCCACGATGAGCGCCTTGGTGTCCTCGAGCGCGGCCTTGACCGCGTCGTGCACCTCGGGCATCGCCAGCGCGTCGGAGAGCTTGTGCGCTCCGGCCGCGAAGCCGGTGTAGGCGGCCGTCGCGTGGCCGGTGTTCACCGTGAAGAGCTTCCGCTCGATGAAGGGCTCGAGGTCGTCGACCCAGGTCGCGCCCGGGATCTCCGGCTCGGTGCCCTCGAACGGAGTGCGGTCGACGACCCACTCGAAGAAGCTCTCCACCGTCACGTCCAGGCCCTGGCCCGGGTCCTGGTTCGGGACGATGCGGTCCACCGCGGTGTCGGCGAAGACGGCGCGGGTGCGCAGGCGCTCCCACTCGTCCGCGCCGAGGTTCGCGGCGACCTCGGTCTGCAGGAGGCGCGTGGCGTTGATCGCGTTCTCGCAGGCCATGACCGCCAGCCGCGGCGCCGACTCGTCGCGGGCCGCGAGGCCCTTCGCGATCACGGGGGCGACGAAGCGCAGGATGTTCGGGCCGACGGCCGTGGTGACGATGTCGGCGGCGGCGATCTCGCGGACGAGCGCCTCCTCGTCGGCGGCCGAGTCGATCGCGCGGAAGCGGTCGACGACGTGCGTGGCCGCCTCCTCCCCCACCTCGTGCACCTCGTAGCTGTCGGCAGCGCCGAGGCGGCCGATCAGCTCGGAGTTGACGTCGGCGAAGACGAGCTCGTAGCCGGCGCCGTGCAGGATCAGGCCGACGAAGCCGCGGCCGATGTTGCCGGCGCCGAAGTGGACGGCGGTGGGCATCAGGAGTTGACCTCGCCCAGCAGGCTGTAGAGCGACTGCGCGTCCGGGGCGTCGAGGAGCTTCTGCACCTCGTCCTCCTCCGAGAAGATGATCGCGATCTTGGAGAGGATCTCGAGGTGCTCGTTGTCGACGCCGGCGATGCCGACGACGAAGCGCACCTCGTTGCCGTCCCAGTCGATCGGCTGCGCATAGCGCACGAACGAGAGGGCGGAGGAGCGGATCTCGTCCTTCGCGTCGTTGGTGCCGTGCGGGATGGCGAGCAGGTTGCCCATGTAGGTCGAGACGGTCGCCTCGCGGGCGAGCATGGCCTCGTAGTAGGCGGGGGTGACCGCGCCGACGCCGACCAGCATGTCGGCGGCCTCCTTGATGGCGGCCTCCTTCGTGGTGGCGGTGCCGGAGGCGTCGATCTGTCCGATGGTGAGCACGTCGCTCATGGGGTGCGTCCTTCCGTGGAGGTGCTGACAGCGAGGGAACCCGCAGGGGCGAGCGGAGCGTGTCCGCCCTGTCGCACCCTACGGGTTCCCTCCGAATGGTTGGCGTACTACTTGCCGTGCTGCTCCGCGACCAGCGAGACGACCTCGTCGTACTTCGGGCTGTTCATGAAGTTGTCCACGGAGACGTGGATCGCGCCCGGGGTGCGCTGGCGGGCGCGCTCCGTGAGCTCGGCCTGGGTGATGACCAGGTCCACGTCGTCCTCGAGAGCGGCGATCGCCTTGTTGGTGACCGTGACGTCCTCGAAGCCCGCCTTCTTCATCTTGTTCCGCAGCACCGAGGCGCCCATCGCGGACGAGCCCATGCCGGCGTCGCAGGCGAAGACGATGTTCCGGACCTGGGTCGCGGTGGCCGTGGCCCCCGCGGTCGAGGCGCCGGCCGAGTCCTGCGGAGCGTTGGCGCCGCGGGCGTTGATGAGCGAGCCGACGGCGCTCTCCTTGCCCTTGTTCGCCTCGTTGGCGGCGACGGCGGCGGCGAGCTTGTCGTCGCCCTCCTGCTCCGCGGCCAGGTCGCGCTTGCGGCCGGACCGGATGATGACCGAGGCCACCAGGAACGACACGGCGGTCGCGAGGATCACCGAGAGGATGACGCCGAGGAAGCTGTCGTTCGCGGTCTGCAGGAGCACCGCGATGATCGAGCCGGGCGAGGCGGGGGCGCGGAGGCCGGAGTTGAACGCGACGTTCGTCGCGACACCGGTCGCACCGCCGAGGATGACGGCCGCGAGCAGCGCCGGCTTCATCAGCACGTACGGGAAGTAGATCTCGTGGATGCCGCCGATGAAGTGGATGATCGCCGCGCCGGGAGCCGAGGCGCGGGCCGCGCCGACGCCGAAGAACGCGAAGGCCAGGAGCACGCCCATGCCGGGGCCGGGGTTGGCCTCGAGGAGGAAGAGGTAGGACTTGCCCGCCTCCTCCGCCTGCTGCACGCCCAGCGGCGTGAGGATGCCGTGGTTGATGGCGTTGTTCAGGAAGAGGATCTTCGCCGGCTCGATGAAGAGCGAGGTCAGCGGGAGCAGACCCGCGTTGACCAGGAACTCCACGCCCGCGCCGAGGGCGGTCGAGAGGCCGACCACGAGCGGCGCGACGCCCGCGAAGGCGAGGAGCGCGAGCAGGAGGCCGAGGATTCCGGCGGAGAAGTTGTTGACCAGCATCTCGAAGCCGGGCTTGATCTTGCCGTCCCAGATCGAGTCGACCTTCTTCATGAGCCACGCCGACAGCGGGCCCATGATCATGGCGCCGATGAACATCGGGATGCCGGCGCCGACGATGACGCCCATGGTCGCGATGGTGCCGACCACGCCTCCGCGGGCGCCGTAGACCATGCGGCCGCCGGTGTTCGCGATGAGGAGCGGGAGGAGGTAGGTGATCATCGGGGCGACGAGGCCGGTATTGACGACGTCGGGATCCGTGCTCCAGCCGCCGAACTGCTGGACCCAGGTGGCGTCGATGCCGAGGAGCGGGAGCCATCCGGTCTGGATGAAGAGGGCCGTGATGAAGCCCCAGGCGATGAAGGCCGCGATGTTCGGCATGACCATTCCCGAGAGGAAGGTGCCGAAGCGCTGGACGTGGACGCGCGCTCCACCGCGCGTCGACGTCGCTGACGTCGTTGTCATGTGGTGTGTTCTCCGATTTCTAGGGGCGGGCG
>NZ_PSUV01000032.1:0-21453 GCF_002931985.1 Rathayibacter sp. AY1H2 | reverse complement strand
GGGGCGATCGCGGGGTGGGGGGCCGGGGGGCGGCGGTCGTGGTGCCGCCTCCCCCGGTCCCGAGGGACGTCACGCCGAGCACGATGGCCGAGAGGGCGAGTGCGCCGACGATGACGGCTCCGACGATGAAGCCCTTCTTGGTGAACGGGTTACGCGGTTCGGAGTCGTTCATGACGTCCCTTGCCTTTCTGTTGGTGGTGTCGGTTTCCCGGGGACGCTACGCGCCCATCAGGAACCCGACGATCGTGAACGCGGCGGAGATGACGATCACACCCACGAGGAGCCGGCCGAGCCAGCCGCCGATTTCGCCGCCCTCGCCGCGGCGGGCGGAGACGGTCATGGTGACGCCGAGGATGATGAGGCCGACGACGGCGACGCCGAGGCCGACCCACTTGGCCCAGCCCATGACTGTGGTGAAGGCCTCGAATCCGGGGGGCATGCCGCCGGGGCCCGGGTCCGGCACGACCGCGCCGAGCGCGCCCGCGGTGGTGAGGATGTCGGTCGTTGCTGCGAGCAGTGCAGACATGGTGTGCTCCGTTTTCTGTGTTGGGTGGTGCGGGGTGATCGGCGCCGCGGTCGCGACGTCGAAAGGGTCCGGTTATCCGGTGGTGAGGGGGCCGTCGGCGTAGGCGACGTCGAAGTGCAGGTGGTTCGGGGTGTCACCGAACTGGGTGATGTGCTGATAGGTGCTCGACCGGCACTGGATCTGGCCCGCACGCGAGCCCTGCGGCACCTGCGGGTCCAGGACGTCAAGGAGCTGGAGGGCGTTGGGGTCGCAGCCGGTCGTGGCGGTGCCGGCGAAGCTGTAGAAGTCCACGGCGTTGCCGCCGCCGTTCATCCAGTGCGAGGAACCCGTGCCGGCGCCCAGGAGCGAGCCCGTGCACTGGCGGTTGAGGTCGGAGACGCCGATCTTCCCGAACGTGTTCAGGGCGATCGTGATGATCTGGAGAATGCGGACGTCGATCGCGCAGTTCTCCTTCGGGGTGCCCGCGGCCATGTCGCGGATCTGCTGCGCGTACCGGTCCTCGAGAAGGGTCAGGTTGCCTGCGTCCATCGCCGCGACGAGGTTCGCTGCGAGAGCCTGCGCATCGCCGGACACGGCGACGCATCCACCGACCGGCGCCGGGGAGGCGGGCGCAGTGCCGATCGGCGTCGACGGGGCACTCACCGGCGCCGCCGACGTCGTGGGTGCGGTCGTGCTGCTGCCGAGGCTGTTGAGGTAGGTCATGATCGCTACGGCGTCGGCGCGGTACTTCGTGTAGTGGTTCGGGTCGGCGTTGCGCTGGACCTTGTTGATCGCGATGGAGGGCTCCATCGACTGCCAGCCCTCGACGGCTACGAGGCGGTCGTAGAAGAAGCCGGCCGAGGTCGTCGGGTCCATGCGCTGCTCGACGGTGCCCCAGCTCGACTGCTGCTGGAACAGGCCGATCGAGTCAGCGACCGACCCGTCCGGGTTGATAGCACCGTCCCCGTAGTTGATGTTCACCAAGGAGGACTCCCCGATCGCCGTCTGCACGCCGAGGGTCTGCCCATCGGCGCCGAGGCCCTTCGCGGCTCCCGCGTTGACGATGAGTGCCGCGTTCACGAGCTGGTCGTGCCCGTAGGCGCCGACCTTCGCGTCCGCGGGGATCGCGGACACGTTCACCGGCCCGCCGCCAGGCAGGCACGCCGCGGCCGCGTCCTCAGCGGCGCCGAAGAACAGCAGCCACAGCAGCAGTGCGATCGCGAGAAGCGGTGCCAGGACCGCCGCGAGAACCCCCATTCCCCCCTTCGCCACCGGGCTACTCCGACGCCAGGGGGGTGATCTGCTCGACAGCCCATGGACCGGTCTCGACGGTGCGGTGGACGTACACGGAGTACTCCCCCGCATCCGTGGGAACCAGGATGCGCATCGTGAAGGCGCCGTCCCCGTCCCGGACCGATGCTGCGCCGGTGAGGGTCGTGCAGGGCACGTTGGCCGGGTCGACGGTCTCGTAGGCCACCGCGGCCTGCTGGCTGAGGAACGGGTACAGCTCAGCGATCCAGGTGTCGTAGTCCAGGGCGGGGCGGCAGAAGGCGGTAGTCGCTGCCACCGCGATCGCCACAGTGTCGCCCTCGACAGTCGGCTCCGGCTGCGGCTCCACGTCGGAGAGTTCGGCGGCGGCCGGCGGTGTGCTCTCGGCCGGCGCCGTCTCGGGTGAGGTCGGTGCCTCAGCGGAGCGCGTCTCGGGAGCTGCCGACTCGGTGGAGGGTGACGCGGCATCGGTGCTCGAGCTGGTGCAGCCGGTGGTGATGAGCGCGAACGCGACGACCAGCGCTGCCTTACTCGGCGTCCTCATGTGTGTCCCCTACGGCTCGTGCCGCAACCGGTCGTCCCGGTTGCGCGCTACGACCACTATAAGGTTTTTTTGGTTTCCTGTAACGTAAACTTAGGTAGCTTTATGAGTTTGCTTGGTTCAAGCCGACCGGGCTCCCGTGCGTGAAGGGGAAACGGCCAGTGCGCCACAATGGAACTCATGTCGTCTCCGATCCCTCCGCCGTCCAGGGAGGTGATGCACATGCGTGCCACGACCAGTGAAATCGGCAATCGCGTGCTGCACTTCCTGTCGCAGGAGACGGCGCGCCTTCACGGGGCCACGGTGTCGGAGATTCTTGAGGCGGTTCCCGAGGCCCGTAACAAGGTGACCCTCTTCGGTCACCTCAACCTCCTGGAGGAGGCTGGCGCGATCGTTGGAAGGCCAGCGCCGGGTGTTCGACACCGCAAGACCGTGACGTACAAGGTCGACTGGGACGCGATCGACCGCCTGCACGAGGTCAGTCGGGCATATCAGAAGGGCCAGATCGACCTCGCGGAGCCGCCGCGGGCTATCTGACGCACGCGGCGTTCCCTGTTCCTGCTGGGATGCGCTCAAGAAGCGCCACGCATCTGTGGGCCAGAAGTTTGCTTTCGTCCGCGACCGCCCGTAGCCCTGTCGCGAACTGGAGCTCGAAGGCATCCCCCGCGAGCCATCCTTCGACGCCGAACTGATCCCCGTCAGGAGAGGTCACCGCGACGTCCTCGAACCGTTCCGCGGCGCGAAGCCCGTAGCCGGCGGCGATGACGTCTCGGCCGAACCAGTACGTCTCCAAGGCCACCGCCCGCAGGATCGCGTCATCGGCGGCTTGCTCGATTTCCACTACCGGGTAGTGCCGCACCAGCCCTGTTCGCGCGTCCAGCTCCTCATCGGCCATGGACGGCTCGCGAGTCGCCACGCACCGCTGGCACGCGCAGTCGACGGGGTGGCTGTTGCCCAGGTGGAAGAAGTGGACAACGGCCGACCACCGTCGATCAGCGGTGCGGCCATCGTCAGTGAGTGCACGGTCCGCTCGCGATACGCCAGGAAGGGCTTCCATGGCGTTAACACTATGTCAGTGCTAGCGGTTTCGTTACTGGTGCTCGGAAATCCACCGAGCGATGGTCGAGTCGAAGACCTCCGGGTCGACGTTGTACTCCGTGTTGTGGGCGGTCGCTGCGGTCTCGACCACTTCCACGGCCGGCGCATTCAGCTTCGCGAACCGCTGGGAGACATCCATCGGCAAGGTCGTGTCGCCGGCCGAGTGGAACAGGAGGATCGGGCAGCCCAGCGCGGCGGCTCGCGGCTCGCGCACCCAGTCCAGCGCGTCGAAGTCCACCGGCTCCGGAAGACCGACGAGACGGCTCGCGAGCTTGCTGCGCAGGCCCACGAGGCCGAGGATCGCGACCTGACGAGGCAATCCCATCTCGACGGCGCCTTGCTCGATCGCCGTCTTCCAGTTCAGCGCCGGCCCGACGAGCACGAGGCCGGAGAGCAGATCCCGGCGGCTCGTGCGCTCCGCTGCGAGCAGCGCCACACCGCCACCGAGGGACCAGCCGATGAGGACGATCTTCCGCGCGCCGTGGGCGGCTGCGTAGTCGATCGCCGCGGCGACGTCGGCCCACTCGCGCTGACCGAGCATGGACGCGCTGTGAGGCACCGCGGGGCCGTCGCCGTCGCCGCGGAAGGAGACGACGAGGGACGTGTAGCCGAGCGCGGTCATCGCCGGCACGCTGCGCAGCGCGTGGATCCGCTTGGTGCGGATGCCGTGCACGTGGATCGCCCACGTGCCCTCCGGGTTCTCGTCCGGCCCGAACTGCCAGGCGGGGCAGTCACCTAGAGGCCCGGGGACCAGGACCTCCACGAAGTCAGGGTCGACCGCCTCCGGTCCGGCGAAGACGTCGCCCTCGCAGATGACGGCCTTCTCTCCGGCGAAGCTTGCGCCCCAGGTCGATTCGATGCGCCGGGTGGTCGCACCGGTCACCGGGTCGGTGTGGATCGGGCGGCTGAGTGTCGCGTGACCCGTGCGGTCGGTGCGGAAGATTCCGAGGATGCCGGGGGCGATGGTCTTGCCGTCAACGGCCAGCGTCATCGTCTTCCCGTCCTGGCGCAGGATCGGGATCTGAGGCGGATCGACGGGAAGCACGACCTGGCGAGCGGCGAAGATCGAGCCGATAGCGCCGGCCACGGCGACGCCTCCTGCTGCTGCTGCTCCAACGATCAACTTGTTCATTCGTTCCATCCCATACCTGCTGCTAGCAATTCACCGTCGATCAGTCGCTCTGCGCGACGAACGACACCGTTCTCGTTGTTGCTCAATTTCATTGCGCCGACCATCACCGCGTCGGTGACGCGCACCTGTAGCGTCATCAGTCGCACGAGCTTCTTCTCGCTCGCGGTTCCTTCTCTCACATATGAGACGGGCGGGGCGGCGATTTCTCGCTCTGCCAGCATCGTGACGAGCTTTCGGGAGCTCAGGTCGACGGCGACGTCCCTAATCGTACGCCGAGCGGGGAAGCTGCACAGGCCGGCGGTGAAGAGCAGGATCCCACCGAAGAATCCCGGGGTGAAGGCGAGATAGAGGACATTCGTCGTCGCGGCAGAGTCGGGCACGTATCGCGCTACCAGCATTCCGGCCAGTTCGCCCGCGGCTCCGGCGATGATGAGCGCGCCGCCGACAGTGAACGGCCAGTACGCGCGACGGGGGAACCTCGCGACTTTCACGATCAGTCGCACGAACAGCACCATCAGCCCGAGGAAGTAGATCCCGCTGCACAGAATCATCGGGAGCTGATCGACTTCTTCATGCGAGAACTTGGGCGAGGTGGCCGGGCGGTCGATCGCGATGAACGCGGCCACGTACGCCGCGATCCACGCCACGAGCAGGACGACCGACCAGAGGCGCACTCGGCCGACGTCGATCACGGCCTCCACGAGAAGCCACATCGCCGTGCAGGCGGCGACGAGCATCACGCAGTAGTAGACGTTCGTTCCTCCGAACAGGCTGTCTGCCTCATCGAGCGTCAGCCACGGGAAGCCGCCCAGTGCGAGCAGCCCCACCGACCCGAAGCCTGCTGCCACCCATGGGCGCGTCGGCGGACGTCGGCGGGCGAGGATGGCGATGAACCAGCCCAAGAAGTAGGCGGTGACGGCGAGGAAGGAGGCGGTGAAGAAGAAGCTCTCGATCGGACTCACTTAGCCGAACTTCCTCTCACCCGACCGGTATCGCGGGTACATGACGAGCGACACCATGAGACGCGCGAATTCTTCAGCTTCGCCTTCGCGGATCCGATGCGTCCGAGAGGAATCGTCGCCATCGAAAACAAACTGCTTAGCGTGACGTACCGCGTTCGTTGCGCTCGTCAGCCCCATGCTGTCGAGGCTAAGACCGTGAGGGAGCTCGACTTCACTCGGAGGATGCCCCAACAGGATGTGAGCCAGTTCGTGGAACACATTGAACAGCCGATAGTAGGCTTTCTTGTCGCTGCGGATGAGGATCATGTACTTGGTAGGAAGCAGCGCGGCGATTGTCTCGGTAAGAGTCAGGGCGAGATAGTTCTCCCACGACTCGTCTCCGCCCTGATACACCTCAATATCAGCACCAAGCACTTCTTGAGCGCGACGGATGATGGCTTCTTCGGTCGACAGTTCACCGGGGTAATTCTCAGTGAAAATTTCCTTGAAGGCGCGTTCGGCGGTCTGGCGAATCTGCTCAGTTACGAGCCACGGATCGTCCACAGTTCCCCCTCCCAGATACAGCCACTATTCGCGTAGCTCGCGGATCGACGCGGCGATGCCGCGGATGGCAGCAGGGGAAAGGTTTCCCCCGAGGGACCGGGCCGCCAGCGGCTCGACACCCTTGGATGCGAGCGCTCGGCGCAGCTCGAGGTCAGCTTCGATCATTGCGGTGTCCTCCGAGGTCGTCAGCTCCGTCAAGAACGCCTCAGGGACCTGGAAGTGAGTGGTGAGGCGAGTGAGCTCGCTCCGAGTCACGCCGAACCGCGCGGTGGCGCCGAGCATCTCGGACAGCCGTGCCGCCGGGATCCCCGCGACGTCATCACTCGCACTCGTGCCGGCCGGGAGGAGGACGCTCAGTCGTCGGGCGAACTCGACACCGTTCGTGAGCACGACCACCTCGTCAACGTCCGCGGTGGGCTCGCCGAACTCCTCCGCCATCGTGAAGATGGTGGCGACCTTGACTCCCAAAACCTGCGCGAAGCGCTCCAGATCGTTCGTGTCGAACATCGCGTCGCCGCGCATCCGCGCGTAGAAGTAGGTCAGCGTCATTCCCGTGCGCGTCGCGAAGTCGACGTTCGAAAGACCGGCTCTGGCCATCAAGGTCTTGATCGCTGCGTGAACGCGCATCGAATACTCGGACGCGCCGTTACCTGTTCTCGCAGCCATGCTGACCACGGTAGCCGCTCGTAGAGAGCACTGTTAGTTTCAGCAGGCCCCGACCAGTTCCGGGCACGAGAACCGGGGGTGTGGGTGAATCAGTCGCTGTCCCCCGTGGTCAACCTCGTTCGTCAGCGAGGAGGGTCCGCGCAGCTCGTCGTCCTCAGGGGCGGTGACGTCCTTCTCGACCACTCCCAGGGGTACGCACCCGATGGACTCTTCTGGTCCTGGTCAGTCAGCAAGCCCTACCTGAGCATCCTCGTGCACCAGTTGGCCGCAGACGGGCTCCTCGACATCGACGCCGCAGTCTCTTACTACTGGCCGGAGTTCGCTCGTCACGGGAAAGGATCGATCACTCTCCGCCAGGTCCTCCACCATCGTGCGGGGTTCTCGACCTCGCGCGGACTGATCGGGGACGCCCTGGCGATGACCGACTGGCGCAGCTCGATCCGTAACCTCGAGAGCGCTCGCCTCAGGACGGTGCCGGGCACCGTTCCCTCCTACCAGGTGTTCACCTACGGCTTCATCCTGGGCGAGGTGATTCAACGAGTGACCAGGCGTCCTCTCCGCGACGTCATGAACGACGTGCTGCTCACTCCGCTCGGCGCCACCAACACCATGCTGGGCGTCGCTGAACACGACCTCTCCCGATGCGTCTCCATCCGCAGCTCCGTACCTCTCGCCATGGGGGCCTTGAACAGCCGTGCCGTCCGCATGGCCGTGATCCCGAGCGCCGGAATCTCAACGACCGCTCGCGACGTCGCCAGGTTCTACGAAATGCTGCTCAACGATGGCCGGGGCCGCGATGACACGCAGGTTGTCTCACCGGAGATCCTGTCCCAGGCGACGATCGCCAGCTCCACCGAGGCCGACGTCGACGGCTTCGCCCACACGCCGATCCTCTGGGCGCATGGATTCCAGCTCGGCGGTCGCACCCCCAACCTCTACCCGCCGCTCGGATCGATAGCCGGCCCGCGAACGTTCGGACACAACGGGTCCAACGTCTGCGTCGCCTGGGCCGACCCGGACACGCAGCTCGTCGTGGCCTACCTAACCAACACGGTCGCTTCGGATGGCGCCCGCCACATGACGGCCGTCTCCAACGCAATCGCCAGCATCGCTCGCCCCGCGGCCGGCTGACAGGTGTTAACGGCTACGGTGAAGTATCGATTACGTTAGTCAGAGGTCGAGAGTGCCGCAGACCAGCGGGCAGCCTCACCCACGTTGGATGCAGGCAGAGGGGACAGCGACCACGACCATGACACTCGACACGCCGCACCACTCCCCGAATACTGCTAGCACTCACACCATGATGAGCCGCATGGGAAGAAGACGACGGAACGATGGAGCGGCGGCGGTGCAACTCAACGCCCGCGTGCTGCCCACCAACCGTGATGCCGTCTCCGAGGCTGCCGCCGCCAGCGGCGTGACCGTCTCGCTCTACGTCGACATGCTCTACAGCGAGCTGCTCGCGAAGTACGGCGCGCTCCCGCGGGTCACCGCGTCCCGATCGGAGCCGCCGATCACCACCACTTAACGCATTAGGCCCGCCGCTCACGCGACGGGCCTAGAAGCTCTCGCTTCACACCAAAGGCTTACCAGGGCGACAGGTGTGAAGCAGTTGATCAGGACCGGTTTCTCAGGCCGGGCCTCATCCATCCCCCCCGAGGGAGGAGAAGTGACCTCATCGTAAGCCACATTGCTGTGTCTGCGCACGCCCAAAATGCCGAAGTTGACTCCTTCTCGGCGCCCTGGGCACTGACGCGCCGACTGAGCCCCCGTGCCGCGGTGCGCACGATGCGCCCGGATGCCTACGGGCGCCTGGACGAGAACGCCTATCCGGCCGCGTTCCCCGTCTCCCCCGTCGCGCCGGCCGCCCCGTGGGCGATCTACCTCACCGACGACGCCGGAGCGTTCCGGCTGCTGTGCTTCGACTTCGACGGCAAGGACTCCCGCGGCGTCGACGCCGACCTCATGGAGCAGGCCGCGGACGACTGCGACGCGCTTTCCGCCGTCCTCGACGCGCACCAGGTCGCTCACGTCGTCTGCCAGTCCTCCGGCACCGGAGGTCGCCACCTGTGGGTCGCTCTCGCGGAAGCCGCCCCAGCCGAGCAGGTGGCCCGATTGGCGATCGCCGCTCGAGCAAACTTCCGCACCCTCGACCACGGGATGCTCCGCAACCCGCGCACCGGCGCCGCCCGGCCGCCGCTGTCCCCGCACCGCGACGGCAGCTTCTCGAGGGTCCTCCGCGGCCGCGCAGAGGAGCTGCTGGACACGAACGTCACCGCGGCCGCCATCGATGCCGTCACGGTCGCGCTGGAAGCGTCCCGGCCGCCGCGGCGCGTCGACGCCACTCCCCCAGTACCCACCGCCACCGCACACCACACGCACCGGACGCTGAGCGCTGCCGGCGCCGCCCACATGGCCACGGCCGGCGGCGGCGCGAATCCATCGTGGACCGCGTTCATGTGCCTGCTCTCCGCTGCTCACGCCGGCTGGTCCCTGACCGACGTCGAGCACGCCGCCCGAAGCGCGCCCGGGATGGAGCACTACCGGACCAAGAACACCGGCCGCGGCCACCGCCGGCCCCGCGCCCGCGACGAGGCCGCGGAGCGACTGGCGCGGCAGTGGGAGAAGGCCCGCCAGTACGCGGCGCTGCACGCCGTTCTCCCGCCCGAGCGCGAAATGAGCGACCTGGCGGAGCTGGGCAGCATCGTCGGCGCCGTCAGCGGCCTCCTCGACCGGTTCCGGGTGAGCCCGGGCCGGTGGGGCAGGACCGAGCGAGCGACGTCGGAGAAGACGATCCTCACCGCCCTGGCCTACCTCACCCTGCACACCGGCAAGCGCACCGTCGCCGCGTCCATCCGCGACCTGGCCCTCCTGGCGGGCCTGGGCCGCACCACGGCCGCCAGCGCCCTGCGGAGCCTGCGCGAGGACGGCTACGTGCAGCTCGTCGTCCGCGCTGACGGATCGAACGCCAGCGAATGGCGACTGTCCGAGCACTTTTCCACAGGCTCCCTGCAAGGTCCGGTCACAACCACTAATAACCCCCGCCCCCCCGGGCCGCTTTTCACTGAACGAACCATGCTGCTCACCACGCTCGAGGCGGACCTCACGGACACTCGGCACGACCTCTTCACCCGCGCCGGCCTCGGACACCTGGCAGGGAAGGCGTACGCGCTGCTGCGCCGAGAAGGAACCCTCGCCGTCGACGCCGCCGCCACACTGCTGGGAGTGACCACCCGCACCGCCGCCACAGCCCTCTCCCGCCTGCGCACCCACCGCCTGATCGTCAAGCACACCAACGGCTGGACCCAGGCCAAGCGCGACCTCCGAACCGCCGCCGCTCGCGCGATCGGTGTCGACGGAGTCTTGACGGATCGAGCGCACCGCTACGACGTCGAGCGCGAAGTCTGGGCCTGGTGGCAAGCCGAGCTCGCTCACCGGTCCTCCTCCCCCAGGCAACGACCGCGACGCCGACACGTGTCGAGCCGACCCCTGTTCGAGGACAGCACCGCTGGCGAGCGCGTCTGGCCGCTCTACCCCCGCGACGCCGCCGGCCGCGGCGATCACCGCGAGGCGCTGCACTGGGGACGCACCGGCATGCTCGCCCCCGGCTCGCTCTGGTGGTCCTCGACCGCCGCATGACGTCGACCGCACGCGCGTTCGAACATATGTTCTACTGGCGGCGTGGGAACGAACCGACGCTACGAGCGCCATGTCGGCGCCCAGATCGATCGACGCATCGAAGAGACGGCCGGCCGCGGCCACCCCATCGGCCTGACCGACGACGAGCTAGACAAGACCCGGCAGCGGCCCACCTGGGCCGCCACTCCCCTGCCCGTCTGGGCTTGGGTCCGCTACCCCGGCAACCCCGTTCGCGTCGAGGGTTACGCCATCGCCTGGACCGCCCGAGCCGTCATGGTCGAGTGGCAGGACCGCGACGCCAGCCGCCGACTGTGGGTCTGGGCGTCCGCCGTCGAGCGACGGCCCCAGTAACCGCACATCCCCCAAGTCAGTACGTCAGCATGTTTACATGTCAGCATGCAGACTGGTAGTCTTGTCAACATGATTACAGCGGTAGTGAACCTGAAAGGCGGGTCGGGCAAGACCTCGACCGTCATCCATCTCGCAGCAGCGCTTCGCGAAACCGGGGAGAGCGTGCTCATTGTCGACG
The DNA here is from genome assembly GCF_002931985.1 of Rathayibacter sp. AY1H2. NCBI lineage: Bacteria > Bacillati > Actinomycetota > Actinomycetes > Micrococcales > Microbacteriaceae > Rathayibacter > Rathayibacter sp. AY1H2. The sequence continues at coordinate 10,569 of NZ_PSUV01000032.1, read as the reverse complement.
GCGACCCGCAGGGCAGCGCGCTCGACTGGGCCAACACCCTCGGTTGGGACGCGACCGGGCTGCCTCGCAACACGATCCACAAGCAGCCCTGGTTGAGCAGCAGCCACCAGAACGTGCTCATCGACACTCCCCCGGGCGATCTGGGTATCACGACGTCAGCAGCTCGAGCCGCTGACCTGATCCTGATCCCGATCCAACCCACCAGCGGCGACTTCTCCCAGTACGCGGAGACGGTCAACCTCATCGAGCAGGTTCAAGCTCTCACGGACGCGCCGGCCTTCACCCTCCTCACCCGAGTGGTCAAGCGCACGGTCGCCGCTGGGCAGATCCGCGACGCGCTCGAACCGTTCGGCGTCCCCGTCCTGACGAGCGAGATCCCGCAGGCGCAGGCTCTCGCGATGGCGTACGGCCTGCCGATCACCGATCCTGGCCAGTACCGAAACGTGCTCGCGGAGTTGAAGGGAATCGTCAAGTGAGCGAGAACCGCTTTGCGGCCGCGGGCCGCGCAGCTCGACCGAAGAGAGCCCAGGTGGGCGAAGGCACCTTCGTGCCGCCGACCCAGCTCGCCGTGTTCTCCGTTCGACTCCCCCAGGAGTCGATCCGAGCGGTGAAGATCCTGGCGGCCGAGCAGGGCGTCCCCGTACAGGTGCTCGCTGCGGAAGCCTTTCAACTCCTCCTCGCCCAGTACGAGGGACGCAAAGCTGATGACAAGTAAGCATGTAATCAAGTCAACTTCCCTACATGCATACCGGGCCGTCCGGCCCTCCCAGGCCGTCACTCGCCATCCGCGGTGACCCCGTGATTGGGAGCAGCCGGCAGACGCGGGATCGGATGACCCACGAGCTACTGCGCGTCGGCGCCGCTATCTTCCGGGGGACCTGCGCGGTGGCGGCGGCGCTGTTCGAACCCACGGCTCGGCAACTCTGGTGACGGAGGTTCGAGTCCCCACAGCACGTGCTGACTTGTAGGCATGTTTACAAGTCAGCATGTCGCGGTCGACGGTGGGGGAGGGTCGGCGTTGCCGCCCCGTGAGGGATAACCCCTCACGCTCCCCGGTATCCCGTTCCGGGGCGCGAGCTGCACTCGCGCAGCAGCGACGGAGCGCCGCCCAGAGGTTCGGCCGGCTGTGCCGGCCGCTGATGTTCGCCCGTTGGGCTCACGTTTCTTTGCCGTGAAGCCTTCGGCGGCTCCCTCCGCTTCGCTGCGGTCGTAGCTACCTACGGGCTCCGTTCAAGTGGCTGCGCCACCGGCTCCTCCGAGACTTTCGGCACGCGGTCGCTGCGCTCCCTCACATCGCGCCGAAACTCTCTCCACCGCCGCCCTCCGGGCGCCTCTCTGGTCAAGCGGCGACGTGGATAGGCTCTGTTGAGGTGGGTTCGGTGAGTGACTTATCCGAAGAGTCGGCGTTGGGATGTGAGCCGGCCGCGCTGGATTGAAGCGTCGTTCCTGGTTGTCCCGCCGGACCCACCGCTGCGCGTAGGTGGTCGGCGACGAGGATGCGGAACACGACCGTTGCCAGGCGCCGTTTCAGGGCGCGGAGCGCTTCCTTGCTGCCCTTGCCCTCGGCGCGTTTGCGCTCGTAGAAGACTCGGCCGGGGCTGGTTTTCATGCTGACCTGGGTGAGCGCGATCACGTGGAGGGCGTAGTTCAGTTGCCGGTCGCCGCTTCGGGAGAGGCGGTGCCGCACGACGTCGCCTGAAGACACCTCGCGAGGTGCGACGCCGGCATAAGCGGCGAAGTGGGCCTCGGTAGCGAATCGGGTGACGGGGCCGGTGCGGGCGAGGATCTTCCCCGCGGTGAGCTGCCCGATCCCGGGAACAACGGTGAGGGTGGACTCCGTCGCATTGACCCGCTCGAGGATGTGTCCAGTCGCGGTGGAGATCCGCTTGTCGAGACGGCGGATCTCCGCGACGAGGTCGACCGCGATGAGCCGGCGTGTTGTGGTCATGCTCTCGGTCGAGCGGACTCGGCGCAGCAGGGCAGCCGCTATGTCTGCGGTCAGCCTGCGAGGCGCTCCTCCGACGACCAGCAACGTCATGATGGCGTGGAGCCGGTTGATGGTCTGGGTACGGGTGCGCACGAGGTCGTCGCGATGCTCGGTGAGCAGCTTCAGCTCCGTGGAGGCCGCGTCGACCTGCACGGTTCGCAGCTTGCTGGACGTCGTGGCGGCGACCGCGACCGAGAGGGCGTCGTCCTCGTCGGTCTTCCGGCTGTGGCCGGTGGAGAGGACCCGCACTCGTGCGGCGAGTTTCGCGGGGACGTCCCATGCGGTGACTCCGTCCTCGGTCAGCATCGCCGCCAGTGGTGCTCCGAGACCATAGGCGCCCTCAATCGCCCAGACAGGCTCGGGGAAACGGGCCGCGAACCGCCGGAGTTGCCGGTAGCCGGCGCTCGTTACCGGCGCCCGCACGGCGCCGATCCGTTCACCGCGAGGGCCGACAGCTACCGCTGTCCAGCTCTCTTTGTGCGGGTCGATACCAATGATCGTCGTCGACATGTCGTGCCCTCCAGCTCAGTCCATTCAATGGGTTTGGCGGAGGGCAAACCAGCTTCCAGAACGCATCCAGGCCTCTCTCGAGCCACGCCGCCAAGAGATCGTGGATGGCCCGCGCGCCCGCAGGAAGCCAGGCCACAAGAGCCGACAGGTTGCACTAGAGCGAGACCATCCACGATCTGAGGACCACGGGCTGCAGACCCGTCATCCCTGCCCCCATTGAACAAGCTGGTTGCACTGCGCCCTCCGGTTGCTAAGGCGGAGAACCGCCTTCCTTACCGTTATTTCCGTGGATGCGGGGCAGTTGTAGGCTCCGGAACGCGCCAGGGGTCCTGGGTATGGCTGACCGCCTTCAGCCGCCTGATGGCATGCCGTGATTGGCCGCCCGGGACCCCGCAACGGCAGGACCGCTCATTGAGAAACGCGACCAGATCGCCCCGTAAGGACATGCCGGCACGGTCGTTCACGGCGCACCGCACCCCTCAACGGAAGGACCCTGCGTGCCCCAACTCTGGGCCGGTATCGACGCCGGCAAGACCGAACACCACTGCGTCGTCATCGACGGCAACGGAACCAAGCTGCTCTCGCAGCGCTTCAAGAACCGAGAGTCAGCGATCCTGACCCTGATGGGCGACGTCGCCTCCTTGCCGGGTGGCACCGACGTCGCGTGGGCGACGGACCTCAACCACGGCGGAACGGGGCTGCTGCAGACGCTGCTCAGCTCCCACGCGCAGCCGCTGTTCTACATCTCGGGCCGGGTCGTTCATCACGCCTCGGGCGCCTACCGAGGCGAGGCAAAGACGGACGCGAAGGACGCGGTCATCATCGCCGACCAGGCCCGGACCCGACGAGACGTGACGCTGATGCGGCAGGCCGACGACGTCACCGCGGAGCTGCGCCTGCTCTCAGCCCGGCGCGAGGACCTGGTGCACGACCGCACCCGCGCCGTAAATCGGCTACGCGCCATCCTGGTCCACTACTTCCCGTCACTCGAGGGAGCGTTCAACTACGCGACGACCAGGGGACCTCTGGTGCTGCTCACCCGGTACGCGACGCCGTCCGCGATCAGGCGGACGGGGGAGAGCCGTCTGGCGTCGTGGTTGAAGGGGCAGGGCTGTTGGAAGTCCGCGGCCGTCGCTAAGACGGCGGTGGAAGCCGCGCGCGAGCAGACCTCGGTCGTCGCGGGGGAGGATGCCGCGGCCCGGCTGGTGAGCCGGTCCGCCCGCGATCTGCTCCGCATCCGCGACGAACTCGCCGAGCTCGAGGCCGAGATCGACGCCGTTCTACAGGACAGCAGTTCTGCGGATCTGCTCGTGTCGCTCCCCGGATTCGGGCGCAGGCTCGCCGCGGACTTCCTCGCCGCAACCGGTACTGACCTCGCCGCATTCGAGACGCCCGACCGGCTGGCCAGCTTCGCGGGCCTCGCTCCCGTGCCGCGCGACTCCGGGAAGATCTCCGGCAACCACCACCGGCCACGGCGCTACGACCGGCGGCTGTTGAACGCCTGCTTCCAAGCGGCGTTCATCGCGTCGAGGAACTGCCCGGTCTCTCGCTCGTTTTACGAGCGAAAACGTGGCGAGGGCAAGTCGCACAAGCAGGCACTGATCGCACTCGCCCGACGCCGCATCAACGTCATCTGGGCAATTTTCCGCGACCAGACCAGCTATCACCCCACAGGCGCAGAGCCCGCCGCGTTCGCGTCAGGGACGATCGCAGATGGGTCGGCGGCTCGTGGTCTCGGTGCTGGCGGGAATCCGTGGGAGGGCATCGGCAACCGTCACTCGTGGTGAACCACCTCGCTGCGGGGTAATCCTGGTCAGGGATTCTGCGCGCGATCGACGCGCGCGACAATCGCGCGCAGTGCTTCGACTTCGATGCTGAGGGCGGCGGTGCCCTGAGGAGTGAGAGCGACCCAGTTCTTGGCTCGGCGGCCGTCGTAGCCCCGTCGTGTGGTGATGTGACCGGCCCTGAGTAGGACTTCGAGGTGTCGTCCAAGGTTGCCGTCGGTGAGGTCGAGGGTGGTGCGCAGGAACCGGAAGTCGGCTTCGCCGGCCTCGTGAAGGATGGTCAAAATCGCAAGACGCGTTCGTTGGTGGACGGCATCGTCCAAGGACGCGAACTCGTCGTCGGTCGACTCCTCAGCGCCTGGTGCCACGGGCACGTCCCGTCTCCTGCCGGAAAGCAGTAATACCCAGAACGACGAGGGTGATGCCGGCGATCGTGAGAACGACGCCATCGATTGACAAAGGCGTGGAACCGTAGGAAGCACCCAGGATCAACCCGCTCTCGGGGGCAGCGTCCTGCAAGAAGCTGTTGAAGAGGAAGGGGGAAACTACTGCCACCCCGAGGCCAGCAAGCCACTGGCTGCGATTTTCGAGTCGCCAACCGATCGCGAACAGGAGCACCCCGACAAGAAACGCCGGACCGACGAACTCAACAAGAAAGGCCGGACCGGCGAACATCGTGGGCAGAAACGTCAAGATCGAGATTGCGGCGATGACGGCCGCGATCGGCCCCATGCGCTCGCGCCCCATTCCCACACCTGCGTGAGCAGCAGTAGCCCTCAGCACGATCCAGAGAGCGATGCTCGTGAAGGCAGGAATCAGGAAGCCGACGGTGAACAGCGTCGAACCGGCCAGGGGCAGCAGTCCGGCTGTTACCACTCCGACGCCGGAGACGATCAGCGGAAGTGATGACACGTGCCGCGCGTCTCGGACCCGTTCTTCTAAGGGCGTGCGAGTCAGCGACATGATGCTCCGATCACTCTGTGGTGTAGAGCAACTGTACTCTGCCTTGCAGAGCGGTCGCTAGGACGTCCAGCGTCGGGACCGTTTCGAGCGGCCGCAATTCCGCGCATCAGATCGCGAACAAGCGGACGCCGACCTCAGGCCGGCGCGGTGTCGTGCGCTGCGCGAATTTTTGCCTGGAAGCCTTCGGCAGCGTACGGGCCTCCGGCGTCCACGCAAGCCGCTGCGCGGCCGGCTCCTCCGAGGTTCTCGGCACGCGGTCGCTGCGCTCCCTCCCATCGCGCCGACAACCTCTCCTCCGCCGCCCTCCGGGTTGCGCTCCCACCTCCGACCCTGCTCGGCACTACGTGCCTTCCAGGCAAAAAAACGCTGGGAGAGAAGGAAGAACGATCCGGCCAGACCACCCCCGCTGGCTTGACAAATCTGATTGAGAATCACGGCAAAAAAACGAGGGGGAGGGGCAGGGCAGGACCACCGCCCGGGACCCGACGACGAGAGGACTTCACCATGACCGACACCGCCACCACCGAACCGCAGACACCGACCCTCCCGGAGGCGGTGGCCGAGTTCGTGTCCGTGTTCTCCCACGGGGACACCGCCGACGATCTGGCCGTCCGGATGAGCTGCTGCGAGGTCGACGCGTTGGCCGGACTCCTGCGAGCATTCGGACGAGACGAGGCCGCCGACCTGTGGATCGCGGAGCACGCGACCGACGACGACGAGGGCGACGCGCACACCCCGGAAGGAGCGAAGCGATGACCGAGCAGCCGAAGGCCGACGCCGTGACAATCTATCTCGCGGCTGCGGCCGCCTACGACGAGGCGGTGACCGCGTTCCTCACCGCGGGCGCTACCTACACCGCGGCCCTCGCGAATTTCCGCGTGGCGATGACCGTCTCGCCCACTCTCTCCTGCGAGAAGGTCAACGTGATCGCGCAGATGCTCGACAAGGCCGGTGACCGCGACGCGGCCGGGTGGTGGATCCACGCGCACTGCGCCGAGGAGAAGCGCGAGGAGTTCGAAGCGCACATGGAGTTCTATCTGGAAGATTCCTCATGGCTCTGACCGTCTACTCGAAGCCCTCGTGCGTGCAGTGCACCGCGACCTACCGAGCCCTCGACGCGAAGGGCATCGAGTACACGACTGTCGACGTCACGACGAACCCCGCAGCGCTCGCCTACGTCACGGAGGAGCTGGGCTACTCCGCCGCCCCGGTGGTCGTCGCGAGCGACGAGGACCACTGGTCGGGCTTCCGCCCGGACCTCATCGAGAAGCACGCAGCGTGACCGGCCCGAACGTCGAGAGCGACGAGTACCGGGCAGGGTATCTCGCCGGGCGCGCGGACCGGCAGGGCGAGGTCGACTGGGCGGAGAACGAGGCCGATCGGTACTACCGCCTCGCCTACGGCGACGAGCGGCGTCTCCCGGCCTACGCCGTGACGCGCGCCGAGCTCGAACAGCGCAGGGCGCTGTCCGAGCCGTCCGTCGAGGTCACCCGACGCGACGCTCTCACGTCCTGGGGTATCGAGACCGAAGCACCAGAGCAGAACACCCCAAGCGCATCCCCGTCGACGTCGACGGGACGACCCACGAACCGAACGAGCAGGAGACGACAGATGAGCACCAGGACGATCACCGGCAACCTCGCCGCCGACCCCGAGGCCGTGCAGGCGGGCCGCGTCCAGATCGTGAAGCTGCGCGTCATCGAGAACACCGGCGAATACCGCGCGGGGGAGTGGACCCCGCACGACGCCCCGACCACGCACTACGTGGAAGCGAAGTTCGAACTCGGCGAGCACGTCCTCGCCTCCCTCCACAAGGGAGACGCCGTGATCGTCGTCGGCTACGAGCGCACCGTCGCCTGGGGCGAAGGAGAGAACCGCCGCACCGGCCGCGTCCTCGAAGCCGACGCCATCGGCCCCAACCTCACCCGCGCGACCGCCGTCGTCACCACAACCACCCAACGCGCACCCCGCCGCAGCGCCGCGGAGTAGAGCGCCCGCTCAGTTCTTGACGCGGAGCACGTAGAGGATGACGTGATCCTCCGGGATCGCTGCGCGCACTTCCACGATCGCCGCGGCGCTCGTCGCCGCGCTACTGCGCACCACCGTTGATGCCGATTCCGCGCGCGTCCGGTGTGCCAGCTCCCACATGCCTCCATCGTCCCATCCGGCGCCGACAGCGGCTCTCAGCTCTCGGCGGGGGAGGGCCGGCGGTGCCGTCCCGTGAGGGGCCGGCCCCTCACCCTCCCCGGTGTTCCGCTCGAGGCGCGGGGTGCGCTTCGCGCACATCGCCTGCGGCGACCGGGAGCCGCTGCGCGGCACTGCTTCGAGGTTTTTTGTTCCTCTCCGCGGTACAAACCTATTTCGCTCCGTCGTCTCCGTGCAACCTATTCCGGGCGCGGTCGCAGGCTCCCTTATCTCGCCCGGAATAGGCGTCACTGCGACGCCTCCACTCAAACGGTTCTTCCCGCCGGAGAGGCACAAAAAAACGATCAGACAAGACGAAAGCCCCGTAGTTGATCTAGAACCACGGGACTCGTCGCGTCGATCCTCGCACAGGGAGAATCGCCATGACCAGCACGACCACCGCCCGCAAGACCGCCGCCAAGAAGCGCGCACCGCGGACCACGCCGGAGGAGCGCCGCGAGCAGGCCGCCGCGCTGCACGAGAGCATCGCCGAGCAGGTCGAGGCGCTGCGCGACTCCGACCAGTGGCGCCGGTTCCTCTCGTTCGCGTCCTCGTTCCACCGCTACAGCCTGGGCAACCTGCTGTTGATCCTCGCTCAGCGCCCCGACGCCTCCGCCGTCGCCGGGTTCCGCGCGTGGCAGGCGAAGGGCCGCCAGGTGCGCAAGGGCGAGAAGGCGATCAAGATTTTCGGCTTCGCTCAGCGGAAGATCGCCGCCGACGAGGAGGCCGAGGAGGGCACCACGACCAGCACCGACGAGACGGGGCAGAAGGTCCAGACGTACTACCCGCTCGTGTCCGTGTTCGCGATCGAGCAGACCGACCTGATGGAGGGCGCCGAGGATCCCCGCGACATCGCGCAGTTGCTCACCGGGGAGCACGATCACGGCGTCATCGCGCCGCTGACGGCCGCTCTCGAGGCCGAGGGGTGGACGGTCAAGCGCCGCCCGCTGCCGCAGGGAACGAACGGCTACGCCGCCCCCGAGGAGCGCACGGTCGTCGTGGATTCCAGCCTGTCGCCGGAGCAGGCCGCAAAGACCCTGATCCACGAGGCCGCGCACGTGCTGATGGGTCACGTCGATGACCTGGAGGAGTACGCGCAGCACCGAGGGCTGATGGAGACGGAAGCCGAGTCCGTCGCGTTCGTCGTCGCCGGGCTCGTCGGATTCGACACCAGTGCCTACAGCGTCGGCTACGTCGCGACGTGGAGCGACTGCAAGGCCGACACGATCCGCGAGACGGCCGCGCGGGTACTCACCACCGCGCACCGCATCGCCGCGATCCTCGACGCCGACGACGACGAGAGCGACGACGAGAGCTGAGAGGCGGCGGGCCGGCCTTCGGGCCGGCCCGTGAGGGGCGACCCCCTCACACTCCCCGACATTCCCCGTTCCGGGGAGCGCGAGCTGCACTCGCGCAGCGGTGACGGAGCACCGCCGGTAGGAGGCCGCTACGCGGCCCGTTTCCCCGTTTTCTTCACCTCTCCGCGGTCTCAACCTATTTCGCTCCACCGGCTACGTGCCACCGCTATCGGACGCGCCCTGCGGGCTTATTTCGCCCGATAGCGGCGTCACTGCGCCGCCTCCACTCAAACGGTTCTTCCCGCCGGAGAGGCAAAGAAAAACGATCAGCCAGAGGGAGACACACCATGACTCAGCAGCGCGGCACCCGTACCGAGGTCATCAAGAGCGAGTACCACGGACCCGGGACGGAGGGCATCAGCCGGACCGCCCGTCAGGTGGTCATCGTCGGCGCCGGTGGCCGCGACCCGGTGACCGAGCAGACCCCTGCCGTGCACCTGGTCACCCGCAGCGGAGCGGTCGCCGGGGTGACGCTGCAGCACTTCGAGCCCGTCGAGCCCGTGGGGGAGGGCCGGATCGGCTACATGGCTTCCGGCGCCTACGTCGTCGTTCCGGTCGACGTCGCGCGAGCGCTCGACCTGTACCCGGCCGCGTACGCGCTGCACGACCGCAGCGAGACGCCCGCCGACTACCGCGACAACGACTGAACCCCCGAGACGAGAAGGAGACAGAGCATGCTCACCATCACCCACACCCCCGAGGCCGGAACCCTCATCGAGGGCACCAGCCGCGGGGACGGCACCGCCGAGATCCTGAAGGCGTCCGGCTGGCGCTGGGGTCGCTCCATCGGCGCCTGGTACGTCCCGCAGTCCCGGGACCGCCTGCCGAAGTGGTGGACCATCAACCGCGCCGCGACCGCCCTGCGCGACGCCGGACACGAGGTCACCATCGAGGCCGAAGAGACGTTCCGCCCGACTGCCGAGGCGGAGGCGGCGACCATCGAGCGTCAGGCGGCCCGCGTCGACGCGCTCGACGCGAAGGCCGACCGGCGAGCAGCGGATGCCGACACCGCCGACGCGGCCGCGCGCCGCGCGTTCGATCGGCTCCCGGAGGGTGGCGAGCCGATCAAGATCGGCCACCACTCCGAGACGCGGCACCGTAACGCGATCGTGAAGGCCCACAACGCGATGGGTCGCAGCGTCGAGGCCGACCGCGAGGCCACCCGCGCCCGCGCCCGCGCCGACGTCGCCGCCCACACCACCGAATCCCGCTACGCGCCGGGAATGGTTGCCCGCCGGATCGACCGGCTCGATACCGACATTCGCGGCTACACGCGGAAGATCGAGGGCAGCTCGCACAACTTCGGCGGCGGCTACATCGAGACGACCGCCCCCGCCACCGGCGACCGACTCGACCGGCTGCACGCCGAGCGCGCGCAGCTCGAAGATCAGCGCGACTACTGGTCGGAGGTCCGCGAGGCGCAGGCCGCCGCCGGACAGGTCACGATCTACAGCCGCGAGACGATCGCCAAGGGCGACGCGATCAAGCACAAGCACGGGTGGAGCGTCGTGACCCGCGGAAACCCCAAGACCGTGACCGTCGCGCTGGACTGGAACGCCGGGACGCGCCCCTACTCCGTCGCCTACGCCGACGTGCAAGGACACCGCACCGCCGCGGAACTCGGCGCGGCCCGCGAGGCTGTCGCGGAGACGGCCGCGGCGAGCTGAGCGGGCGAGGGCCGGCCTCCGGGCCGGCCCGTGAGGGGCGACCCCCTCACACTCCCCGGCATCCCCGTTCCGGGGGCGCGAGCTCCGCCCGCGCAGCGGTGACGGAGCACCGCCGA
>NZ_PSUV01000031.1:0-23679 GCF_002931985.1 Rathayibacter sp. AY1H2 | reverse complement strand
GGCCGGTGAGGGCGCTCGCCGAGTCGGCGGGACGGTCCGCGGCGGGCGGGTCTGTGGCGGGCCGGTCCGCGGGGGAGGAGCCGGTCGTCGGCTGCGCGGGGTCGACGGGGTCCGCGGAGGAGGGGCTCGAGGAGCGGCGGTCGGAGGCGCCGGATCCCGCACCGGGAGCGGAGGGGTCCGCAGTCGGCGCCGCATCCTCCGCGGGCGAGGCGGCGGTCGGCGTCGACACCGCTTCCGGGGCGGTCATCGCCTCGGGCGCGAGTGCGGCGGAGGCGAACACCACGGAGAGCACGAGGGTCGTCGTCGGGACGAACGCGGCGAGAGCGCGGGTGGTGCGGGTCACGGACGGTCCAGTTCTGCGGGCTCTGCGATGCGCCCGCCTGTGATTACTACCAGGAGCGCGAAGTGCTCTGCACCCCCGCTTCCGGGTGGAGTGCCGCGGAGCGCGCCAGCGGGGCTCGGCCACGCTCGTGCGCCCACCTCCTCGACGAGGCGGCGCTGAGCCGGATCGATCAGGCGACCGATCTCCTTCTCGGGGAGCGCCTGCGGGGGAGCGGCCGTTCCTTCTCGCCCGCGGAGATCGACGTGACGGCGCTCCCGCCCAGGCCCGGCACGTCCTTCGGCATCTGGTGCCCTGAGCCGCGCACATCGAGCCCGCACTCGCCCTGCGCGTCGGATGATGCGCCGCACACGCAGAGGAGGGAGCGCCCGCGGGCACCCCCTCCTCCGTCACGGCCGGTCGACCGGCCGCCGTGCGCTCAGCAGACGCGGGCCGGGTAGGCCACCGTCTGCGCGAGGGTCTCGGAGCCCGCCGTGGCGGTCACCGTCACCTGGCCGCCCGGCATGCTCGCCAGGCGGGTGGTGAACGCGGCCGATCCGCTCGCGCCCCCGGCCACCGCGGTGACCGTCTTCGAGCCGTAGGCCGAGGCCATCGCGACGTCGATCGGAGCGGTGCCGCCGTTCTTGGCGAGGACAGTCAGCACCGCCTTCCCGGCCACACAGCGCGACGTCACGGTCACCGGCACCGTCAGCGCCGGGGCGGCCGCCTCGGGGACGACGATCTCGCCGATCTTGAGGAACGAGCCCGGCGTGGAGAAGGTCAGCTTCAGGCCGGTGGCCGAGACCGCCGCGAACGGGATCGTGGTCAGCGTGCCGTTCGCCGCCGGAGCGACGTTCTGCGCGGTGGTCGGCTTCCAGGTGCCGTCCTCGGCGCGGTAGGCCACGCTCACCGACGCCAGGGTGCCCTCGGTGTTGGTGAAGGTGAGCCCGGCGACGCGGTGCGCCTCGGTGTTCGTCAGCGTGAACTCGGCGCTGCCGGCGAAGGTGCCGTCGGTCCAGGTCGACCAGGGGGTGCTCACGTTGCCGTCGCAGGCGTTCTTCGCGGGGAGGGTCGCGTACTTCGTCTGGCTGAACGACGCCGAGACTGCGGCCCCGGGAACGCGGCAGACGTTCGTCGGCGGCGCGGTGCCCCAGATCTGCACCTCCGAGACCGACTGCCACGTGTTCGCCGCGCTGGTGAGGTGCAGGCGGAGGCCCGTGGTGTCGGGCAGGGAGGACAGGTCGAGGATCGCCGTCGGGGCGGATCCGGTCGCGGCCTGGCTGAGGGTGGTGGCGACGGAGGAAGTCGTCCATGCGCCGTTCACCTGGTACTCGACCTCGATCCTCGACGGCCAGGTGGCGGTCGCACCGTCCTTGTAGGTGCTGACCGTCACCGAGTCGAGGTTCTGCGCGGCGCCCCAGGAGAAGGAGAGGCGGCTGTCGCGCGGGTAGCCGGCCGAGGACCAGTCGTCCCAGCCCTTGCCCTTGACGTCGCCGTCGATGAGCTTGCCGGCGAGGTCCGTGCGGCTCGAGACCGCGACGGACGCTCCGGGAGCGAGGTTCGCGATGCCCGGCTCCGCCACCTCGATCGTGCGGGTGAAGCGGCGGCCGGAGGAGAATCCGGCGTCGGCGGCGAGCGTGCCCGTCACCTGCACCGTGCCGAGCTCGGCGGGGCCGGGGGCGGCCCAGGTCACGGCGACGTCGCGGGTCGAGCCGGTGCTCGCGACCGAGACCGTCGAGGGGAGCGCGGCGGCGATGTCGGCGCCGCGGCGGACCTGCTTCGGCAGACGGGCGTCCACGACCGACCAGACGCCCTCGCCGACCCCCTTGTCGTCCCAGTAGGAGAGGTTCCAGCCGGATCCCCAGCGCGCCGGGTCCTCCTGAGCCGGGTTCCGCATCTCGAGGCGGCCGTTCTCACCGACCGTCATCGGGAGCCAGACGTAGGTCGAGTCCGACTTGCCCTCGTTCCACCGGTCGCCCATGTAGACGTACTTCCCGGGAGCGAGCGTGAGGACGTTCGTCGACTGCGAGCCGAAGGTCGTCTTGCGGGAGTCGCCGATCGAGAGCAGGCCGTCGCCGCCCTCCGGGATCGCGTTGTAGGCGACGTTCTCGTCGGCGTCGCCCTTCTCGACTCCGCGGGTCCACGCGCCGAGGATCGAGTCGGCGGTGTAGTAGGTCTGCGGGTTCGGCGCCCAGCCGGTCGCCCCGGAGGCGATCGTGTAGTACTTGCCGCCGTTGGCGAAGATCGCGGGCGCCTCGAGGTGTCCGCACTCCTTGACGATCTGGAAGTCGGTGCCGCGCACCGGTGCTCCGGCCGCACCGTCGGCGAAGACGTAGGGGTACGTCCCGTCGGCCGAGTACTGGTTCGCGTCGAGGGTGTCGGTCGTGGTGGTCCGCTCGACGTTGGTGTAGTCGGCGTCCAGCTTCGCCACGTAGAGCGAGTAGTTCTCCTCGGAGGAGTAGGAGATGTACGCGGTGCCGTCCTCGTCCTGGAAGACGGTCATGTCCCGCGCCTGCCCGGGAACGGCGGAGGTGGTGCAGGCCTTGTAGTCCGTGCGGTTGTAGAGGCGGTAGACGCCCTGGAGCGTGAAGGGCCCGGTCGGGCTGTCCGAGACGGCGACTCCCGCCATCGAGCGCGCGTAGGTGCTGCCGCCCGGCGTGGTCCGGCCGTCGGAGTGCCACCACATGACCCACTTGCCGGTCTTCTCGTTGAAGAGGACCTTGGGGCGCTCGAAGATGGCGGTGTTCGGCGAGGCCTGCGTCGTGTCGAGGTGGTAGTCGAGCTCCGCGATGCGGTCGGCGCGAGGGGCTCCGGAGTCGTCGACGGTGTCGTAGAGCGCGTCGAAGTAGGGGGCCTCGAGGTCGGCCGGAGCCGAGACGCTGCGCAGCGCGGTGCCCTTGTTCTCCCAGTTGTGGCCGTCGGTGGAGCGGTAGACCGCGACTCCGGGGCTGTTCCAGTAGCCCTTCGTGCGGTCCTCGCCGTACCAGTACTGGACCTGCTGACCGCCCTCCTCGACGGTGACGATCTGGCCGCCGTGCGCCTGGATGTGGCGGCCGTCGGTGTCGTACCAGTAGGGCTGGAAGTAGCCGGCCGCGGTGCTGCCCGGGTCCTGGACCGCCGGGGAGTCGGTGTAGGTCACGGGCGTCGAGGTGCGCGGCACTCCGTCGTCGGGATCCGTGGCCACGGCGGCCGAGGCCGACTGCGCTCCTGTCCCCAGGAGTGCTGCGACGAGCAGCGCGGCCACCGCCGCGGCGGCCGTTCGTGGTCGAGACGTCATGCTGTGCTCCTTTGCACCGGGGACTTCGCGCATGTTCACGCAAACATCAGGCTTCCATGAGGGTCTGATGACGTCAACATCCTGATCGACCGACGGCCGGGCGTCGGACGGCCGCCCGGGCTCCGTCTTGGCCGCTCAGCGCTCCGGCGCGAACGCCCCGCCCGGGCCGAAGGCGAGCTCCGCGAACCGGCGGCCGATGAGCTCGTGCGCTTCCGGATCCGGGTGCAGGCCGTCCGGGAGCGGGAGCCGCTGGGCGTCGTCCGGCCCGTAGAGCGCGAGCCCGTCGAGCAGTCGCAGGTCCGGGTCGTCGGAGCGCGCGGCGACGACCTCGGCCAGCGCCTCGCGGACGATCCGCAGGGTCAGCCGTCCGTTCGCGGTGTCGCCCGGGTCGCCGGTCGCGACGAAGCGCGGCGCCCCGGTCGTGAAGGACGCGGGATCGACGTCGCCCGGCCCCGGCGTGTCCTCGTGGATCCCGCAGAAGAGCGGAGTGACGAGGAGCAGCGGCGTCGCGGGATGGCCCTCGCGGATCGTGTCGAGGAAGCCGTGCACCGCCGGCACGAAGGTGCGGCGGCGCATGCCGTCGAGGTTCACGAGGTTGATGCCGAGCGCGACACTGATCAGGTCGGCAGGAGTGTCCCGCATCACGCGAGCGGTGAAGGGGTCGACGAGTGCGCTCCCGCCGAAGCCGAGGTTCACCAGGCGGGCGCCGCTCGCCCGGGCGGCCACGGCCGGCCAGATGCCCGAGGGGCGCGCCGCGTTCGAGCCCTGGCTGATCGAACTGCCGTGGTGCAGCCAGACGGGGCCGGAGAGCGGCGCGGGTTCGAGCGGTGCGTCGGACCGCAGGGCCACGAGGTCCACCGCCTCGTTGTGCGGGAGGAGCAGCTCCACGCGAGACGGCCCGGCCGGGAGGTCGAGCCCGACCGTGTCGAGAGGTCCGGGGAGGAGGGCCCGGTCACCGGTCGCGAGGTCGAATTCGATCGCGTCGCCTCCGGTGAGCGCGTGGGAGGCGGTCATCTCGCCGTCGACGACCGCGTCGACTGCGCCGCGCGGCCGGGGCAGCCCCCGATAGGCGACCCGTGTCGCGTGCACGTCGAGCTCGATCCGTCGCGCCTCGGTGACGAAGGAGATCCGGACACCCGAGGGCTGCGCCTCCATCAGCAGGAGCTGCGCATCCGCATCGCGCTCGCGGACCGCGCGGGGGAGGCGGTGCGGCCGGACTCCGCGGGGCACCTCCTCCAGCTCGATCGCGCCGTGGACGAGCCGTTCGGTGAGGGGTGTGCTGATCATGCGGGGATGTCCTTCCGGCGGGTCCAGTGGCTGAAAAGAAAGTGCAGGCAGGCGAGGAGCTCGCTCCACGACTGCGCGGGGGTCGGGCTGCTGTGCGCGAAGCTCCCGAGCCGTTCGAGGGTGAGGAAGCCGTTCAGAGCGGCGCCCGTCACTCGGACGGCGTGCACCCGGTCCTCGGCGGGGATCGCGTAGCCGAGGAGGACCGCATCTGTGAGCTGCACGACGCGGCGGGCGGCCGGGGCGGCGACCGCGTCCGGCCCCGCAGTGCGCTGCAGCGACTCCCACAGGCCCGGCCGCTCGCGCGCGAAGGAGCGGTGGGCGTCGGCGAAGCCGTCCAGCGCCTCCCGGGCGGAGCGTCCGGCGATCGCGACGGCGATGCGGTCGGACAGCTCGTCGAGGGCCAGGACCGTGACGCCGTCGCGGAGTGCGGCGAGATCGCGGACGTGCGTGTAGAGGCTCGGCGTCTGCACCTCGAGCGAGCGGGCGACGGCGGCCAGGGTCACGGCGGCGAGACCATCGGCGTCGGCGATCGCGGCGGCGCGATCGATGACGGCGGAGCGGGTGAGGGAGCGACGGGGCACGCGTTGATCCTAATACCCCTAGGTTTTCACATATGGACATTCGGAAGCTCCGACGCCCGAACCGCGATCGCCCCCGAGCCGGAGGGCTCGAGGCGATCGAACGTGCGGTGCGGCCTAGCCGCCGACCGCCTGGCGAGCGCTATCGAGCCCGCTCAGTTCTTCCGGATATCGATCTCAGGGCTGCGAGGATCTCGCGCGCTCGAGGATGGCCGCGATCACGGCGGACTTCGCCTCGGCGTAGTCGTTCCCGTCCTCCCAGCGCCGGAGGAGGAGAGACGCCTTCGTGCTGCGGTAGAGCTCGCGGTCGGACGGGTCGGTGCGCAGCCGGTCGCGCAGGAGGAGGTACGCGTCGATCGCGGGATGACCCTCCTCGTAGATGTGGACGTGGGCGTCCCGTCCGGGCGTGCGGACGAGCCGGTGCCCGGGCTCGCGGGTGCGCAGGACGTAGCCGGCCTCGAGCAGCGGCGCGACGTGGTCCTCCTCCGCCGTGACGTCGGGCACGACGACCAGCACGTCGACGATCGGCTTCGCGGGCAGGCCCGGGACGGAGGTCGAGCCGATGTGCTCGACACGCACGCCCGGGACGGCCCCGAGGATGCGCCGCCGGTGCTCCTCGAACAGGGCGGACCACTCGGGGTCGTGCTCGTGCAGGGCGAGCTCGAGCGGCTCCGGTCCACCGACGAGCTCGACGGAGACGACGTCGGGGCGGCTGGGGGAGTTGTGCGGAGTCACCGGGTCATCCTGCCAGGGGTGCCGCAGGGCGGGTGCGGTTCACTGGAGCGGTGAGCACCCTCCTCGTCACCGCGCACCCCGACCGCGACTCCCTCACCGCCGCCCTCGCCCGGCGGCTGCGGGAGGAGCTCGGCCCCGACGGAGTGGAGACGGCCGACCTCGACGCCGAGGGCTTCGACCCGCGGTTCGGCGCGACCGACCGGGACCGCTACCGCGGTGTCGGCCCGGTTCCCGACGACGTCCTCCGCGAGCAGCGCCGGCTCGACGGCGTCGACCACCTCGTGCTCGTCTTCCCCGTCTACTGGTGGTCGATGCCCGCGCTGCTGAAGGGCTGGATCGACCGCGTCTTCCTCGCGGGCTGGGCCTTCGACATCGACCCCGTCCACGGCACGCAGCGCAGGCTCGGCGCCCTGACCGTCCACCTCGTGCTCGTCGCGGGGGACTCCGCCGGGACCTACGAGCGGCACGGCTACGAGCAGGCGCTGCTGACGCAGATCCAGCACGGGATCATCGACTACTGCGGAGCCCGGCGCGGCGGGGCCGTCTTCGTCCACGAGTCCGAGCGCGAGGACGACGCGAGCCGCCGGGCGGCGGTCGAGGACGCGGTCGAGCGGACCGTGGAGGCGATCAGGGCTGATCCGCCTGCAGCGCTCCGGTGACGAGGGCCTGCACGAGGGTGTCGGCGTCGTAGTCCGGATCGTGGGCGGCGCCGATGCAGAGGTTGCCGATGCCCTTGAGGAGCATGTAGCCGCTGAGGCTCGACGCCGGGATCCGGGCGGGTCGTGCCGCCTCGAGCAGGTCGCCGCAGACGGGGACGAGCCGCTCCACGAAGTAGGCGTGCAGCGCGTCGGATCCGGCGCTGTCGCCCTGGAGCGCACCGGCGAGGCCGTGCTTGGTCACCAGGAGGTCGACGAAGTGGGCGACCCAGGCCCGGAGGGCTGCCTCCGGGGTCGAGCTGTCGGCGAGCAGCCGTGGGCCCGCCTCCGCGCAGGCCTCGACCTGGTGGCGGTAGACGGCGACCACGAGCTCCGAGCGGGTCGGGAAGTGCCGGTAGATCGTCCCCATGCCGACGCCGGCCTCCGCCGCGATCTCGCGGACCGGCGCGTCCACGCCGGAGGCCACGAACACCGTCGCCGCGGCGGCGAGCAGTGCGTCGCGACTCGTCCGCGGTCGGCCGGGCGTGCGGGGCACACGGTCGCTCATCGGTTCTCCTTGCTTTTCGGAGCGGCGCTCCGTAATGTCTCCGAGCGCAGCTCCACCACGTTCCGGAGCAGCGCTCCGCAATGTTCCGGAGCAGCGCTCCGACGATTGTGCCAGAGCGCCGCCACCCAGGAAGGACCCTCGTGCCCACTCCGCTCCTCGACTCGTCGACCCCCGGTGAGCACCGCCCGATGCGCGGTCCGCACGGCCGAGCGCGACCCCTCTCGATCCGTCGCGAACGGCCCGTCGTCGAGGGGCGGACGGGCCGTTCGCGACGGATGAGCGGAGCGGGTCCTGCCGTCAGCGCGGGGCGCGCAGCCCGGCGAGCGGGCCGTCGTGCAGCGGCTCCGTCTCCCAGCGGACGCAGGCGGTGCGGTCGGGACCGAGCTCGACGTGTAGGCGGTGCGGGGTCTCGAGGAACACGACGTCGACCAGGACTCCGTCGCCCGAGGGTCCGGCGCTCGCCGCGAACGGCCCGTCGACGGTCCAGGCTCCCGCGCCGGGCGTCACCGTGAAGCGCTCGTCGCCCTCGGTCAGCGCGAGCGTCCAGCCGCCCTCGTCGGCCGTCACCTCGACGGCGTCGGGCCACGATCCCACCGGCGTGTAGCTCCCGGTCGCGGGGGAGGCGCCCCCGAGCGGGGGCAGGGCGAGCTCCGACAGCCGGTCGGCCAGTCGGGCGTCGGCCTCCGCCGTGGACCCTCGGCCGACGGCGGGGAGCAGGTGCTCCCAGGCGAGCGCGAGCAGCGTCTGCGTGTCCGAGGTCTGGCCGGTCAGCGCGATCACGAGCTCGTGCTCGGGCACGATCAGGCTGAACTGCCCGTACGCGCCGTCCGCGCGGTAGCCGTGCAGCGACCGCCAGAACTGGAAGCCGTAGCCCTGCTGCCAGTCCGGTCCGCCGTCCTCGTGGGTCGGGACGTGCGCGCGGGACGCCTCGGCGACCCATTCCGGCGAGAGGATCCGCCGGTCGCCCCAGCGCCCCTCCTGCAGGTACAGCAGTCCGAGCGCAGCTGCCGCCTCGGTGGTGGCGTGCAGCCCGCTGTAGCCGAGCTCGCGCCCCGAGTCGTCGCGATGCCAGGCGACCTCGCCGATGCCGAGCGGATCGAGCAGGCGCGGGCGCAGGTAGTCGGTCAGCGACTGCCCGCTCACGCGCTGCACGATCGCGGCGGCGGCGAAGGTGCAGGGCTGGTTGTAGGCGAAGACGCTGCCCGGCTCCTGCTCCGGCGGGAGGAGGAGGAAGCCGCGCACCAGGTCGGCCGGGTCCGTCTCCTCGGCGCGGTCGATCGTCTCGGCGGAGTGGCCGCTCGCCATCGCGAGGACGTGGCGGACGCGGACCGCACGCGAGCGCGGGTCGGTGATCTCGTCGTCGAGCTCGGGGAAGTACGAGAGGACGGTGGCGTCCAGGTCGACCAGGCCCTCGGCGACCGCGAGGCCGACGGCGGTCGCGGTGAAGCTCTTGCTCAGCGAGTAGAAGAGGTGCGGCCGCTCGGCCGAGTACGGCGCCCACCAGCCCTCGGCGACCACGTCGCCGCCCTGCACGACCATCAGGCCGTGCAGCTCGACGCCGGGAGCGGCCTCGACCCCTTCGACGAAGGCCAGCACTCCCTCGGCGTCGACGGAGCGGGCGGACGGGGTGCTTCTCGGCAGTGAGCGCGTCATCCTCCGATGCTACGACCGGGGCGGCGCCGCCTCCGCCCGGGGGCAGGAGGCGGCGCCGCCTAGGCGGTCGGCTCGGCGGGGAAGGGCCCGAGGCCGAGCAGGAAGCGGAGGATCGCGTCGGCCGGCACGCGCAGGGCGGGGCCGGAGCCGAGCTCCCACTCCGCGTCGGTCGGAGCGAGGGTGCGACCGCGAACGGCGGCGCGGATCGCGAGCGGCGCGCGCTGCAGGCGGTCCAGGGCCACCCCGCCGGTGATGCGGGAGGAGAGGGCGAGCGGCTCGGGGGAGAGCGCGAGCTCGACGCGGACGACCTCGACCAGCTCGGCGACCGAGCGGGGACCCGCGCCCGCGCGGCGAGCGGAGGCGAGAGCGGCCAGGGCCGGGGCGATCTCGGCGGGAGGAGGAGGGGAGGAGGCCTCTCGGGCGCCCATCCGCGTCGCGAGGCGCTGGCCGGTGCTGCTCGAGAGCCGCACGACGAGCTCTCCGAGCAGGGCGTCCCGGGAGACGGCACTGGCCGCCTCGCCCTCCGTGGTGGAGGGGGAGGCGGCCAGGACGGCGAGGCGGTCGAGCCTCTCGGCGACGAGGGGGCGCCAGTCGTTGCTGACGCCCGTCTCGTCGACCGAGGGCCCGGTGCTCAGCGGCAGGAACCGCGACCAGTCGGGCACGACCGCAGGGCCTAGCGTCCGCCCGAGCGGCGCTTGTTGTAGACGTCGAAGGCGACCGCGAGCAGGAGCACGAGGCCCTTGACCGCCTGCTGCCACTCGATGCCGATGCCCATGATCGACATGCCGTTGTTCAGGACGCCGATGATGAGGCCACCGATGATCGCGCCGCCGATGGTGCCGACGCCGCCCTGGACCGCCGCGCCGCCGATGAAGGCGGCCGAGATGGCCTCGAGCTCGAAGCCGTCGCCCGCCTTCGGGCCGGCGAGGTTGAGTCGCGCGGTGAAGACGAGGCCGGCCAGCGCCGCGAGGACGCCCATGTTGACGAACAGCCAGAAGGTGACGTTGCGGGTCTTGATGCCGGACAGCTCCGCGGCGTGCAGGTTGCCGCCGATCGCGTAGACGTGACGGCCGAAGACGGAGCGGTTCATGACCACGCCGTAGATCAGGACGAGCACGGCGAGCACGATCAGGGTGACCGGGATGCCCTTGAAGGTGGCCAGCGCGAAGGAGAAGGCCGCGATCACGACGGAGACGAGGACGAGCTTGGTGACGAACCAGGCGCCCGGCTCGACGCTCTGCGCGTACTTCTGGCGGCCGCGGCGGGTGCGCACGGACTGCACGGCGAAGGCGACGATCGCGAGCGCGCCGATGACGAGCGACAGCGGGTCGAGGTCGGTCTCGCCGAACAGGTCGGTGAGGAAGCCGTTGCCCAGCGCGCGGTACTCGGTCGGGAAGGAGCCGATGTTCGCGTTGCCGAGGACGACGAGCGCCAGGCCGCGGAAGATCAGCATGCCCGCCAGGGTCACGATGAACGCCGGGATCCCGACGTACGCGATCCAGAAGCCCTGCCACGCTCCGACCAGGGCGCCGATGAGGAGGGAGAGGACGATCGACAGCCACCACGGGAGACCCATGTTGACCGCGAAGACGCCCGAGATCGCTCCGACGAACGCCGCGACCGAGCCGACCGAGAGGTCGATGTGCCCGGCCACGATGACCATCACCATGCCGATGGCGAGGATCAGGATGTAGCCGTTCTGGACGATCAGGTTCGAGATGTTCTGGGGGCGGAGGAGGATTCCGCCGGTCATCACCTCGAACAGCAGCACCACCACGATGAGGGCGATGAAGATGCCGTTCTTGCCGAGGTCGCCCAGCACGTGGCTGAGGCGCTTCGTGAAGGCGTTCTCGGTGGGCTTCACCTGCGCACCGGCCGCGGTGGACGGTTCGTTCTGCAGATCGGTCATCGTTGCTTCTCCTGGGTCATGAGGGTGAGGACCGCCTCGGGCGTCGCCTCGGCGATGGGCAGCTCGCCCGTGATCCGGCCCTCCGACAGCGCGTAGACGCGGTCGCAGATGCCGAGCAGCTCCGGCAGCTCGGAGGAGATGACGATGATCCCCTTACCCTGCGCCGCGAGCCGGTTGATGATGGTGTAGATCTCGTACTTCGCACCCACGTCGATGCCGCGGGTGGGCTCGTCGAGGATGAGGACGTCCGGGTCGGAGTAGATCCACTTCGACAGGACGACCTTCTGCTGGTTGCCGCCGGAGAGCTTCCCGGTCTTGGCGAGCACGGTCGGCGACTTGATGTTCATGCTGCCGCGGTACTCGTTGGCGACCTCGAACTCGCGGTTGTCGTCGACGAGTCCGCCGCGGGCGACCTTGTCGAGCGACGCGAGCGAGATGTTCCGCTTGATGTCGTCGATGAGGTTGAGGCCGTAGTGCTTGCGGTCCTCGGTCGCGTAGGCGAGCCCGTGGGCGATCGCCTCCGAGACGTTGCGGATCTTGATCTCCTTGCCGGCCTTGAAGACCTGGCCGGAGATGCGGCTGCCGTAGGAGCGGCCGAAGAGGCTCATCGCGAACTCGGTGCGCCCGGCGCCCATGAGCCCGGCGATGCCGACGATCTCGCCGCGGTGCACCGACAGGTTGACCTTGTCCACCATGACGCGGGACGGGTCCTGGGGGTGGTGGGCCGTCCAGTCGACCACGCGCAGGATCTCCTCGCCGATGTGCGGCGTGTGGTCCGGGTAGCGGTGGTCGAGGTCGCGGCCGACCATGTCCTTGATGATGCGGTCCTCGGTGACGTCGTCGTGCGCGATCGTCTCGATGGTCTTGCCGTCTCGGATGACCGTGACGGTGTCCGCGATCTTCTTGATCTCGTTCAGCTTGTGGCTGATGATGATCGACGTGATGCCCTGCTCCTTGAGGTGCAGGATCAGGTCGAGCAGGTGGTCCGAGTCCTCGTCGTTCAGGGCCGCGGTGGGCTCGTCGAGGATGAGCAGCTTGACCCGCTTGGAGAGCGCCTTCGCGATCTCGACGAGCTGCTGCTTGCCGACTCCGATCTCCATGATCTTGGTGGTCGGGTTCTCGCGCAGACCGACGCGGGCCAGCAGCGCCGCCGCCTCCTGGTTGGTCTTGTTCCAGTCGATCAGGCCGCCGAAGCCGCGCACCTCGTTGCCGAGGAAGATGTTCTCCGCGATGGAGAGGTAGGGGCTGAGGGCCAGCTCCTGGTGGATGATGACGATGCCCTTCGCCTCCGAGTCGCGGATGCTGGAGAACTGCATCACCTCGTCCTCGAAGACGATGTCGCCCTCGTAGGTGCCGTGGGGGTAGACGCCCGACAGGACCTTCATCAGCGTCGACTTGCCGGCGCCGTTCTCCCCGCAGATCGCGTGGACTTCGCCGCGCTGTGCGTTGAGCGTGACGTCCTGGAGCGCCTTCACGCCCGGGAACGTCTTGGTGATGCCGCGCATCTCGAGGATGTTCGAGGTCACGCCGCCTCCCTTCCTTCGTAGTGGGGGAGGGCGCCCAGTGGGCGCCCTCCCGGGGTGTTCCTTCTCGGGTGAGGAGAGAGGACTAGCCGTTCACTTCCGCGTCGGTGTAGTAGCCGCCGTCGACGAGGACGGACTGGATCTGGTCCTTGGTGACGATGACCGGCTCGAGCAGGAAGGACGGGACGACCTTCTTGCCGTTGTCGTAGGTGTCGGTGTCGTTGACCTCGGGCTCGGTGCCCTCGAGCACGGCCTGGGCCATCTTCACGGCCTCCTTGGCGAGTTCGCGGGTGTCCTTGTAGATGGTCGCGTACTGCTCGCCGGCGATGATCGCTTTGACGGAGTCGAGCTCGGCGTCCTGACCGGTGATGATCGGGAAGTCGGAGCCGACGGTGTAGCCGGCGTCGGTCAGAGCCGAGATGATGCCGCGGCTGAGGCCGTCGTAGGGCGAGAGGACGCCCTGGACCTTGGAGCCGTCGGAGTACGTCTTGGTGAGGATGTCCTCCATGCGGCTCTGGGCGACCTCGCCGTCCCAGCGGAGCGTGGCGACGGTGTTGAAGTCGGTCTCGCCGGACTTCACGACGAGCGTCTTGTCGTCGATGTACGGCTGGAGGGTGTCCATCGCGCCGTTGAAGAAGAACGTGGCGTTGTTGTCGTCGGGGCTGCCGGCGAACAGCTCGACGTTGAACGGGCCGGCAGGGGCGTCGGCGGCCTTCGCGCCGGTGAGGTCGGTGAGACCGAGGCCCGCGAGGAGCGAGGTGGCCTGCTGGACGCCCACCTTGTAGTTGTCGAACGTGGCGTAGTAGTCCACGTTCTCGGAGTCGCGGATGAGGCGGTCGTAGGCGATGACGGGGATGTCGTTGGCCTTGGCCTCCTCGAGCACGCTCGTGAGGGTGGTGCCGTCGATCGAGGCGACGATCAGGGCCTTGGCGCCCTTGGTGATCATGTTCTCGAGCTGCGAGACCTGGGTGGGGATGTCGTCCTCGGCGTACTGAAGGTCGACCTGGTAGCCGGCCTCCTCGAGCTGCGACTTGACGTTGTTGCCGTCAGCGATCCAGCGCTCGGACGACTTGGTCGGCATCGCGACGCCGACGAGGCCGCCGTCGCCGGATCCCGAGCCCGAGCCGCCACCGGTTCCGGAGGAGCAGGCGGCGAGGGAGAGGATCATCGCTCCGCCGGCGATGCCGGCGATGAGAGCGCGCTTCATTGTGGTCACTGTGATTCCTTCGTCATTGAATGCAGTGGATGCAGGGCCGCCCTCGGGATCGGGGCGGAGATGTGATGCCATGTGAGCGATCACATTGCGTCATGCTAGACCCGACGGTGCCGTTCGTGTCAACGCGCACGTCTCGACTCGGTAACGGGACACCCGCGGCGCGTCGTCCGCTCTCGGAGCGGTGCTGTCAAGGGTCCCCGGCCCCGGAAGGGAGCCGGAGCCGTCGGCGTTGCGTCCAGCACTGTCGAAAGGACGCACACCATGACGAAGACCTGGTTCATCACCGGCGCCTCGAAGGGCTTCGGCCGCGAGTGGGCCGAGGCGGCGCTCGAGCGCGGCGACTCGGTCGCCGGCACCGCCCGCCGGATCGAGACCCTCGACGCCCTCGTCGAGGAGTACCCGGACACGTTCCTCCCGCTGACCCTCGACGTGACCGACCGCGAGGCCGGCTTCGCCGCCGTGCAGGCCGCGGCCGACCGGTTCGGCCGACTGGACGTCGTGATCAACAACGCCGGCTACGGGCACTTCGGCATGATCGAGGAGCTCACCGAGGAGGAGTTCCGCGCGCAGCTCGAGACCAACGTCTTCGGCGCCCTCTGGGTCACCCAGGCCGCGCTGCCGATCCTCCGCGAGCAGGGCTCGGGCCACATCGTCCAGGTGTCGAGCATCGGCGGCATCAGCGCGTTCCCCTCGATCGGCGCGTACCACGCGTCGAAGTGGGCGCTCGAGGGCTTCACCCAGTCGCTGGCCGCCGAGGTCGCCGGCTTCGGGATCCACGTGACCCTCGTCGAGCCCGGCGGGTACTCGACCGACTGGTCCGGTCCCTCCGCGTCGCGCAGCGAGCCGATCGCCGCGTACGACGAGGTCCGCGAGGCCGCGAGTCGACGCCCCTCCGCTGCTCAGCAGGGCGACCCGCGGGCCTCGCGTCTCGGGATCCTCGCGGTCGTGGACGCGGACGAGCCGCCGCTGCGGATCTTCTTCGGACGCGCGCCGCTGGGCATCGCGACGGCGGACTACGAGTCGCGCCTCGAGACCTGGAAGCGCTGGAACGACGTGTCGATCGCCGCTCACGGCGAGTGATCGCGGGCGGTCGCGGCGCGAGGGCGTCGCGGCCGCCGGTCAGCGCGAGGCGGTGACGCTCGCGCTCCGGGGGACGGCCGTGGATCCGCGGACGACCAGCTGCGGAGCGATCGGCGCCGCCTTCTCCGGCCGGTCGCCCTCGATCAGGCTGAGCAGCGCGGCCACGCACCGGCGTCCGAGCTCCACGAAGTCCTGGCGGACGCTGGTCAGCGGCGGCCAGTAGAACGCCGCCTCGGGGATGTCGTCGAAGCCGATGACGCTGACGTCCTCCGGCACGCGGACCCCGCGCTCGTGGAACGCGCTCATCAGTCCGAGCGCCATCTGGTCGTTACCCGCGAACACCGCGGTGAAGTCGAGGAAGCGCGAGAGCTCGAGGCCCACGCGGTGGCCGCGCTCGGCGCTCCAGTCGCCGAGCAGCGGCGGGCGCAGCGGGATCGAGCGGTGGTCGAGCTCGGCGAGGTAGCCGCGCATCCGCGCCTCGGCCTCGATCCAGTCCTGCGGGCCGGCGAGGTGCACGATCTCGGTGTGCCCGAGGTCGATCAGGTGCCCGGTGGCGATGCGGGCGCCGGCCATCTGGTCGACGTAGAGCGCGTCGTCGCGGTCGTCCTCGCTCGTCTGCAGCGTCACGTGCGGGATGCGCAGCGCGACTCCGGAGAGGATGTCGAAGACGCGGATCTGCGGCGCGACGACCACGAGGCCCTCGACCGCCTGGTTGAGCAGATGCCGGATCCCGGCCTGGATCGACGCGCCGTCGGTGCCGTCGACGTTGGCCGTGACCACGAGGTAGCCCGCGTCGCGCGCCGCCACCTCGATGGCCTGGATGCTCGAGGCCGGACCGTACTGCAGGCTCTGCGAGGACAGCACGCCGACGGTGCGGGTGCGGCTGGTGACCAGTGCCCGCGCGGCGAGGTTGGGGCGGTAGTCGAGCTCGGCCATGACCTCGAGCACGCGCTTCTTCGTCTCGGCGCGGAGGCTCGGGTGGTCGTTCAGGACCCGGGAGACGGTCTGGTGCGAGACGCCGGCCGCGCGGGCGACGTCGTAGATGCTCGGCGCCCGCGACGCGGGCTTGTCTTCCGGCATCGGGCACCGCGGCTCTCTGTGATCGGCGCCTCCGACGCAGGACCGGGGCGCCCTCACGGGCGGCTCGCCCGTCCGCGGGCGCGTGTGAGCACACTTTACGTCCCTCGGCGCGGGGGCCTGCACACCGACGGAACCTCGACGGCTCGGACGGGTGCCGCTCCCGGATCGGCCGGACGTTCCGGCACCGCTGGTGCGGGCGCGCCGGAACGGCGCGATCCGCGCCTCCGCCCCGCGGTCGTCGCAGCGGGTGGTCGCCGCGGTCGGGTCAGCCGTCGAAGACCTCGGCCGAGGCGAAGGCCGCATCGGAGCGGAGCACGGCGACGAGGTCCGCGGGACAGTCCTCGAAGGCCGTCCTCTCCGGACCGGGAGGCGTGTGCGCTCGGACGTCGACGACGGATCCCTGGGGCGCGACGGCGTCGGGCGATCACAGGCGCCGCCCTGCGGTCCGGGGTACTTTCCCGCGTGTGAACGACAGCGACGAGAAGTCCGGGAGAGGCTGGCGCATCGATCTCGGCGAGCCGCCGGAGAGCGTGTCCGGCGATGTCGTCGACGCTCTCGATAAGGTGTCCGCGGAATTCGCGGCATTCCAGAGCGGGACTTCCGGCGAGGGCGGAGAAAGGGCCGCGGCGCTCCGCCGAGCCGCCCGACTCGGGGCCGGAGAGCACCGGCTCGCCGTCGCCTCGGGGCTGACGCGGGAAGGCGTCCGCGCCTTTCTCGCGGGGGGATGACAAGCCGTCGGAGAGGCGGTTCCCCCGTGCCTCGACAAGCCGGCGCCGAAAAAAGAGAAAGGCCTCGAGAAGGCGCGGCATCCGGAGAGATCGGAGACGACGAATGGACGACGAGGAGTGGGCTCGGTACCTTCTCGCGGGGACCAGCCGTGCGCCGACGGATCAGGACGGCGCGACCGCGGAACGGCGTGACGCGATGGTGGCGGCCGTCCTGCGGGAGCTCGACGGGGTCGATCCGTACGGACTCGAGCCGGGTCGCGAGGACGGCGCTCCCCGCGACGAGTACGCGTCTGAGGCGGCCCCGATCGCGAGCATCCTCCTGCGCCGAGGACGGATCACCGGCGAGGAGCTCGACGCCGTCTGGCGGTTCTGGTTCGGCGAGCCGCTGAGCGCCCTGCTCGGCGACGGCTTCGCCCCGCTCCTGGCGCGGCTCGACCGGCTCGCTCCTCCCTCGGCGGAGGACTGACGGGCGTCGGGTTCCGGCGGCAGACCGGCCGCGATCCCGGCGTCCCGTATAGCTCCGCCTAGCTCCGCCTAGCTCCGCCTAGCTCCGCCTAGCTCCGCCTAGCTCCGCTCGCGGAAGAAGCGGATGAGCTCGCGCAGGGCCGGGAGCGTCGCGCTCTCGGCCTCGGCGTCGTCGAGGTCGTCGAAGGAGGTGCGGAGCCCGGCGGCCTCGGCGTCGGCGGCGGACTCGAACGCCATCGACCACTCCGGGAACAGCCGCTCCCGGATCGGCTCCTCGAGGAGGGTGCGCAGCTGCGCGTGGCGCTCGTCGGCGGCGATGACGGCCATCCGCTCGCGCAGGACCGCGTCCGGCCCCTCGAGCACCTGGAGGAATCGGCCGTCGCGGTGCAGGAGCATGCCGGTCAGGCCGAGGCGCTCGTTGTTCGCGCGGCACTGGGCGAGCAGCGCGGGGAGGTCGGCGTCCGTGAAGCCGGCGGAGGTGCGGCTGGAGTAGACGAGGGAGAGCATGGCGTCCGTTCCTGAGGGGGGAGGCGGGCGCCTCCGCTCCCAGTGGACCACCGACAGCGCCTCCCGCACGGCCACTTCCGCCGGGAGCGGCGGGCTGCTAGAGCTAGCCGACCGTGATCGGAGCGGCGGACGGACGGGTGCCCTGCCGCATCCAGACGAAGAAGCCGACCAGGGTGAACGCGCCGTAGAAGACGTACATCAGCCCCGACGCGTAGTAGCCGGCCGAGAACAGCAGCGGCACGCCGACCAGGTCGACGGCCACCCAGATGAGCCAGAACTCGGTCCAGCCCTTCGCCATGCCGTAGGTGGCGAGGACGGAGCCGACGAAGATCCACGCGTCGCTCCAGACCGGCTCGTAGGAGCCGAGCGCGCGGAACACGGGCGTCAGCACCGCGGTGCCGCCGACCATCCCGAGCACCAGCAGGCCGCGGGTGCGCCACGACGCCCAGCGCGGCTCGATCAAGGTGGTCGAGTCGTCGGGGCGGTGGGTCCACCGGTACCAGCCGTAGACGCTGACCAGGATGAACATCACCTGCCGCCCGGCCTGGCCGAGCAGGTTGACGGGGTTCGGAGTGCCGAACAGGGCGCCCATGAAGACCGTGAACAGCAGCACGTTGCCGATGAGGCCGACGGGCCAGGCCCAGACCTTCCGCCGCATCCCGCCGAGGGCGCTGAGGAGCCCGAAGATGTTGCCGATGACCTCCCGCCAGAGGACGGTCTGCTCGCCGATGACGATCTGCGCGTCGAACAGCCAGTGCACGAGGTCCACGAGGCCTTCTTCCTGAGTCGGGATGCCGGGTGGTGCAACCCTGCCCCATCCCGGGCCATTCCCGCCGCGGGCGGATGCGGGCGCCGCGCTCGGACCACGCTGGATCGCGCGCCGGGCGGGGATCGCGACCGGCGCCCCGCTGTGCCGCCGCGACCGTAGGCTGGCGGGATGACGTCCCGGGTGCGACTCCTGCTGGCCTCGTCGCACCCCGGGCCGACCGTGACGGTCACCGTGCTGGCGACCGTGATCGCGGCGGCGTCCGGGCATCCGCTCGGGCAGGTCGTGCTGGTGGCGCTCGCCGTGCTGCTCGGGCAGCTCTCGATCGGGCTCGCGAACGACTGGATCGACGCCGATCGCGACCGCGCGGTGGGGCGCACCGACAAGCCGGTCGCGCAGGGGCTGATCGGCGTGGGCGCCGTCCGCGCCGCCGCACTGGGGACGGCGGCGGCCGCCGTGGTGCTCTCGCTGCTGCTCGGACCGGTCGCCGCGGTCGCGCACCTGGTGCTGGTCGCCGCGGGCTGGGCCTACGACGCGGGGCTCAAGCGCACGGTCTGGTCCGTCGTTCCCTTCGTGGTCGCCTTCGGGCTGCTGCCGGTGGTGGCGGTGGCGGCGGGCGACGGCCGGGTCCCCGCCTGGTGGGCGATCGCGACCGGCGCCGTGTTCGGCGTCGCGATCCACTGCACGAACGTGCTCCCCGACCTGGTCGACGACGAGGCCACCGGGGTCCGCGGCTTCCCCCACCGCCTCGGCCTGCGGCTCTCCGGAGTCGTCGCCTTCGGGTCGCTGGTGGTCGCCGCGCTGCTCGTGCTCGTCGGACAGCTCGTCGGCGACCAGCCGGTGCGCGGGACGGGCGTGGTGCTCGCGGTGATCGGGACCCTCGCGGTGGTCGTGCTCGCCGCGGCGGGCATCCGCCTGGTGCTGACCGGCCCGCCGACGCGCACCCTGTTCCGGCTGGTGATCGCGGCCTCGCTCGTGCTGGTGGTCGAGCTCGGGCTGGCGGGCGCGCGGCTGGTCGGTTGACCGGCCGCCCTCAGGACCAGCGCATCGCGTAGACGCGGGCGAGCAGGTCCGAGGTCGGCAGGGCGAGGGCGGTGCGGAGGAACGCCTCGCGGCCGCGGTGCGCGAGCGAGCCGAGCGGGCGTCCGAGGGCCATGTTCGCCTCCGCCTGCCGCGCCGCGCGCCGGGCCGCGGTGGTGCGCCGCCGGGCGAAGCCGGGCCAGGGGCCGGCCTCGCCGCGGCGCACGGCACCGGCCAGGAGCGGGGCGAGCTCGGCGGCGTCGAGCCAGCCGAGGTTCATGCCCTGCCCGCCGATCGGACTGATCTCGTGCGCGGCGTCGCCGATGAGCACGACGCGGCCGACGCCCATCCGCTCGGCCTCGCGGCGCCGCACCTGGAAGCCGCTGAGCATCGTGCAGGTCTCCGGGTCGGCGTCGGCGCCCGTCCGGTCGCGGACAGCGGCGGCCAGGGCGCGCGCGGCCTCCTGGTCGGGGGCCTCCTCGGGCCGCCAGGCGGGGGCGCCGAGGGAGCGGTCGGGGCCGCTCAGGGCGACGTACCGGCGCCGACCGCCCGGCAGGGGGAAGGACTCCACCACTCCGGCCGGGCCGACGTCGACCAGCGCGGTGCCGGTGAGACCGCCGGGCTCGGGGTCGGCGAAGTCGCCCATCACGTAGCGGTCCGGGTAGTCGCGGCCGGTGGTGCGGATCCCGAGCAGGTCGCGGACGGTGCTGCGGGCGCCGTCGGCTCCCACGACGAAGGCGGCGCGGACGGAGACCGGCTCGCCGCCCGGTCCGGTGCCGGTCGCCTCGACGGTGGAGCCGCGACGGAGCAGGCCGGTCAGCGCGACGCCGGGGCGCAGCGCGTCCGGGGCCGCCGCCTCGAGGCGCTCGCGGAGGATCGCCTCGGTGCGGTGCTGGTCGAGGGTGACGACGTAGGGGTGCGTCGCGGAGGCGCGCGCGAACGAGAGCGTGCCGAGGGTGCGGCCCCGGCTGCGCGCGACGCCCTCGCGGACCCGGGTGGCCTCGGCCAGCACGGGAGCATCGGCGCCGACTGCGGCGAACGCGTCGAGCGACGGCGGATGGATGCCGATCGCCCGCGAGCCGCGCGGCACCGAGGAGCGCCGCTCCCACACCTGCACGTCCACTCCGGCCCGCGCCAGGAGCGCGCCGAGCAGGAGCCCGACCGGACCGCCGCCGACCACGAGCACGTCCGTCTCCGCTGTCACGGGTCGAGCCTAGGGAGCGGCGGCGCGGCGGGCGAGGGGGTGCGCTCGACCGCCGCGCGTGCTCAGGGTGCGAGCGGAGGTGTCAGAGCGCGTCGACGGCGGCGAGGATCTCCTCGGTCTCCGTGCGCGTCGTGTAGTCGACGTGCACGTCCGCCGTGCGGACGATCCGGTCGGCGTCGACGACCAGGACGGTCGGGTACGGGACGGCCGGGGTGTCGTCGGCGTTGCTGTCCTTCACGGCGAAGCCGAGCGCGGTGTGCGCCTCCTGCGCGTCGCCGCTGGGGGCGGTGACGATGCCGAGAGCGCTCGCGAGCGTGTTGCCGGGGTCGGAGACGACGGTGAAGCCCAGGTCGCCGTTCGCGACCGCCGCGCGCGACCCGTCGGGGGTCTGCGGGCTGATCGCGACGAGGGCGACTCCGCGCGACGCGAGCTCGGGGGCGAGGGTCTCGTTGTAGTGCTTGAGCGTGATGTTGCAGTACGGGCACCAGGCTCCGCGGTAGAAGACGAGGACGGCCGGGCCCGCGCCGAGGACGTCCGCGAGGGCGACGGTGTCGCCGTCGACGGTCACGACGGAGGCGGCGGGGAGCGCGTCGCCGGCGGTGACGGCTCCGCTCGGGGCGCCGGCGGCGACGAGGTCGTCGCGCTCGCCGGAGAAGACGGCGGCGAGCTCGGGTCCGACCGTCTCGTCGAAGCCGACGGTGAACTCGTCGAGCTGGGTGCGGACGGAGGTGCTGGTCATCGGAAGTCCTTCGGTCGTGACGGTCGTGGTCCCCGTCCGGGAGCCTAGGCATGCGGGGGACCGGGCGCCGGGCGCCCGTCACGCGGCGTCACACGACGTCCGACGCGTGTCGGCCGGCGTGCGTGCGGACCGGCCTCGTCGCTCCGTCAGTCCGGGGCGACGACCAGCTCGCCGCCGGCGGAGCGCGAGACGCACGGCATGATCCAGCGGTCCTGCTCCTCGGGGGTCAGCACCAGGTCGCGGTGCTCCGCCGTCCCGCCGACGAGGCGCAGGCGGCAGGTGCCGCAGGTGCCCGACTCGCAGGAGGAGTCGACGTCGATCCCGGAGGAGCGGAGCGCGGTGAGGAGCGAGCGGTCGGCCGGGACGTCCACGACGGCTCCGGTCGGCTCCCAGACGGCGGGGAAGGGGACGGCCCGGTCGCCGACGGCGTCGACGCCCGCGAAGTCCTCGACGTGGATCCGGCTCGGGCGCCAGTGCATCGTGAGGGCGAGGACCTCGTCGATCAGCGCGGACGGACCGCAGCAGTAGATCCGGGCGTCGTCGTCGGGCTCGGCGACGAGCGGCCAGAGGTCGAGTCGGCCGTGGATCGCACTGTGGTGCACGAGGGAGCCGTCGGCGGAGAACTCGTCGAGCCACGCGGTGTCCTCGGGGGTGCGGCTGAGGTAGACGACCTGAACGGCCGAGCCCTGCGCCCGGAGCTCGGCGGCCATGGCGCGGATCGGGGTGACCCCGATCCCGCCGGCGATCAGGAGGTAGCGGGCGGCGGGTTGGAGGACGAAGGTGTTCGCGGGCGGCGCGGAGGAGAGGACGTCGCCGACGCGGACGTCGTCGTGGAGGCTCCGCGATCCGCCGCGGCCCCCGGGCTCCCGGCGCACCGCGATCGCGTAGTGCGACGGCTCCGAGGATCCCGGCTCGACGAGGCTGTAGCTGCGGCGCTCGCCGGAGGGGGTCGTGAGCGTGAGGTGCGCGCCGGCCGAGTAGCCGGGCAGCGGGGCGCCGTCCTCGCTCCGCAGCACGAAGCGGGTGACGGCCGGGGTGAGCGCCTCGCGCTCGGCCACCACGAGCCGCAGCTCAGCCACGGAGCACCAGCTCGTCGCCCACGCCGAGCGTGCCGCCGTCGAGGACCTCCGCGTAGACGCCGAGGAGCTCGTGGCCGTAGGTCTCGTGCAGCAGCCGGGGGACCGGCAGGTCGCGCCGACCGGTGCCCGGCTCGACCTCGGTCGCGGCGCACCGCTCGGTGGCCTTCGTGATCCGCAGCCGCAGCCCGCCCGCGGTGAGCTCGCGCCCGAGCAGCTCGAGCTCGCTCCACGCGGGCAGCCCCTCGAGGTGGATGTTCCCGCGGAACCGCAGCGGATCGACGCTCCGGCCGGTGCGCTCGGCGAGGTCGCGGACGCTCGCCAGGTTGATCAGCGAGACGTACTCCATCTCGATGTCGGAGTTGTGGGCCGTGTCGGTGTAGCGGCGCCCCGCGTCCTGGGCGATCACGGGCTCGACGCCGGGCGGCAGGTCGAGCACGCGGGCGGCGAAGGAGCGCAGTGCGGCCCGGCCGTCCTCCGCGCCCAGGTCGGCGGAGAGGACCCGGTGGCCGCGGACGTCGACGGTGAGCACTCCGCTGTCGGGGTCGAGGTGCAAGGTCAGGCCGGCGAGGCGCGCCTCGGCGACGAGCACGAAGTACTCGCGCTTGGAGATGCCGTGCCGCATGCCGGGCCGGTAGGCGCCGCCGGGGCGGGCGAGGGCGATCGTGCGGTCGAAGGGGACGCCGCGGCCGGCGGTGAGCTCGACGCGGGGGAGCGGCTGCGGGGTCAAGCCCTTCACCGGGTAGACGAGGAGGCCGTCCACGCGTGTCGTCATGCCCCCATCCTGGCGCATCGCCGGGAAGCCGGCAGGGCCGTCGCGGCGCAGCGGAGCGCGAGGAACGGACGCGGCGCCGTGCGGATCCTGCGAGGGCGGGCGGAGGGATCCGCTCCGGCGGGCCTCGTCAGTACTGGAGGGAGAGGCCGACCAGGGGCGGGACGACGAGCGCGCCCAGCTCGACGATCGCGACGCTCGCGCCGACGCCGAGCGTGACGGCCGAGAGCAGCCGGGCGCGGTCCTTCCGCGCGACGCCGATGACGCCGACGATCGCGGTCGCCGTCGCGAGCACGAGCATCGTGACCCCGAGGGCGGCGAAGAGCGCCCCGATCTGCGTGGTGTCGAAGCCGCCCTGGAACGCGAGGACCGGGATGGCCGTGGTGAGCGCGGTCCGCCCGATCTGCGCGAGGACGAGGACGATCGCGAGGACGAGGCCGACGATGCCGACGACGTCGCGGGGCCGGGACTGGGGGGCGGGGACGGAGGCGGTCACGCCGTCGAGCCTAGGGGCGGGCGCGGCGGCGTGACCGCCTCCGTCC
>NZ_PSUV01000030.1:0-27111 GCF_002931985.1 Rathayibacter sp. AY1H2 | reverse complement strand
GCGGGGGGTCTCGAGGGGTGGGCTGCGCCCGCTGCTCGATCAGCAGGAGGGCGCCGCTCAGGCCTCGACCCAGGTCCAGGTGCCGGCCGGGCCGTCGACCGAGACCTCGCCGCCGGTGCGCGTCACGGTGAAGACCGTCTCCTCCCCCGTGTCGTGCGCGACGACCCGGACCGGCGTCGCTCCGTCCGGCCCCGGGAACACCCTCAGCTCGAGCCCGTCGAGGTAGTCGTACTCGGCCGAGTCCTGGCGGGCCCCCACCGGGATCACCGCACCCTCGCGCACGTACAGCGGCAGCGAGTCGAAGCCGTGGACCTCACGACGCCACTCCCCCGTCGAGACGGTCCGCTCGCCCGTCCACCAGCTCGTCCACGTCCCCCGCGGGAGGTAGAACTCGACCGTGCCGTCCTCGGTGAACACCGGAGCGACGAGCAGGTCGTGCCCGAGCAGGTACTGCGTGTCGAGGTGGGCGGCGCTGCGGTCGTCCTCGAACTCGAGCGCCATCGGCCGCATGATCGGGACGCCGGTGCTCGCCGCCTCCGCCCCCGCCGCGAAGAGGTAGGGCATCAGCGAGAGCTTCAGCCGGGTGAAGAGCCGGGTGACCTCCACGGCCTCCTCGTCGAACGCCCACGGCACGCGCACCGAGGAGGATCCGTGCAGCCGCGAGTGCGAGGAGAGCAGGCCGAACGCGAGCCAGCGCTTGAACACTCCGGAATCGGGCGTGCCCTCGAACCCGCCGATGTCGTGCGCCCAAAAGCCGAACCCGCCCAGCGCGAGCGAGAGGCCCCCGCGCAGGGTCTCGGCCATCGACACGTAGGAGGAGGTGTTGTCCCCGCCCCAGTGCACCGGCAGCGACTGCCCGCCGACCGTGGCGCTGCGGGCGAAGAGGACCGCGCGGCCCTCGCCGAGCTCCTGCTCGAGCACCTCGTGCACCGCGCGGTTGTAGAGCTGGGTGTACCAGTTGTGCATGGCCTCGGGGTCGGTCCCGTCGGCCCAGACGACGCCCTCCGACGGGATCCGCTCGCCGAAGTCGGTCTTGAAGGAGTCGACGCCCTGGCGCACGAGGACGCGGAGCTTCTCCTGGAACCAGGAGGTCGCCTCCGGATTCGTGAAGTCGATCAGCGCCATGCCGGCGACCCACATGTCCCACTGCCAGACGTCGCCGGAGGCCGTTCTGAGCAGGTAGCCCTTCTCGCGCCCCTCGGCGAACAGCGGCGACGCCTGCGCGATGTACGGATTGATCCAGACGCAGGTGTGCAGCCCGCGCTCGTGCAGGCGGGCGAGGATCCCCTCGGGGTCCGGGAAGGTGCGCGGGTCCCACTCGAGGTCGGTCCACTGGAACTCGCGCATCCAGAAGCAGTCGAAGTGGAACGCCGACAGCGGCAGCTCCCGCTCCGCGAAGCCGTCGATGAAGGAGTTCACCGTCTCCTCGTCGTAGCTCGTGGTGAAGCTGGTCGTCAGCCAGAGCCCGTAGCTCCAGGCGGGGACGACGGAGGGGCGGCCGGCGAGACCGGTGTAGCGCCGCAGCACGTCCTTCTTCGTCGGGCCCTGGATCACCAGGTACTCCAGCGCCTCGCCGCCGACCGAGAACTGCACGCGCTCGACCGCCTCGGAGCCGATCTCGAACGAGACGAGGCCGGGATCGTTCACGAGCACGCCGTAGCCGCGGCTGGAGAGGTAGAACGGGACGTTCTTGTAGGCCTGCTCGGAGGAGGTGCCGCCGTCGGCGTTCCACACATCCACGGTCTGGCCGTTCTTCACGAAGGGGCCGAAGCGCTCGCCGAGCCCGTAGACCAGCTCGCCGACGCCGAGGTCGAGCTGCTCGTGCAGGTAGGCGGCTCCGTCCGGTCCGGTCAGGTAGCCCTGCGCCTTGTGCCCGGAGCCGGTGAGGCGCGTGCCGGTCGAGGTGTCCCAGAACTCCAGCGACCACGGAGCGCCCTGCCTGATCCGGACCTCGAGGTCGCCGGTGCGCAGCACGCCGCCGGACTCCGTCACCTCCGCCGCTCCGACGTCGCCCTCGGCCAGCTCGAAGCCGGGCCGCACCGCCGTCCCGCGCCAGTGCTCGATCCGCACCCGCGCGACCCCCTCGGCCGGCGAGGACACCGTGACCGTGAGCGCCGGCCGGTTGAGGACGTCGCCGCGGCCCTGGATGACCCGGGTCGGGGCGATCACCTCGAGCGAGGTGCCGTCGGTGCGGATGTCGTACGCCTCCTGCGCGAACAGGGGCGTGAATCCGGCCCGCGTCTGCCAGAACCCGTCGGTGAACTTCATGGGGGTGCCTTTCGATGGCGCGCCGGAGGATCCCGTGAGGGAGGCGCCGACGGAGGGAGAGAGGGCTACTTGACCGCGCCGGCGGTGATGCCGCGGGTGAGGGTGCGCTGGAAGATCAGGAAGAAGATGAGCGTCGGGAGAAGGCCCAGGAGGGCGCTCGCGCTGGTCGTGGTGACGTCCATGATCTTGTCGCCCTGGAGGCTCGAGATCGCGATCGGGACGGTCTGCGTCGCGTCGCTCACCAGGAAGACCAGCGGGATGAGGAACTCGTTCCAGGTCCAGATGAAGAAGAAGATCATCAGCACCGAGAGGGTGGGCCGCGAGATCGGGACGATCACCCGGGTGAGGACCTGCCACTTCGAGGCGCCGTCGAGAGCCGCGGCCTCGAGGATCTCCTTCGGGAAGGTGCCGTAGACGCTCGAGAGCAGATAGGTGCCGAACGCCGACTGGATGACGGTGAAGATGACGATGACCGACAGCTGGGTGTCGTAGATCCCGACCGCTTTGAACATGTAGTACAGCGGGTAGAGCAGGGCCTCCTGCGGGAGCATGTTCGCCAGCAGGAACAGGACGATGATCCAGCTCCGGCCGCGGACCCGGCCGATGCCGATCGCGTAGGCGTTCAGCACCGAGAGGGCGACGGCGAGGATCGCGACCGACCCCGAGATGAGGATCGAGTTGCCGAGCTTCTCGGGGAAGTCGACGCGGCTCCAGAAGGTCGAGAGGCCGTCGAAGGAGAGGCCGGTCGGGAAGGCGAGCGGGCCGTTCGCCGAGTACTCCGCGGGGGTCTTGAAGGAGTTGAGCAGGATCAGCAGCACCGGGCTGATGATCACGAGCCCGATCACCACGGCGACGGCGAGGATCACCCAGTCGCCGAGGGTGCGCTTCGTCGTGCCCTTCGCGGGCTTGGCGGGACGGGAGGACGAGAGGTCCGCGTCCTCCGTGCCGGCCTGGGTGAGGGGCAGGGTCTCGGTGGCCGACATCAGCGGGCTCCTTCGCTGCGCTCGACGCGCTCCTGGGCGCGGATGAACAGCACGGCGAGGATCACGATGACGATCGTGAGCGCGGTCGCGATGGTGGCGCCGTAGCCCACCTGCTGCTTCTGGAAGAACTCGGTGTACGAGTAGTAGGAGGGGACGATCGTGGAGTCGCCGGGGCCGCCGCGGGTCAGGGCGTAGATCGGGCCGAAGACCTTCAGCGCGGCGATGGTGCAGGTGAGGGTGACCACGAAGATCTCGGGCCGGATGATCGAGACCGTGATCCAGCGGAAGCGCTGGAACCAGTTCGCCCCGTCGAGCTCCGCCGCCTCGTAGAGCTCGGGGTCCACGCGCTGCAGTGCCGCCATGAAGATGACGACCGGGTAGCCCAGCTGCACCCAGATCATCACGACCATGATCGAGAGCATCGCGGTGTCCGGCTTGCCGAGCCAGTCGTGCGAGAGGGAGCCGAGCCCGACGGCCTCGAGGATCGAGTTCAGCGCGCCGTTGTCGGGGCGGAGGATCCAGCCGATGACGATCGCGGCGATGACGGTCGGCAGGATCTGCGGAAGGTAGTAGGTGGCGCGGAGGAAGCTCGCCAGGCGCCCGCCGAACTTCTTGCCGACGAGATCGAAGAGGATCGCCGCGAGCAGGAGTCCGAGGATCGTGGGGACGATCACCATCGCGATGATCATGTAGACCGAGTTGAGGAACGAGGTCCAGAACTGGTCGTCGCCCATCAGCTCGATCCAGTTGTCGAGGCCGATGAAGATCGGCGGCTTGATGCCGCGCCAGGACGTGAAGCTGATGTAGACGTTCCAGATCAGCGGGATCAGCACGATGAACGTGAAGAGCACGAACCCGGGGATCAGGTAGAGCCAGTAGCCGCCGGAGCGCTTCTCGCGGGGCGGCGTCGTGGGAGGCGGCGCGCTCTCCGCGCGACGAGGTGCTGTCGTCGTCATGGGTACTCCTAGGTCGGACGGGGTCGTGGGTGTGCTGCCGCGGGATGCCGCTCCGGTACGGAGGCGACGGCGTGTCGCGTACCGGAGCGGCATCCAGCGGGGGGGGTGGAGGCTCGGCGGTGTTCGTGCGACCCCCTCGAGGGGTCGCCGTCACGTCCTCAGGTCTTCCACGGCCGTTCCGCGCCTGCAGGCGCGGGGCCGGCCGCCGTGGCCGACATCACGTGACGCTTCCGCGTCACGTGATGTCGGCGACTCCGTCGTCGTACTTGGCCTGGAGGTCGGAGAGCATGGCGGACTCGTCGGAGGAGCCGTTGATGAGCTCCTGCGTGGCGGCGACCAGGTCGTCGTAGAAGGTCGCGGTGGGCCAGTCGGGGTAGAAGGAGAGCTGGTCGCCGTCGACGACCGTCTTCCACTGCGAGAGCAGCGCCTTGCTCTTCTCGTCGGTGATGGCGCTCTCGTCGACGACCAGCGGGATGCCTCCGTTGTTGCCGATGAGGTTCTGGATCTCGGGTCGCATCGTGATGTCGATCCACTTGTAGGCGAGGTCCTTGTTCTTCGCCGTCTCCGGGATCACCCAGTGGTTGCCGGCGGAGCCCATCGTGAACTCGGCGCCCGGGAAGAGGAACGTGTCCCATTCGAATCCGGTGATCTCGGTCTTGAAGCGGCCGAACCACCAGGAGCCCGAGAAGAAGATCGGGTACTCGCCCGAGATGAACGCCGTGCCCGCGTCCTCCGCCTTCAGCCCGGAGGCGTCGGCCGAGAAGTAGCCCTTGTCGACGTAGGTCTTCAGCTGGTCGGCCGCGTAGCTCCAGGCCGCGTCCTCGAAGTCGACCTCGCCCGTGTAGGTCTGGTAGTCGGTGATCCAGGAGCGGTCGGCCTTCAGCAGCGCGAGCTGGTAGAAGAGCTGCTGCAGCGGGTACTCGGCGCCGGCCTCGGCCAGCGGGGTGATCCCCTTGGCCACGAAGGCGTCGAGGACGGCCGTGAACTCCTCGTAGGTGGTGGGGACCTCGAGGCCGTTCGCGGCGAAGGCGTCCTTGTTGTAGTAGACGAAGGTGAACTCGCCGTAGTTGGGGATGCCGTACCAGGAGCCGGAGCCCATGATCCCGTTCTCGTCGTACTTCGCGGTGGTCTGCAGCGCGCCGGGGATCAGCGAGTCCCAGCCGTAGAACGCGACCGCCTCGTCGAGGTTGGTGAGCAGGCCCTGGCTCGAGAGGAGTCCGCTGGTCGCGTTGCCCTTGTTGTACTCGACGACGTCGGGCGCCGAGTTGGAGTTGAAGATCTGGCTGGCGCCGGTGCGCAGCTGCTCGAAGGCCTTGAACTCGTACGCGATCTCGGCCCCCGTCTCCTGGGTGAAGATGTCGCGGGCGGCGAGCCAGGCGATGCCGCGGTCGCTGTCGGGCGTCTCGAAGTCCCAGAGCGTGAGGGTGCGGCCGGCGCCGTCGACCGTGGTCGAGAGCGCGTCGGAGCCGGCGTCGGAACCGCCACCGGAGCAGGCGGCCAGCGCGAACATCGCGCTGAGGCCGACTCCTCCGGCGAGGAGGTTGCGCCGGCTGAGACCGGCGGTCGGGCGGTGGAAGGCGGAGCGGGATCGGAGCGACATTGCGGTGGTTCTCCTTCGAACGGTGCGGTGGTGCTGCGGAGGTGGTGCAGGGAGCGCTCTCTCGCGGAGGCGCGGTGTCGAAGCGTTTCGACAGTGCGCAGAGCCGGAGCGGGCGGGAAGAGGGTGGAGGACTAGAGGGAGGCCGGCGCGAGAGTGCCGGA
Organism: Rathayibacter sp. AY1H2; assembly: GCF_002931985.1. Classification (NCBI taxonomy): domain Bacteria; kingdom Bacillati; phylum Actinomycetota; class Actinomycetes; order Micrococcales; family Microbacteriaceae; genus Rathayibacter; species Rathayibacter sp. AY1H2. The sequence goes on along the minus strand of NZ_PSUV01000030.1, from coordinate 21,143 downwards.
CGGGACCGCCGGCACCGGAGCGCCGGTCGGAGCGGCCGCGAGGGATCCGCGGTCGACGTAGGAGGGCGGGAGCAGCTCGACGCCGACGGTGCGGCCGGAGTCGATCTGCTGGAGGGTCCGCGCGACGGCCGCTCGGCACATCGCGTCGAACGGGAGGGGAAGACTGCTGGTGGGGACCGGGAGGGCGCCGCCGTCGTAGCTGGCGCAGGCCGCCAGGATCGACAGGTCGCCGGGGACGGAGAGGCCGCGCTCGAGGACGCGCTCGATCGCCGCCTCCGCCACGGGCTCGTTGCAGTGCAGCACGAGCGCGGTGGGCGGGACGGGTGCGGCGAGGATCGCGTCGATCGCGGCCTGTGCGCTCGGGCGGCCGATGTGCGGGCGCTCGACCGCGATCTCGACTCCGAGCGCTGCGGCCTCGGCGCGGAACGCCTCGTCGAAGCGGCGGACGAAGCCGGCGTTGCGGTCGGTGTAGGACTGCGGGTGCTCGAGCAGGCCGAGCGAGCGGTGGCCCAGCTCGGCGAGCCGGCGGACGCTCTGGCGGGCGGCCTCGGCGAAGTCGAGGTCGACGCAGGCGAGATCGTGGGAGTCGGCGGGCACGCCGATGAAGGTGGCGGGGACCCCGGCCGCGCGGATCAGCTCGGCGCGGTCGTCGTCGTCGTCGACGCCCATCAGGACGATGCCGTCGACGAGCGAGGAGGAGGAGACGCGCCCGATGCCGCTGGAGGCCTCGTCGGTGACGAGCAGCAGGACGTCGTAGTCCGACTCCCGGGCGCGCTCGAGCACCTCGGTGACGAAGCGCATGTGGGTCGGCAGGTGCAGCTCGCCGCGCATCGGGGCGGAGAGGGCGAGGATGTGGGTCCGCGCCCCGGCGAGCATCCGGGCTCCCGCGTGGGGCCGGTAGCCGAGCTGGCGCACCGCGTCGTCGACGCGCTGCCGGGTGGAGGCGGCGATCGAGCGCTTGCCGGAGAGGGCGTAGGAGACGGTGCTGATCGAGACTCCGGCAGCGCGGGCCACGTCGTGGATGGTCGCCATGGCTCCTCCTGCCGGACGTCGTCGTCGGTCGCGGTCGAGCTTCGAAGCGCTTCGACCGGTCGTGCTGGAGCGACTGTACGCACAGTCGAAGCGCTTGCGCAAGCGATCCTCGCGACGTCCTCCCCGGGCACCGGCCCGCTCCGCGAGCGGTTCCGCGGCACGAGCGGGCGGCACCCGCGATGGGGCCGGAGGGCGACGCGCCGGGCCTTCCGCTCGTTGCGCCTCTCGATCCTCAGGAGATATGTTGGGCTCAACAACAATTCGGCGACGTCGCCGGAAAGGATTCGGATCCCATGTCCCTGACCCCCACCCGCGCCGACAAGTTCTCGTTCGGCCTCTGGACCATCGGCTACAACGGGACGGACCCGTTCGGCGGCCCGACCCGCGAGCCGCTCGACGTCGTCCACGCGGTCGAGAAGCTCGACGAGCTCGGCGCGTACGGCCTCACCTTCCACGACGACGACCTGTTCGCCTTCGGCTCCACCGACGCCGAGCGCCAGACCCAGATCGACCGCCTCAAGGGCGCGCTGGAGTCCACCGGCCTCATCGTGCCGATGGTCACCACGAACCTCTTCAGCGCCCCGGTCTTCAAGGACGGCGGCTTCACCTCGAACGACCGCGACGTCCGCCGCTTCGCGCTGCGCAAGGTCCTCCGCAACATCGACCTCGCCGCCGAGCTGGGCGCGAAGACGTTCGTCATGTGGGGCGGCCGCGAGGGCGCCGAGTACGACTCCGCCAAGGACATCCGCGCCGCGCTCGAGCGCTACCGCGAGGCCGTCAACCTGCTCGGCGACTACGTCACCGACAAGGGCTACGACATCCGCTTCGCCATCGAGCCCAAGCCGAACGAGCCCCGCGGCGACATCCTGCTGCCCACGCTCGGCCACGCGATCGCATTCATCGACTCCCTCGAGCGCCCCGAGCTCGTCGGCGTGAACCCCGAGGTCGGCCACGAGCAGATGGCGGGCCTGAACTTCACCGCCGGCATCGCCCAGGCGCTGTACCACGGCAAGCTCTTCCACATCGACCTCAACGGCCAGCGCGGCATCAAGTACGACCAGGACCTGGTCTTCGGCCACGGCGACCTGCACAACGCGTTCTCGCTCGTCGACCTCCTCGAGAACGGCGGCCCCGGCGGCGTCCCGGCCTACGACGGCCCGCGCCACTTCGACTACAAGCCCTCGCGCACCGAGGACGAGACCGGAGTCTGGGACTCGGCCGCCGCGAACATGCGCACCTACCTGCTGCTCAAGGAGCGCGCCGCGGCCTTCCGCGCCGACCCCGAGGTGCAGGAGGCGCTGGCCGCCGCCAAGGTCGCCGAGCTCTCCACCCCGACGCTGAACGAGGGCGAGTCGTACGACGACCTGCTCGCGGACACCGCCTCGTACGAGTCGTTCGACGCCGACGCCTACCTCGGCGGCAAGGGCTTCGGCTTCGTGCGCCTGCAGCAGCTGGCCACCGAGCACCTGCTCGGCGCCCGCGGCTGACCCGCACCCCCTGAGCCCGCGGTCCGCCGCGGGACGACCTGAGACGGACGAGATCCCCTGCACCCGCACGGGATCTCGTCCGTTCTCCTGCATCCGGCCCGGTTCCGCACCGGACGCCCGAACCCGAACCCCCCAACGAAAGAGGACAGCGATGACGCTCGTCGCAGGGATCGACTCGTCGACCCAGAGCTGCAAGGTGGTCGTCCGCGACCTCGACACCGGCGCCGTGGTGCGCACCGGCCGGGCGAGCCACCCGGACGGCACCGAGGTCGATCCGGCCGCGTGGTGGGAGGCGCTGCAGCTCGCCCTCGCCGACGCCGGCGGGCTCGACGACGTCGCCGCGATCTCGGTCGGCGGCCAGCAGCACGGCATGGTCGTCCTCGACGAGAGCGGCACCGTCATCCGCCCCGCTCTGCTCTGGAACGACACCCGCAGCGCGCCCGCCGCCGCCGCGCTCATCGAGGAGCTCGGAGCCGGGGCCTGGGCGGAGCGGACCGGATCGGTGCCGGTCGCCTCCTTCACCGCCACCAAGCTCCGCTGGCTGCGCGACGCCGAGCCCGAGAACGCCGCCCGTGTCGCCGCCGTCGCGCTCCCTCACGACTGGCTGACCTGGCGCCTGCTCGGCTACGGCCCCGACTCCGCCCGCGGTCCGCAGCTCGACGCGCTCACGACCGACCGGTCCGACGCGTCCGGCACCTCGTACTGGGGAGCGGACGGCTACGACCTCGACCTGCTCGAGCGCGCCCTCGGCCACCGCCCGCTGCTCCCCCGCGTGCTCGGCCCCTCGGAGGAGGCGGGCCGCACCGAGAGCGGACTCGTCGTCGGCCCCGGCGCGGGCGACAACGCGGGCGCCGCGCTCGGCCTCGGTGCCGGCCCCGGCGACGTGGTCGTCAGCATCGGCACGAGCGGCACGGTCTTCGCCGTCACGGACGACCCGGTGCGCGACGCCTCCGGGACCGTCGCCGGCTTCGCCGATGCGAGCGGGCGCTTCCTGCCTCTGGTCGCGACGCTCAACGCCGCGCGCGTGCTGGCCTCGACCGCGACCCTGCTCGGCAGCGACTTCGACGAGTTCGCCGCACTGGCGCTCGAGGCGGAGCCGGGTGCCGACGGCCTCGTGCTGGTCCCCTACTTCGAGGGCGAGCGCACGCCGAACCTGCCGGACGCGACCGCGAGCCTGCACGGGATGACCATCGCCTCGACCACGCGACCGAACCTCGCCCGCGCGGCGATCGAGGGCATGCTCTGCGGACTGGCCGACGGGCTCGACGCCGTTCGCGCGCAGGGAGTGGAGGCGCGGCGCATCCTCCTCATCGGCGGAGCCGCGCAGAACCGCGCCGTGCAGCTCGCTGCATCGCAGGTGTTCGACGTGCCCGTGCAGGTGCCGACGCCCGGCGAGTACGTGGCCGACGGTGCCGCCGTGCAGGCCGCCTGGGCGCTGACCGGATCGCGTCCGACGTGGACCGTCACCTCGGTGGCCGAGCCCGCGCCGGACCACCGCCCTGTGATCCGCGAGCAGTACGCGGCCGCCCGCGCCTGAGAATCCGGCCCCGGCCCTCATCCAGGGCCGGGGCCGCGCCGCAAGCCCCAGTGGACGGGGAGCGGAATCGCGCTACTCTCATTACTCAGCCAGCTGACTAATGGAGGAGCGACATGACCGCCACACGAACCCCCGACCGCGCCGACCGGATCCGCCAGGTCGTCGTCGCCGTGAGCGCAGTGCTCGCCCTCATCGGCTCGTTCATCGGCTCGGGCGCCGCGGGCGGCACGCAGATCCAGAACGCGGCCGGCGGCGCCCTGACCGCGTCCTCGACCCCCATCGCTCCCGACGGCCCCGCCTTCGCGATCTGGAGCGTCATCTACACCGGCCTCATCGCCTACGCGATCTGGCAGTTCCTGCCCTCGCAGACCGCCCGCACCCGCCACCGCCGGCTGGGCTACTGGGCCGCCGCCAGCCTCCTCCTGAACGCCGCGTGGATCCTGGTCGTCCAGGCCGGCTTCCTGACGCTCAGCGTCGTCGTGATCGCCCTGCTGCTCGCCGTGCTCGCGCGCATCTTCGTGATCCTGCGGACCACCCGGTCGGCCGGAGTGGTCGACGCGATCGTGACAGACGGCACCTTCGGGCTCTACCTCGGCTGGGTGTGCGTGGCCACGGCCGCGAACGTCACCGCCGGGCTCGTCGGCGCGGGAGTCGGCAGCGCGGACGGTCCGGGCGCCGCGGTCTGGGCGGTCGTCGTCCTCGCCGTCGCCGCGCTCGTCGGACTCCTGATCGCGGTCACCGGCCGCGGCCGCATCGCCCCGATGCTCTCGCTCGTCTGGGGACTCTCCTGGGTCGCCGTCGGCCGCTTCGCCGGCGAGCTCGTCTCGGTCCCCGCCGGGATCGCCGCGCTGGTCGCCGCCGCCGTGGTGCTGGTGGTCACCCTCCTGGTCCGCGCCACCGCGGGACGCCGGGTCAGCGCCGCCTGACTTCTGCGCGACGAAGGCCGAGAGGCCGGGACAGCCCTGGTCCGGGGCCGCCCAGCCTCTCGGCCTTCGTCGTGGTGGCGGATCAGGTGATCAGCGTGTCGACGTACTCCCGGTTCTCGTCCATCCACGCGGCGAGGGCGGCGGAGCGGTCGTCGGCCCCGTCGTTGAACAGCGCGTTCTCGAGCGAGTAGAGCGTCTTCGAGTCCATCCGGAAGTCGCGGATCCAGCGGCTCATCGTCGGGTAGTCCGCGTCGAACGCGGCCGAGCCGAAGGAGTGGATCCCCTCCGCCTGCCCGAGCAGGCCCTTCGGGTCCTCGAGGTCCTTGACCGGGAAGGCGTCGTAGGCCCAGTGCGGGCGCCAGAGCGTGACGGCGATGTTCTCGCCCGCGGCGGTCGCGCTCGAGAGCTCCTGGAGCATGGCCGGCGTCGAGGAGGTGAGGTAGTCCATCCCCTCCAGGCCGTAGCCGGGGATGACGTCCTCGGTCGTCGTCTTGTTGAGACCGGAGCCGGGCTCGATGCCGATCAGGCGGTTGCCGACGACGCCCGGGTCGGCGGCGAGCTCCTCGAGGGAGTCGATCGGAGCGTCCTCGTTGACCGCGATGGTCAGCTTCGCCTCATCGTTCCACGCGCCCAGGTCGACGATCGAGTCGCCGTACTGCTCGACGTACCGGGCGTGGGTGAGCGGCAGCCAGGTGTCGAGGGCGAGGTCGTAGTCGCCGGTCGAGAGGCCCTGGAAGCCGGGGGCGACGTCGGCGTTCTGCAGGGTCACGTCGTAGCCCTGCTCCTCGAGCACCGCCTCCCATAGAGCGGAGACGGCGATCCCCTCGTCCCAGCCCTGGAACACGGCGACGGTCACGTCGGTGCGGTCGCCGTTGTCGACGGAGGCGGCGGTGGCGGGAGCGGCGAGGGTCGCGGCCCCGAGGGACGCGACCAGGCCGATCGAGACGACGCCGACGGCCGAGCGGGTCGCCACTACGGCGCGGCGGTTCTTCGCCCGGGCGACCCTCGCCGGCGAGGGCGAGCCCAGCGCGCCGGTCATCCGGTCGAGGACGACCGCGAGGATCACGACGGAGATGCCCGCCTCGAAGCCGAGCGCGACATCGATCCGGTTGAGGCTCGCGACGACGTCGCCGCCCAGCCCTCCGGCGCCGACCATGCCCGCGATGACGACCATCGAGAGCGAGAGCATGATGACCTGGTTGAGGCCCGCCAGGATCGAGGGCAGCGCGAGCGGCAGCTGGATCTGGCGGAGGATCCGCCACTTCGAGGAGCCGAACGACTCCCCCGCCTCGACGAGCTCCGGGTCGACGCCGCGGATGCCCAGCTCGGTGAGCCGGACGCCCGGCGCCATGGCGAACACGATGGTCGCGACGATGCCCGGCACCACTCCGACCCGGAACAGGATCAGCGCGGGGATCAGGTAGACGAAGGCCGGCATCGTCTGCATCAGGTCGAGCACGGGCCGGATGACCGCGGAGGCCGTGCGGTTGCGCGCGGCGAGCACGCCCAGCGGCACGCTCAGCGCGATGGCGATCACGGAGGCGACGAGCACCAGCGCGAGGGAGTCCATCGCGTTCTCCCACTGGTCGACCCCCACGATCAGCAGGAGCCCCACGGCGGTGCCGGCCGCGAAGACCCAGCCGCGGACGGCGTAGGCCAGTACGGCGAGGAAGGCGACGATCACCCAGAAGGGCGGTGTCGCGAGGACGAGGTCGACGCCGGAGTAGAGGGCGCCGAAGACGGTGCGCAGCAGGTCGAAGACCGGCTGGAAGGTCTGCGTGAGGACGTCGACGGCACTCTCGGCGAGGGCGCCGAGCGGGAGGCGGAAGCCGAGATCGGTCATCGTGCACCTCCGTCCGCCGCGAGGACGGCGTCCTCGACGGGGCCTCCGGTCGCGTGCAGGGTCGCGGTGACGACCTCGGTCGAGACGGTGGCGGGCGGCTCGATCACCGGGTGCTCGCCGGTGCGGGCGGGCACGTTGCCGAGCGCCGCGAGCAGGGTCACCCGCGGGATCGCTCCGAGCAGACGCCCGTCGGCGTCGACCACGGCGACCGGCAGCGCCGACTCGACGGCGGGCTCGATGACCTCGCTGAGGGCGGTGTCCGGACCGACGGTGACGACGTCGGAGGTGAGGACCGCCGAGAGGTCGCCGGTGCTCCGGCGCACCTGCTCGATCACGTCGCGGTCGCGGACCGTGCCCAGCAGGCGTCGTCCGCCGCCGACCACGAACGCGGCCGAGGTCTGCAGGTCGCGCATGCTCCTCAGCGCGGCGCGGGGACCGGCCGCGAGGGTGACCACGGAGCGGGCGGGCTCCATCACGGCGGAGGCGGTGAGCACGCGGGCGCGGTCGACGTCCTGCACGAACTGGGCGACGTAGTCGTTCGCCGGGTCGGTGAGGATCTCCTCCGGGGTGCCGATCTGGACGATGCGGCCGTCGCGCATCACCGCGATGCGGTCGCCGAGGAACATGGCCTCGTTGAGGTCGTGCGTGATGAAGACGATGGTCTTGCCGAGCTCGTGCTGCAGCTCGATCAGCTGCTCCTGCATCTCGCGGCGGATCAGCGGGTCGAGCGCCGAGAACGCCTCGTCCATCAGCACGATGTCGGTGTCGGCGGCGAGCGCCCGGGCGAGGCCGACGCGCTGGCGCATGCCGCCGGAGAGCTCGTCGGGCATCTTCTCGTGCCAGCCGGCGAGACCGGCGCGCTCGACCGCGAGCATCGCCCGCTCGCGGCGCTCGGCCGCGGGGACGCCCTGGATCTCGAGCGGGTACGCGACGTTGTCGAGCACGGTGCGGTGCGGGAGGAGCGCGAAGTGCTGGAACACCATCGACACCGACGAGCGGCGCACGCGGCGCAGCTCCGCCTCGGAGACGCCGGTGATGGTGGAGCCCTCGATCAGGACCTCGCCCGCGGAGGGCTCCTGGAGCCCGTTCAGCATGCGGATGAGGGTGGACTTCCCGGAGCCGGAGAGGCCCATCACGACGAAGATCTCGCCGCGGCGCACGGTGAAGGACGCGTCGATCACCGCGGCCGTGCCGAGTCCGGCGAGCTCGCCGCGGTCGGCGCCCTCGCCCAGTCGGCGGACGACCTCGTCGGGCTTCCGGCCGAACACCTTGAAGAGGTGGCGGGCCTCGAGAGCGGGGGTCGCGGGATCGGCGCCCGCCTCGCTCCGGGGCTCGCTGATGGTCTGCTGGTTCTGGTGCACGTACACTCCGTCGGCGCGCAGGGACGACGCCCTGCGCTCATCTCGTGGTGCCGGGTCGGGAGCGTGGGACAGCCGTGCGTCGAGCCTCCGCGTGCGTCCCGCCGCTCAGCGCGAAAGGGGGTGGAGGCGAGAGCGTCCGAGGCGGCCTCGGGGCCGCCTCCACTCCCGTTGACCGTACGATCGCGGCGCGTCCTGGGGGGACGCCGTGCGAGCGCGGACCGGTTCATCGGGGCCCGTGAGGACCGCCGACCACGGTAGCCGCGGAGCTGCCGAGGGGCAAACGTCGGACAATTGCGGGGGCGGGTCCAGGGGTGGTGATGAACCGATCGGCGCGAGCGAATGTGCTGGTCGGAGCTGGTTTCCGGAGTGTTGCGCGATCGTTACCGTGATGGCGCGGCCGGCGGCGCTCGTTCCGGCCGGACTCCATCCGCCGCTGCTCGACCGGCGAGGAGGCTTGCAGCTCAGACGGTGGTCTCGCCCGCCGGGCCCGAGGGGGCCGCCGCGCCGACTCCGCTGACGGGCTCGCCCTGCCAGGACACGAGCGTCCACGCGTCGCCCGAGCCCTCGAGGACGACGACGCCGGTGTTGTCGAGCAGGTGGTCGGCGATGAAGCGCGCATCGAGGTCGAGGGAGCGCAGACCCGCCCAGCAGCGGATAGCCGCGCCGTGACTGACCAGCGCGACGACCTCGTGCCCGAGCGCCTCCGCCTCCGCCACCACCGCGTCGTAGCGCGCCGCGAACTCGTCGCCCGTCTCGCCGCCCGCCAGCCGGATCGACGTCTCGCCGCCGGCCCAGCGGAAGACCGTGCCCATGTACTCCTCGACCGCCGCGTCGTCGCCGCGCATCTCGAGCCCCGCGGCCGCGACCTCGCGGATGCCGTCGCGCTCCATCGGCTCGAGCCCGAGGGCCGCGGCGAGAGGGGCGGCCGTCTCGTGGGTGCGGACCATCGTCGAGACGAGCAGCGCGCCGATCCCCTCGCCGGCGAGCCGACCGGGCAGTGCCGCGGCCTGGGTGCGGCCGAGGTCGGTGAGCCCGGGTCCGGGGATGCGGGTGTCGAGGAGCCCGGCGACGTTGGAGGGGGTCTGGCCGTGGCGGATCAGGAGGAGGCGCATCCGCCCACGCTAACCGCGGAGGCTGGGCTTCCGGGGCGCGCGGTCGCGCTCTCTCCCGCCGTTGTGCGGCGAGTGCGGCGCTGTCACGATGTGCGGGGACGCTCCCGGACCGGGAGCCGCAGACGGACGGGACGGGCGGACATGGCCTCCGAAGACGGTTTCTCGAAGGACGAGCGCGCGGCGATGAAGCAGCGCGCGGCCGAGCTGCGGGCGGAGGCGAAGCGGCAGAAGAGCGCCGACAAGGCCGACGCCGACCGCATGGACGCGGAGGCCGCGATCGCCGCGATGACCGACGAGGAGCGGCCGATCGCCCAGATGCTCCACGAGGTCGTCGGCGAGACCGCCCCCGATCTCCTCCCGAAGACCTGGTACGGCTTCCCCGCCTACGCGCGCTCGGACGGCAAGGCGATCGTCTTCTTCCAGCCCGGCGCGAAGTTCGGCACGCGCTACTCGACCCTCGGCTTCCAGGACGGCGCCCAGCTCGACGACGGCACGATCTGGCCGACCGCCTACGCGCTCGTCTCCGCCGATGCCGAGACGCGCGCCGCCGTCACCGAGCTGGTCCGCCGCGCGGCCGGGGCCTGACCCCGTGGCGCACGTCTACGACGAGATCGACGAGAGCCTCGCCTCCTGGATCCACGAGCAGCCGATGTGGTTCGTCGCCACCGCGCCCCTCGCCGCGGACGGGCACGTCAACATGTCGCCGCGCGGCCACGACTCGTTCTCGATCCTGGGCCCGCGGCGAGTCGGCTGGGTCGACTACACGGGCAGCGGAGTCGAGACGATCGCGCACCTGCGTGAGAACGGGCGCGTGTGCCTGATGTTCGCGTCGTTCGGACCGCGTCCGCGCATCGTCCGCCTGCACGGCACCGGCTCCGTGCACCTGCCCGGTTCGGAGGCGTTCGCCGAGGTCGCGGAGCAGCACCCCGACCACCCGAGCACCCGCGCGGTCGTCACCGTCGAGCTCACCCGCATCAGTGACGCGTGCGGCTGGGGCGTGCCGGTGATGGAGCCGGTCGGCGAGCGCGACCTGCTCCTCCTCCAGGCCGAGAAGAAGGGCCCCGACGGCATGGCCGAGTACCGAGCCACGCGCAACGCGGTCAGCATCGACGGGCTGCCGGGCTACCCGCTGGACTGAGCGGGCGGGAAGCGGCCGCAGCGCTGCGCGCACGAGCACGCCGACCGGCTCGAGCAGGGTCTCAGTGATGACGGCGAGCGGGTTCGACCCGGTGGGGCGGGAGTCGACGGAGATCCGAGTCCTCGTCATTCGTCAAGTCCTCGACCGCTGACCGCCGCTCAGCACGACCAGACGTGCATCACGGTCCGTCCCCCGTTCGGGAACCCCGGGTCGATCGACGTGTTCGTCGTCGGTGCGGGTCTGAAGCGGGCGCTCCTCGCGGGGACGATGACCGGCGGCCTCGTCGACGGGTACACCGCCGCCGTCTCAGGGAGATCCCACAGCGCGACGGGACCGGTTGGCGGAAGAACCCACGAGGACGCTTCGCACACGTCCCCAGGGGATGTACTCCTGGGACCAGTAGTCGGCCCGGATCTTCAGGAGGGGCCCCTCGACGGTGGAAGCCACCGAGATGGAGCGAGGGTCCCGGAGGGTTCCCGCGATGCGTGTCTGCGGGGTCCTTTCGAGCTCGCTCGACAACTGCTCGGGAGTGATTCGCGTCGGGAGGGACGACCGCGAGCAGCCGCCGGCATCCACCGGAGGCGCATTCGACGGTCCCGCTGACGAGCTCGCTCCCCTGTGGACGGTCGATGGCCGAGGCCGCCGGCCGCGCTGGTGAGGCTCATCCATGGGTCGGGACGAGAGCGAGCTCCGGGGAGTTCCGGCCGATCCCAGGAGGGGCGGACGTGGAGCGCGACTGAGGCCTGCTCGATCGACGGTCGGATCGGACGGCGTCCCTACCATCGGCCCCGCAGAGATCCCCTGGCCGATCCGCCCGCCGCTACCCCCGCTCGTCGACGGCCCGGATCGAGAACAGCTCCTGCGGGGTGCAGTCGAGCGCGTCGCAGATGAGCGTCAGCGTCGTGAAGCGGATCGCGCGGGCGCGGTTGTTCTTGAGGATGGAGAGGTTCGCCATCGTGATGCCGGTGCGGGCAGAGAGGGCGGTGAGGGTCACGCCGCGCTCGGCCAACACTGCTCCGAGGTGGCAGTCGATCCGGTGCCTCTCGTCGTCGGCGGGCTCAGACAACGCCGTCGACGTCCCGTTCGAGCTTCGCGCCGGCGCGGAACGCCGCCGTCAGGGCGAGGGCCACCACTCCGGCGAGCAGGACGGGGACGGGCCACTGCGGCAGGTTCGTCCCGATGGCCTGGTAGTCGCCGCCGAGGAAGGCGTCGCGCTGCTCGTCGGTCACCCGGCCGGCGGCGAACAGCAGGCCGATGCCGGAGCTGAGGTACAGGCCCGCCGCGGTGTCGGCGAGGCCCTGCGCCACTCCTCCGATCAGCAGGGCGAGGCTCAGACGGCGCCAGTTCGCGAGGACGAAGGGGTCGAACGGGCGTCCGGCCGCGATGCCGCGGAGAACCCGCAGGAGGAAGACCGTGGCGAGGACGATGGTGACCGCCTGGAGGAGGCTCGGCAGCGCACCGAGCAGGCGGAGGGAGAGAGCGGCGTCGGCGAGCGTGGGCGCGGTGCCCTCGCGCGGCTCGGCCTGCAGCAGCTGCGGGAGGCTCCGGAGCGGGAGGCGGCCGTCCGCTTCCCCGAAGACCAGCAGGGTGCGCCCGGTGGTGACCGTCCAGGTCTGCAGGAGCGCGGTGAGCACGGAGAAGACCGCGACGATGAGCAGGACCGCTCTCGCCACCCGGAACACGCGCGGACGCTCCCGGACCGGTCCGCTGGAGATGACACTCGTCATGGCGTGCTCCTTATCGATCGTCGATGTTATCGAGTATCGATACTACGCACGCCGGTCCGCCGATGTCGACCCGCGGAGCCCCACCGACCACGGAGACGGCGGGAGGGGTGGTTGCCCGCGGCGAGGAGCCCGATCTAGCGTGGAGGGATGTCGGATGCGAGGGAGCGCGCCGCCCGGTACCGAGCCGGCGCCGCGGGCGAAGAGAAGTCGGAGCAGCCCGCCCTGCCCGAGGATCCGCTCGAGCGGGCCGCGTTCGTCGAGACGGCGATCCAGCTCGCGATCCGCCGCGGCGACTTCGACGACCTGCCGGGATCGGGGAAGCCGCTCCCGGACCTGGGCGCGGCCCACGACCCGGACTGGTGGATCCGTCGCAAGATCGAGCGCGAGAACCTCACCGGGATCGGCCCGGCCGCCTTCCTCCTCCGCGCCGAGGACCGCGCGCTCGACGAGCGCCTCGACCGCCTGCACCGCGAGGAGGAGGTGCGCGCCGAGCTCGCCGACTTCAACACGCGGGTGATCGAGGCGCGCCGCCAGCTGCTGGGCGGGCCGCCCGTCGTCACCCCGCTCCGGGACGTCGACGAGGAGGTCGCCGCCTGGTCGCAGCGGCGCGCCGATCGCGCCGCCGCGGCCGAGGCCCGGGCGGCCGCCGAGCCGGAGCGGTCCCGCCGCTGGTGGTCGCGGCGGCGCTGACGTCCCCGGAAACCGGACAGACCTGCCCCTCCCACTGGGGTCCCGCCCCGGGAAACCGGGCGGGAGCGCGCCTCCGAATCATGCGTGCACATCAAGTCGACCGGAGTCCGCATGCTCACCGCCACCACCCCCGCACGCCTCCCGAGGGCCCGCCCCTCGACCCTCGCCGCGCCGCCGCTCGCGCTGCTCGAACCCGACTCGGACCGGATGCTCGTCATCCGCGCCGCGGAGGGCGACGACCGCGCGTTCGCCACCATCGTCCGCCGCTACACCGGTCTGCTCCGCGCGACGGCCGCCCGCACCCTCCGCAGCAGCGCCGACGTCGACGACGTGGTGCAGGAGACGTTCCTCGCGGCGTGGACCCACGTGGACAGCGTGATCGACGGCGAGACCATCGCCGGCTGGCTCGTCACGACCGCCCGCCGCCGCAGCGTCGACCGGCTCCGCTCCAGCGTCTCGCGGCTGCGAGCCGAGCTGGACGACGAGTTCCCCGCCTCCGCCGCCGACGACCCGGAGCACGCCGCGCACTGCGGATCGCTCGCCGCCGACGCCAACCGGGTGCTCGCCGCGATGCCCCCGGCCCAGCGCCGCTGCTGGGAGCTGCGCCAGCTGGAGCAGTGCAGCTACGACGCGATCGCGCACGAGCTGGGGCTCACGACCTCGACCGTCCGCGGACTGCTCGCCCGCGCCCGCGGGACCCTCCGCACGGAGCTCGCCCACTGGCGCTGATCCGCGCTGCGGATCTCGGCGCAGGCGACCAGGCGGGGGCCTTCAGCGGAGGAGGACCGGCCCCGCGCCGATCCGCACCCGGAACAGCGAGTACGGGTACGTCCGCAGATCCGTGCCGCCCTGGTAGTCGGCCTGGCGGTGCAGCTGGTTCGCGGTGACGTACAGGTGCTCGTCCGTCGCGATCGACATCGTGTCCGGCCAGAGCAGCCGCTCGTCGTGCACGATCGTCTCCATCGTGCCGTCGGTGCGACGGCGGACGATCGCGTTGTTCTCGTAGCTCGTGGCGTAGAAGCGGCCCAGCGCATCCGTCTCGAGGCCGTCCGCTCCCCCGCCCTTGTCGCCCTCGTCGACGACAGTCGCCGCGACGTCCTCGTCCGGCACCGACCGGTCGACCAGGGCCGCCGTCGCCACGCTGAACCAGCGGCGGGAGGCGAGCGGGCAGTACCAGAGGCGCTCGCCGTCGGCCGAGATCGCGATGCCGTCGGCGCCCATCGTCACCGGCTGAGGGTCGCCGTCGGCCGGGCGCTTCATCAGCCCGCGGCCCTCGGCCATCGGCACGAGCTCCGGAGGAGTGAGCGCCTTCGTGCTCGGGTGGTCGTGCAGGCGACGCCAGGCGGTCCCCGCCTCGAGGTCGACGACGATGATCCCGTTCGGGCCGAAGTCGGCCGAGTCGGTGATGTAGGCGATGCCGCGCCGCAGATCGAAGCGCACGTCGTTGAGGTAGGTGGTCGGCAGGGCGACGTCCGGCTCGAGGAGGATCACCTGCTCGACGGTGTCGGTCGCCAGGTCGACGCGGACGAGCTTGGGGCCGCCCTTCTTCGTCGGCTCGAACATCGGGCTGCCGGTGTCGAGGATCCAGAGCCGGTCGGCCGGATCGACGACGATGCTCTGCACCGAGACGAGGGCGCCGGCGTCGTCGATCCCCGCCGGCGTGTTCCAGGCCTCGTCCGGGTAGGGCACCGCCGCTCCGTCGACCAGCTCCACGACCGTGGCCGGGACCTCGTCTCCCCACTTCGGGAAGTTCACGAAGATCCGCCCGGTGTGCGAGACGCTGACGCCGGTGGGCATCGGCCCGCTGGTGAAGGCGTGCACGAGCTCCAGCTCGCCGAGCGGCTCGTCGACCGGGCGCGTGCCGCGGGTCTCGTCGGTCGGTCCCCAGAATCCCATGGTGCTCTCGCTGTCCTCCCGCCGGCGCGGGCTCGTGGCGGTCTCGGTGCCGGTCGGGTGCGGAGTCGGTGCCCGCCGCGACCGGTGCTCCTCATCCTGCGCGTCGGCGCCGGTCGGCGGGGAGGAGGTGGCGGACGAGGCGGCGAGCGCCTAGCATCCGGCCGCCGCGGGCGACCCGGGAGCCGCGACCGAGGAGGCGGAGGAGGACCGGCCCGCGTCCGACTTCGGCACGGCCTTCACGAAGGGGCTCAGCATCGGGACGCGGCAGTGCCCGGTGGAGCGGGTCGCCTCGGCGGCCGCTCCCGCCGCCCGCAGTGCACCGCCCCCCGCCGTCGCGCTCACCCGCTGGTCGGCGGGTCGACGGACCGCTGATCCGCCGGCCGTCCGCTTCCGGACATGACCGCTAGAGGGCGTTGCCACTGCGGCCGCTCACCTGCCACGGTCGCAGAGCGACCGACGACGGTCCACCGATCAGAAGGACCGAGGCCCGCACATGGACGACTCCTCTTCGACCGAGACCAGCACGAGCGAGATGACGCCCGAGGTGCTGGCCGCGTTCAGCGACGCCTGGACCCGCCACGACCTCGAAGCGCTGATGAGTCACATGACCGACGATTGCGTGTACGGCGCGTCCGTCGGCCCCGAGCCCGGCCGCACCTGGACGGGCAAGGAGCAGGTCCGCGAGGGATTCGCGCTCATGCTCGCCTTCGACACCGGACAGGAGCGGCACGAGGAGGGGGCTCCCCTCATCGCCGGGACGCGCGGCGCGGCCACCTGGTCCTTCACCGGGACCGGCCCCGACGGCCGACCCCAGGTCACGCGGGGCTGCGACATCTACGAGTTCCGCGGCGGGAGGATCGCCCGCAAGGACGCGTTCCGGAAGGTCTACCGGACGGACGAGGAGTAGTCCAGGTCGGCCTCCCTCGCGCAGCGGAGCCGGAGCGGCGTCCTCGTACCGGGCGGCCCCGCGCCTCCCCGATCGCGCAGACTGGCTCGATGGCAGCGGCGTCGGCACCGGTCGGATGGGGACGTCTGCCCGCCGTCTCGTGGCTGATGGTGCGCGCCTTCACGCGCCACCGCGTCCTCGCCGTCCTGGCCTTCCCGACGGCGCTGCTCTCGCTCGCGCCCTCCGTGATCCGCCGCGCCGCCCATGAGACGGCCGACCGGAACGGGCTGGTCGTCTTCGGGCGCTACCGGCCGGTCGCCGACGCCCTGGTGAGCATCGCCGTCACCGTCCCGGTCGTCCTGCTGGCCGTGGTGGCGGCCGTGTGGGTCGCGCTCTCGGGGCTGCTCGGCGCGGTCCTGGTCCTCGCGGCGCTCCTCGGCGGAGCCGTGGGGGCGGGGCCCTGCTGGTCGGGACCCCCCTCACCGGGGCCGTCGGCGCGGAGACGCCTCCCGGGCGGCGGTGGACGGTGATGGCGCTCTCGCAGCGCCCCGGGACCCGCCTGTCGGCGGTGCTCGCGACGAGGGAGCAGCTGGCCACGGTCCCCGCGGGAGGCGTCGTCGTGGCCGTCGCCGGCGACGAGCGGCTGGCGGACAGCTACTCGCGCCTCGGCTTCTCCCGGGGACGGGGCCTGCGGATCTCCCAGCAGGTCTGAGGGGCACCTCATCGCCGGACGGAGGCCACCGGCGGCTCGATACGGTGGGGATCGTGCAGTGCGGCTGAGGCCTTCCCGATCCCCGTCGCTCCGTCCCGCTCCCTCCGGCCCGCTCGGGCGCGATCGAAAGGCTCCCCGTGTCCGCACTCCTCCCCCTGCAGGGCAGGACCGCTCTCGTCACCGGTGTCTCGCGGCGGCGCGGCATCGGATTCGCCGTCGCCGCGAAGCTCGCCTCCCTCGGCGCGCACCTCGTCGTCCACCATCACCGCCCTCACGATCTCGACCTCCCCTGGGGAGGCGACGACCTCGACGCGGTCCGGTCCGAGCTCCGCGCGCACCTCACGGAGGGCGCGCGGTTCGCCGACGTCGCCGCGGACCTGGCCGACCCCTCCACCGTCCCCGGCCTGATCGCCACCGCCGCCGATCTGACCGGGAGCCTGGACGTCCTCGTCTGCAATCACGCGAAGAGCGGCGACGACGGCAGCATCCTCGACATGACGCCCGAGCGGCTCACCGCGTTCTGGGACGTCAACACCCGCTCCACCCTCCTGCTCACCGCGGAGTTCGCGCGGCTCCGGGCACCGCGCACCGACGGACCCCGCCGGCCCGGCGACCGGATCGTCGGAGCCGGGCCCTACGCCCGGGCGCAGGGACACGTGTTCTGGATGACGTCCGGCCAGATCCACGGCGCGATGCGCGGAGAGGTCGCCTACGCCGCGAGCAAGGCCGCACTCGCCGGCGTCACCGCCACGGTCGCCGCCGAGCTCCTGGAGCTCGGGATCGTGCTCAACACGATCGATCCCGGTCCGGTGAACACGGGATATTTGGACCCGGAGACCACCGACCGGTCGCTCGAGGACCTCGAGGAGTACGTCGCGACCACGCTCTTCGGCCGGGTCGGCGCGCCGGCGGACCCCGCGGAGCTGATCGCATGGCTGGCCACGTCGGCGGGCAGCTGGGTCGTCGGGCAGGTGCTCACGACCGACGGCGGGTTCAGCCTGTGACCGGAGCGGCGGGGAGCCGTCCGGCGCCGACGACCGGCGCGGCCGGGCCCGGGGATGATGGGCCCATGGGAACTCGTGGGGCCGGAGTGCTGTGGGTGGTGAGCGCGCTCGCCTATGTGGGAGCGGAGGCGGTCGCCGCGTCCGCGTTCCCGGGCTACAGCTACGCACGGAACTACATCAGCGATCTCGGCGTGCCCGAGGTGGGCGTGTTCCAGGGGCGCGCGATCGACTCGCCGCTGCACGCGGTGATGAACGCCGGATTCCTCCTGCAGGGGGCGCTCTACCTCGCCGCCGCCGTCACGACCGTGCGGGCGGCGCGGGGCGGATCGCGGGGGCTGTTCCTCTCCCTCGCCGTGGTCTACGCCGTGGGCATCGCCGTGGTGGGCCTCGTGCACGGGAGCAGCGCCAGTGCGCAGAACGGGATCGGCGGCCTGCACGTGGTCGGCGCCGCGATGGCGATCGTCGGCGGCAACGCGGCCTCGATCGTCGCCGGTGCCGCGGCCCGGCGCGGCCGCGCCCCGTGGGCGCTCGAGACGGTCGGGATCGTGCTCGGTGCGGCCGGCCTGCTCGCGCTGCTGATGCTGCAGGTCGACACCCGCGTGCCCGGCGTCGACCTGCTGCCCGACGGCGTCTGGGAGCGCGCCTCCGTCTACGCCGTCACGGCCTGGCAGCTCGCGACCGGCCTGCGGCTGCTCCGACGGCCGGAGGTGCCGCGGCAGCCGCGGCCTCCTCAGACCGCGGGCAGCGGCGCGCAGGTGCGCAGCGCCGTGCACCGGCTCTTCCAGCTCGGGATCCGGATCCCGGAGGCCCTCTCGGTCGTCGTGTTCGACGACAACCCGTGGAGCGAGCTGGTCACCCCGCCGCTCAGCGTCGTCCGTCAGCCGATCGACATGCTCGCCCGTCACAGCGTCGAGCTCGTCCTCGCCCGCATGCAGGGCCGCCTCCCCGAGGCGCCGCAGCACATCGAGGTGCAGGCCGACCTCGTCATCCGCTCCAGCTGCGCCGCACCCCCGCAGCGCTGATCCCCCTCCCCCCTCCGAAAGGCACGCCATGTCCGATCCCGTCGTCGTCACCGCGATCTTCACTCCCGCCGAGGGGCAGCGCGACGCGCTCGTCGCCGCCCTCTCCACCGCCATCGCGGAGGTGCACGAGGAGGAGGGCTGCGAGCTCTACGCGATCCACGACTCGCCCGACGGCACCATCGTCATGCTGGAGAAGTGGACGAGCGGCGACCTGCTCGACGCGCACGGCGCCGGAGAGCCGGTCGTTCGCCTCAACGCGGCGATCCGCGGACTCGTCGCCCACCCGCCCGTCGTGACGCGGCTCGTCCCGATCCCGGCCGGCACCTCGCGGCAGGGCGAGCTCTAGCACCCGGGGGCGGGGCCGCTCCGGATCCGGATCGCGCGCCTCCCGCCGGAAACGCGCGCGAAACAGCGGAGGCCTACGGTCGGGAGCAACCCCGCCGCCCCGGCCGCTCCCTGGAGGATCCGCATGCCCCGCCCCGCCTTCCCCGCCCCGCCCAGCGCCGAGCTGCACATCCACCTCGAGGGCACGATCGAGCCCGAGCACATCGTCGAGATGGCGCGCCGCAACGGGGTCGCCCTGCCGACCGAGGATCTCGACGCCCTCCGCGCGCGGTACTCCTTCACCGACCTCGCGTCGTTCCTGGAGCTGCACTACTCGAACCTCACCGTGCTGAAGACGGAGCGGGACTTCTTCGAGCTCGCGACCGGCTACCTCGACCGGGCGCAGAAGGCGAACGTCCGCCGCGCCGAGATCTTCTTCGACCCGCAGACGCACCTCGGCAACGGCGTCGCGCTCGACACCGTGATGAGCGGGATCACCCGTGCGCTCGGTCGGAGCGAGGAGACCCACGGGGTCTCGACGGACCTGATCATGTGCTTCCTCCGCGACCTGGGCGCCGACGCGGCCGACGAGATGCTGACGGCGATCCTCCCCTGGCGCGAGCACATCATCGGCGTCGGGCTCGACTCGAACGAGGTGGGCTTCGGCCCGGAGCTGTTCGTCGACGTCTACGCGCGCGCCGCGGCGGACGGACTGCGCCTGGTCGCGCACGCCGGCGAGGAGGGCGGGCCCGAGACGGTCGCGGCCACCGTCGAGCTGCTGAAGGTCGAGCGGATCGACCACGGGATCCGCGCGATGGAGGACCCGGAGGTCGTCGCGATGCTCCGCGAGCGCCGCATCCCGGTGACGGTGTGCCCGCTGTCGAACGTCGCCCTACGCGCGGTGGACACGATGGCCGACCACCCGCTGCCCGCGATGCTCCGCGAGGGACTCGTCGTGACGGTCTCGAGCGACGATCCGCCCTACTTCGGCGGCTACGTGGATGAGAACTACCGCGCCCTGGTCGAGGAGCTGGGGATGGACGACGCGCAGCTCGAGCAGCTGGCGCTCAACTCCTTCGACGCGGCGTTCATCACGGAGGAGGACCGCGAGCGCTGGCAGGCGGAGGTGCGCGAGCACTTCGCGCGGTGAGCGCGTCACTGCCCAGAGAACGATCGTTCCCACCCTCCCCGCGCGCTGAGCCCTCGTTCCGCGGTCGCACGCCTCCGCGCCCGCCCTACGCTGGCCGGATGACCCGATCCGACGGCACACGATGAGCTGGGTGCTCCTCACCGGCGCGATCCTCACCGAGGTGACGGCGTCGCTCGCCCTCCAGGCCGCCATCGAGTCGCCGGGCTGGTACGCCCTCGTGGTGGCGGGCTACCTGGCGGCGTTCGTCCTCCTCAGCCGGGTGCTCAAGGCCGGCATGCCGATCGGAGTCGCGTACGGCGTGTGGGGCGCGTGCGGCGTCGCGCTGACGGCGGTCCTCGCGGCCGTGCTCTTCGGTCAGCCGCTGACGGGCGTGATGACGATCGGGCTGGTGCTGATCATCGCGGGCGTGCTGATGGTCGAGATCGGCTCGCAGCGAGCGCAGGCCGCGCGCCGGGCGGTGCGCTGATGGCCTGGCTGCTGCTCTCGGGCGCGATCCTCACCGAGGTCGCCGCGACGATGAGCCTCAAGCCCGCGACGGACGGCCGGAAGCGCTGGTACGTCGTGGTCGGAGTCGGCTACGTCGTCGCGTTCACGCTGCTGGCCGGGGCGCTCGCGCAGGGCATGCCGATCGGGGTGGCCTACGGGATCTGGGCGGCGGTCGGAGTCGCGCTGACCGCGGTGCTCGGCCGCTGGCTGTTCCAGGACCCGCTGACCTGGACGATGCTCGGCGGGATCGGCCTGATCATCGCCGGCGTGCTGCTGGTGGAGCTCGGGCGCTGACCGGCCGAGTGTCGTCGCGGCGGGAGTCTCTCCCGCTCAGCGGCCGCCGCGGCGGGAGCGCGCCTCCTCAGCCGTCGTCGCGGCGGTAGCGCGACGGGGTCACCGGTTGTCGCGGCGGTACCGCGCCTCGCGGCCGGCGATGTGGAGGCCGAGCCCGCTGACCGCGACCGCGAAGGCGACCAGCACGCCGATGAACGCGATCTCGTCGCCCGCTCCGACCGCCACGGCCGCGACGGCGAGCCCGATCAGCGCGAGGGCGAGCACCACGGCGCCGACGATCTCGAGAGGGCTCCATGCGGTCATGGCTCCAGCGTGCGCGCGGAGCGGCGCGCGGGCAAGGGGCGGCAGGCGAACAGGACATGACGTCCCGCCGACCGCGGAGGTCCGCGCGGGTCCCAGCACACGACCCGTCCGCCCGGACGTCGGCCGACCGGGTGCTGCGGATCGCGGAGCTCGTCCGAGGCGGTCCGCGGTGCGAGCCCGCTCCGTCCGTCCCCGCCGGAACGCCCCCGCCCG
>NZ_PSUV01000003.1:0-240033 GCF_002931985.1 Rathayibacter sp. AY1H2 | reverse complement strand
GGTTCGCCGGGTTCGCCGGGGAGCTCGCCGAGCGGCCGGAGCCGGTCGGGCGAGCCCTGCCCCGTCTGCGGCTCGATTTCTTCCGTCAGACGGCGACCACCGACATCTCCACTTCGCGCTTCGGCGGCATCCACAGATGAGTATAAGACACAAGTCCTGCGTCCGCCCCCTCGACCTGGACGACGCCGTCGCCCTCGTCGGCATCCTCGCCGCCCTCCAGGCCCTCCTCGACAGCGGCGGCCTCCCCCCTGAGGAGGTCGAGGCCCTGCGCCACGGCCTCGAGCAGGGCGGCGCCCTCCTCCCCGGAAGTGACGAGAACGAGATCGCGACGGCTCTGGGTGGGCTGAACGCCCGCCTGCGTGGGACCATCGGGTGATCGCGCCGCGCTCGACGTTCCCGTAGCCTTCATCCGCGCTCGTGTCGACCCCGGAGACGCGCTCCCCCGCCCGCGGGTAGCGTCCGGTCCGGTCCCGCACTCCCACGGGGTCGCTGAACCCCGAGAGCCGGAGGAGATCCGATCGTGAACGGTGACCACTTCGTCCTCTCGACCGCGACGCCGTGGGACGACCGCACCGAGATCATCGGCGTGTACGCCTCTGAGGCGTGGGCCCGCGAGGCCGCGGCCGCATGGCTCGGCTCCCCGGACCGCGAGGCGTTCCCCCGGTGCGTCATCGAGGGCTGGAGCGGCGCGCACCTCCTCGGCCGCGAGGTCGTCGAGGCCCTCGGCGTCGACGACGAGGGCGGCGACGAGTCGCTGGGCGGCCCCCGCAGCCTCTGACCCGGCGGCCTAGCCGCCCCAGTGCGACGGGCGCTCGAAATGCGACGGCAGCGTGGTCGCCGCATCCCCTCGGGCGCTGTTCACCTGCGCCTGGGTGAGGTAGACCGCCTCGGCGAGCCGCGCACCGGACACGTCCGCATCACGAAGGTCCACCCCGAGCAGGTCGCACCGCTGCAGATCCGCACCCCGCAGATCCGCGGCGAGGAGGAGCGCGCCCCGCAGATCCGCCCCCCGCAGGTCCGCGTTCCGGAGCGATGCACCCGCCAGATCGGCACCCGGAGCGAGCCGACGGCCCCTCGACCGGCGGGCAGCCGGCGCCGCTCCTGCGCGAGCGGCCGCGCTCGCCGCGATCAGGAGCGGCCGGGACGCTCCGTACTCCGCGTCGACGTCGACCGCGACCACCTGCTCCGGCTCGCCGAGGGTGTGCGCGTGCGCCGCGTCGAACCGCTCGCGCAGCTCATCGAGGAGCGGCGCGCCGACGCCGGGCAGCGCCAGAGCGGAGTCGAGGTACCAGAGCAGCTCGTGCAGGCGGCGCATCAGCGGGAACACCGCGAACATCCGCTCGCGCACGGCCGGATCCGACCGCCAGGAGACGCCGCCGAACGTGTGCTGCGAGACCTTCTGACCGGCGCCGAAGCAGTCGAAGACGGTGCAGCCGACGAAGCCCTGGGGCCGGAGCCGGCGGTGGATCGTGCACGCGTCCTCGCCGTCGAGGTTGACGCACGGGTCCCCGGCGCGCTTGTCGAACGGGAAGTCGGCGGAGCGGGCGAAGGCGAGGGCGACGCAGCACAGGCCGAAGCAGTTCGCGCAGTCGGCGCCGAGGTCCTCCCGGCGGCCGAGCTCGACCCTGGTGCGTGACGTCATCCGTCCGAGCCTACGCGCGGCGGCGCCTCCGGATCAGTGCGCGAGCGCGAGCACGCCGACGACCAGAACGCCGAGGCCCACGATCCCGAGCAGCGAGACGAGGCTCTCCTTCCAGGAGAGGCCCGCGCGAACGACGGCGATGAGGGCGATCCCCGCGAGCGTGGCGACGTAGACGCCCGCGCCGATCCGCAGCGCGACCGTCGCGTCGATCCAGCCCAGCGCCGCGGCACCGAGCGCGAGGACCGGCAGCGACGCCGAGGCGAGCGCCCCGCCCGCGATCCGCAGCATCGTGCCCGACTCCGCTCGCGAGGGCGTCGCCGCGTGCACGACCTGGTGCGCGATCACCTCGGCGACGAAGCCCGCGGCCGAGATCCCGATGATCGAGATCACGAGGCTCTGGAGGGCGTGGACCGCGTCGGGGTGGTCGCCGACGAGGTAGATCGTCACCACGGCCAGGCCCGTGAAGGTCGCGTAGACGCGCTCCTTGAGGGCGCGGGCGATCTCGTCGAGGGGGCGGCGGGTCCGCTCCGCCCACCGGCCGGCGCGGCCCGGGCGCAGGCGCACCGGCGTCATCCGGTCGGCGGGTGCGGTGCGGCCCTCGTCGGCCGCTCCGTCAGTAGGAGGCGGAGTCGACACGTGCCGCGGAGGAGTCGCCCGAGTGCCGCGCCGCGAGGTCGCCGAGGATGGTCGCGGAGCCGCTGGTGCCGAAGCGGGTGACGCCGAGGCCCCGGTAGGCGAGGAGCGTGTCGAGGTCGCGGACTCCGCCGGACGCCTTCACCTGGACGGCCTCCGAGACGGCACCGCGCATGAGGCGGAGGTCGTGCTCGTTCGCGCCTCCGCCCGCGAAGCCGGTGGCGGTCTTCACGAAGTCCGCGCCGGCGCGCTCAGCGGCCCGGCTGCCCTCGACGACGTGCTCGTCGTCGAGGAGGCTCGTCTCGAGGATGACCTTGACGACGTGGCCCTCGGCGGCCTCGACCACGGCTCGGACGTCGTCCTCGACGTCCTGGAGCAGGCCGCTGCGGAGGCGGCCGATGTTGACGACCATGTCGAGCTCGGACGCGCCGTCGGCGAGCGCCTGACGCGACTCCGCGACCTTCGCCGCGGTCGAGGTGGTGCCGTGGGGGAAGCCGATGACCGTGCCGACCAGGACGCCGGAGCCCTCGAGCCTAGCGACCGAGTGGGCGATGTCGGAGGGGCGGACGCAGACGCTGAACACGCCGGACGCGCGCGCCTCGTCGAGCTGGGCGTCGACCTCGGCGCGGGTGAGCTCGGGCTTCAGGATCGCGTGGTCGATGAGCGCCGCGATCTCGGCGACGGTGGGCAGGCTGGAGTCGGTCATCCGCACATTTTACGTCCGCCGGCGGGACGACGAAGGCCCGCGATCCTTCAATCACGGGCCTTCGGTCGTTCACGCCGCTAGCGGCGCCGGGTCACCAGCTGGACTTGGTGATGCCGGGCAGCTCGCCGCGGTGCGCCATGTCACGGAAGCGGACACGCGAGATGCCGAACTTCGTGAGGTTGCCGCGGGGGCGGCCGTCGACGGCGTCGCGCGAGCGGACGCGGACGGGCGAGGCGTTGCGGGGGAGCTTCTGGAGGCCGACGCGGGCGGCCTCACGGGTCTCGTCGGTCCCGGCCGGGTCGACCAGGGCCTTCTTCAGCTCGAGGCGCTTGGCGGCGTAGCGGTCGACGATCACCTTGCGCTGCTCGTTGCGGGCG
This sequence comes from Rathayibacter sp. AY1H2, assembly GCF_002931985.1. NCBI lineage: Bacteria > Bacillati > Actinomycetota > Actinomycetes > Micrococcales > Microbacteriaceae > Rathayibacter > Rathayibacter sp. AY1H2. The sequence continues at coordinate 236,675 of NZ_PSUV01000003.1, read as the reverse complement.
ATCTTGCTCTTCTTGGCCATACTTAGCGCTCCTCGCGGAAGTCGACGTGCTTGCGCACTACGGGGTCGTACTTCTTGAGCACGAGACGGTCGGGGTCGTTGCGGCGGTTCTTCTTGGTCACGTAGGTGTAACCGGTGCCGGCCGTCGAACGGAGCTTGATGATCGGACGGACGTCCTGCTGCTTGGCCATTAGATCTTCACCCCGCGAGCGAGAACATCCTTGACGACGGACTCGATGCCACGGGCGTCGATGACCTTGATGCCCTTGGCCGAGAGGGTCAGGGTGACGTTACGGCGAAGCGACGGCACGTAGTACGTCTTCTTCTGCACGTTCGGGTCGAAGCGGCGCTTGGTGCGCCGGTGCGAGTGCGAGATGGCGTGCCCGAAGCCGGGGACGGCTCCGGTCACCTGGCAGACTGCTGCCATGGTTTCCTCCATGTGTGGTTACCGTGGATCACGCGCGGCACGAAGCCCCGTCCGACCCACCCAAGGTCACTTGTCGGCGCACCGCCCGCCTGTCCGGCCGGAGCCGGAGCTCCTGCCCGGTGGGCAGCACGCAAGCGCGTGCAGATGCACGCAACCTCGCTAGGGTACGCGACCCGGGCGGCGGCCGCAACAGGGTGGGGACACTCCCCCGACAGGGTGGGAACACTGCCCCGACAGGGTGGGGACGCTGCCCGGACGTGCACGGGGACTTCCTGGGAGGTTCCGGCAGAAGCGGCCTCCTGTACCCCCCGAGCAGGGCGTTCGTATACCTTACGCCTTCCTCGCGGGTCGACGACCGCCCTACTCTGAGCCGACCGCGGGCGCCCGCTCCCGGCAGCAGCCGGGAGTAGCAGCACATGCGCCAGTCCTTCCTCCGTTCCCTCGTCGCCGCGGCCGTGCTCGTAGCGGGCGCAGGACTCAGCGTCGTGGCCGCGCCGACCGCGTCGGCGGCGCCGGTCTTCAGCACCGCGTGCTTCACCTCCCCGAAGGTCTCGACGGTGTCGCAGTACACCGTTCCCGCGACCGGGGTCTCGACGGTCCGCGCCGTCCTCAGCGGCCAGAACGGCGGGAAGGGTGCGAGCGGCCTCGGGACGGGCAACGCCGGCGGACGCGGCTCCAGCCTCGTCGTGGAGGTGCCCGTCACACCCGGGCAGGTGCTGGAGATCGGGCGCCTCACCGGCGCCCCGGCCGGAGCGGCAGGCGCCACGCGCTACGTGAACGGCGGCGTCTACGCGGGCGACTCCGGCGGCGCGGGCGGGGACGCCCAGTACCTCAGCACGGCCGGCTCGGACGGCTGTCAGCACGCCCTCGCCGTGGCGGCGGGCGGCGGAGGCGGCGGCGGGCGGTCCTCGGTCGGCGGCGACGCCGACGCCGGCAGCGGCGCGAGGGGCGGCGGGAACGGCGGCAGGAACAACGCGGCCGACGGCGGCGGCGGCGGCGCGGCCGGGCAGAGCTCGGGCGGCTCGCCCGGCGCCCGCGGCTACAGCACGTTCGGCGAGTGCGCCGACGGCAACAACGGCCAGTGGGGCGTGTTCCTCAACGACGGCAAGGGCGCCGACGCCGGCGCCTCCCGCGGCGGCGGCGGCAACTGCTCGTTCCCCGGCCACAGCGGCGGCGGCGGCGGGGCCGGCTGGTGGTACGGCGGCGGCGGCGGATCGCCCTACGTGTTCGGCAGCATGAACGACACCCTCGGCGTCATGAACGACCCCGGCGCCGGCGGCGGCGGCTCGAGCTACGTGCACCCGAGCGTGACGAGGATCTCGCAGACGGCCGGCCCGACGGCGGCCGACCCCGTTGTCGCTCCGGTGTACGACACCGCCGTGACCGTGACGCGCACCCCCGACTTCTCGATGCTCGGGCAGGAGGTCACCGTCACCGCGAGGGTGACCATCCCGAGCCTGGGCCGGCCGGTGGCCGCCGGCGGCACCGTCGAGATCCTCACCGGCGCGGGCACCAGCAGGGTGACCCTCGACGCGGACGGCGTCGGCGTGCTGACCACGAGGGACATCCCGCAGGGCTGGAACGAGATCCGCGCGCACTACCCCGACACCATCACCCCCGCCGAGGCGGGACGCGGGAGCTGGTCGGCGCTCCCCGCTCTGCGCCACGAGGTGCGCGCGTGCGCCGCGACACCCGTCATCACCCGGCAGCCCTCGGACATCGCGGGCGTCACCAACCAGATCTACACGCTGACGATGGGCGTGAGCGTCTCGGCCGTCTACGGCGGCATCCCCGCCGTGTCCTGGGAGAGGTCCACGGACGGCGGCGCCACGTGGAAGCCCGCGCTCGGCCGGGCGGGCGCCCGGGAGGACGGGACCGCGTTCCTCGAGGCCGGCCCCGATCCCACCGGCTCCTACCGCTACCGGGCGACCCTGACCACCTGCGGCGGCAGCGTCCGCAGCGAGCCGGCCACCGTCGCGGTGGGCGGCGTGCGCTTCGACCTGTCGACGCTCCCGCAGAAGGCGTACGGCGACTCCTTCGACGCGAGCCCCTACGCGCAGGCCGTCGATGTGCCCGGCCGCTCGATCGTCCTGAGCAGCAGGACCGCCGAGACCTGCTCCGTCAGCGGCATGAGGGTGACCGTGCTCCACGTCGGCGTCTGCACGCTCGCGGCGAGGCTCGACGCGCTCGCTCCTCTGGGCTGGGCGGGCGAGCCCCTGCAGAGCTTCACGGCGAAGCCGAAGGCGCTCACGGTGACCGCCCCGACGGTCGACTACCCGCGAGGCGCGCCGTCCCCCGACCTGCGCTGCACGGCCGCCTTCGTCGGCTCCGACACCTTCGGCGCCCCGCTCACGGCCGGCGTCTACCGGCCGATCGTCACGGCGGACGACGTCATCTACCGCTTGATCCCGAACTGGCCCACCTCCACCTTCACCACCTTCACCACGCGGTGCAGCGGCGCGAAGGTCAGCAGCGACTACACGATCGCGGGGTACAAGGACGGCGCGCTGCGCATCGTCGCGGCCGTCCCGATGGTGACCGCCTCCTCGCCCTCGTCGACCTACGGATCCACTCCCCCCGCGATCACCGCCTCCGTGACCGGCTCCCCCTCGGGGACGGTCTCCTGCGGCGCCTTCGCGGCGTCCGACACCGGATTCACGACGCCGCTGGCGCTCTCCGCGACGACCCCCGTCGGCCGCTACCCCACGCGCTGCTCCGGCCTGACGAACCCCTCGGGACAGCTGATCACCATCGACGGCGCGCTCACGATCTCGCCGGCGCCCCTCTCGGTGACCGCGTCGAGCCCCGGGACGCAGGCGCACGGCACCGCGACCGCCCCGACGGTCACCTGCACGGCCGACGGCTTCGCAGGAACCGACCGGTTCGTCACCGAGCCGACCGGCGCCTACTACACGGCGGACGGCACCGGGAAGGTGACGATCGGAGCGCGCACGCCCGTCGGCGACTACGTCACGCGGTGCGACGGAGGCGACGCGGGGCCGAACTACACCCTCCGGTCGATCCCCGGCACCTTCGCGCTGGCCGACCGCTCGGCCCCCGTCGTGACCGTGCCCGCCGCCGTCACGGCCGAGCCGGCCGACGTCTCCGGCGCCGTCGTCACCTTCGCGTCCTCCGCGCAGGACGCGGTCGACGGAGCCGTGGGCTCGACCTGCACGCCCGCCTCGGGAAGCGTCTTCCCGATCGGGGACACGACGGTCGACTGCACCGCGGACGACGAGGCCGGCAACACCGGCACGTCCTCGTTCCGGATCACGGTCCGGAAGTTCTCGCAGACGGTCGCCTTCACCTCCTCGCGGCCGACCGCGCCGACGGCGCTGGGCACCTTCACTCCGACGGCCACCGGCGGCGGCTCCGGGAGCCCCGTCTCGATCGGGGCGACCGGATCCTGCGCGATCGCCGACGGCGTCGTGACCTTCACCCGGAGCGGCACCTGCACCGTGACCGCCGACCAGGCCGGCGACGACCACTACACCGCGGGGCGCGCCTCCTTCGATCTCGAGGTCGCGAAGGCGTCGCAGACGCTGACGGTCGCGGTGCCGAAGACCGGCGTCCTGGAGTCGACCGGCGTCGCCACGGCGACCTCGAGCTCGGGACTGCCGGTGCTCGTCAGGACCTTCTTCGGCTGCACCGTCGCGCCCGACGCGACGGGTGCGCAGATCCTGACCTACACCGAGCCCTCGACCTGCGGCGTGCAGTTCGACCAGCCGGGCGACGAGGTGTACGCGGCCGCCGACGGCCTGGTGCGCTTCGTCCCGATCTCGCGGATCCCCCAGACCGTCGTCGTCACCTCGACTCCGCCCGACCGGGTGTTCACCGACGACCGGTACACAGTCGAGGCGACCGGCGGCGGCTCGGGCAACCCGCTCGTGATCGCGGTGATCGAGAACGGCAACTGCACCATCGCGGACGACGTGGTGACGTTCTTCGGCGACGGCACCTGCACGGTGACGATCGACCAGGCCGCGGACGATCGGCACGACGCCGCTCCGCAGGTCCGGCAGGTCATCACGGTCGGGACTCCCGAGGGGAACCTCTCCTTCGGGAGCACCGCGCCCCCGCACGCGATGTCGCTCGAGACGTACCGGCCGACGATCGTGCCCGGCCCGTCGAAGGGCGTGCCCGTGCTCTCCGCGAGCCGAGACTGCTCGATCCTCCCGGACGGCGTGACTGTGCGGAACGACGGGGCCGGGCTCTGCGTGCTGTCCCTCGACCAGCCCGGAGACGGCTACTGGCCCGCGCGGCACGCCGAGCAGGAGTACTCGATCTACTTCCTCCCGCAGACGGTCCGGATCACGAGCGCGCCTCCGGTCGGCGCCGTCCTCGGGGACACGTACCGCCCCGTGATCGAGGGCGGCGCCTCGGGCATCGCTCCGTTCCTCCTCACCACCGCGTCGTGCTCGGCGAAGGACGGCGTGGTCACCTTCACCACGAAGGGCGTCTGCGGCGTCTTCGCCTACCAGAACGGGAACCGGCAGTACGACAGCGCCCGGCCCGCTGTGCAGGAGGTGGAGGTCGGCTACGCGCCCGGCTCCGTGGCGTTCACGACCGCCGTCCCGACCGACGCGGAGGTCGGCGGATCCTTCACTCCCGCCTTCACGCGCGGACCGTCCTCCGGCCCCTCGGTGCTCAGCGTCTCGGGCGCCTGCTCCGACGGCGAGAACGGCGCCGTCCGGTTCGACTCCGCGGGCACCTGCACGCTGACGGCGATCCACTACCGCGACGCCACCTACGGCACCGCGCGGGCGGTCCAGACCTTCGAGGTCACCGCGATCGCGCAGACCGTCGCCTTCACCTCGACCGCGCCGTCGACGGCCGCGGCCGGCGACACGCTCACTCCGACCGCGACGGGCGGCGCGTCCGGGCTCCCCGTGACGATCAGAGCGACCGGCGCCTGCACGCTCGCGGACGGCGTCGTCACCTTCGCCGGCAGCGGCACCTGCACCGTCACGGCGGACCAGGCGGGCGACGGGCGCTACGCCGCGGCGGCGCAGGCCTCGCAGACCGTCGCGGTCACGCAGCTCGCGGGCACCGTCGCGTTCGGCGGCGATGCTCCGGCCGAGGCCCGGGTCGGGGGCTCCTCGACGGCCGCGGTCGTCGCCGGCCCGTCCAGTGCCCCCCCGGTGCTGACGGCCTCCGGCGCCTGCTCCGTCGGGCCCTTCCGACTGGTCTCCTATGACTCCGCCGGCACCTGCACGCTGACGCTGGACCAGGCGGGCGACATCCGCCACAGCGCAGCGCCGACGGCCGTGCGCAGCTTCGAGATCACCCGGGTCGCGCAGACCGTGGCCTTCACCTCGCAGGCGCCGGACTCGGCGCTCGCGGGCGGCACCTACCGCCCGACCGCGACCGGCGGAGGCTCCGGGCGGCCCGTGGTGCTCGGCGCCTCCGGGTCCTGCACGCTCACGAACGGGGTCGTCTCCTTCACCGGATCGGGCACCTGCACGGTGACCGCCGACCAGACGGGCGACGCCCGGTACGACGCGGCGGAGCGGGCCTCGCAGGTGATCGCGGTCGGACTGCTCGCGGGCACCGTCTCCTTCGGCGGCACCGCGCCGACCGGTGCGACGGTCGGCGGGACGACCACCCCGCGGATCGTCGCCGGACCCTCCACCGCGCGTCCGGTGCTGACCGCCTCCGGAGCATGCTCGGCGGCCGCGGGAGTGGTGTCCTACGACTCCGTCGGCACCTGCACGCTGACGCTCGACCAGGCGGGCGACTCGCGGTACGGCGCCGCTCCGCAGTCCGTCCGCACCTTCGCGATCGGCGCCCTCGGCCAGACGCTGGCGTTCGCCTCGCCGGTCCCCGACGCGGCGGTCGCGGGGGGCTCCTACACGCCCGTCGTGACGGCCGGCGCGTCGAGCGCCCCCGTGGTGCTCGGAGCGGCCGGGTCCTGCACGGTCGCGGACGGCGTCGTGACCTTCACCCGCTCCGGCACCTGCACGGTGACCGCGGACCAGGCCGGGGACGAGCGTCACTCGGCGGCTCCGCGGATCACGCAGTCGGTGGAGGTCGGCACGGCGGCGGGAGCGGTGTCGTTCCGCGACGCCGCTCCGACGGACGCCCGGATCGGCGGCTCCTGGACCCCGTCGATCGTCCGCGGCCCGTCGAGCGCCGACCCGGTGCTGGACGCCTCCGACTCCTGCTCGCTGGGAGAGGACGGCACGGTGTCCTACGACTCCGTCGGCACCTGCACGCTGACGCTGGACCAGGTCGGCGACGACGCTCACGCGCCCGCGGAGCAGGTCGTCCGGACGTTCCCGATCGGCAGGGCGCTGCAGACGGTCGCCTTCACCTCCGCGGCTCCGAGCACGGCGACCGCGGGCGGCCGCTACACGCCGACCGCGGCGGGCGGCTCCTCCGGTCTGCCGGTCACGATCGGCGCCACGGGCGCGTGCTCGCTCGCGAGCGGCGTCGTGACCTTCAGCGGATCCGGCACCTGCACGGTCACCGCGGATCAGGCCGGCGACGCCTCGCACGACGCGGCTCCCCGGGCGACCCAGTCGATCGCGGTCGCCGCGGTCGTCCCGCAGAAGAAGAAGGCGCAGAAGGTCGCCTTCTCGACCGCGATGCCGTCCTCGCCCGAGAAGGGGATCGCCTACCCGGTCGCGGCCACCGCCTCCTCCGGTCTGCCCGTGAAGCTGTACGCGAGCGGCAGCTGCACGCTGACCGCGACCGGCGCGGGCACGGCGACGGTGCGGCTGACGGGCGCGGCGAGCTGCACCGTCCGGGCCACGCAGGCGGGCGACTCGGCGTGGCTCGCCGCGACCTCGGTGACGCAGTCGCTGCAGGTGAAGTCCTCCACCCGCGCCGACCTCACACTGACGCTGGCGCCGGCGCCGGGACTGGCGGCGACGGCTCCCCTCTCGGGCACGATCACCGTCCGGAACACCGGCACTCGGGACGCGGCGACGACGACCACCCGGGTCGTCGTCAGCGGAACGGTGGCGAGTGCGCCCGGCGCCGTGCAGACGAAGGGCTCGGCCGCGGGCACGACGGTCCTCACCTGGACCGCGCCGAGCGTCTCGGCCGGGCGGAGCACCACCTACTCGGTGACGCTCGTCGACCGGCCGGCCGCCACGACGATCGACGCCAGGGTGTCGACCGCCGCCGCCGATCCCACGCCGGCGAACAACGCGGTCAGGCGCACCTTCCGGTAGAGGCTGCGGGGAGGGAGGGGTGTCGCGCCGCGTTGCCCGTTCCCTCCCCGACCGCTACGGTCGCGGGGACGCTCCGGGGGACGGGGCTCGCGAGGGGGGCCCGTGGACCGGTTGAGGCGACGCGCGCTGCTGCTGGGGATCGCCTCCTCGGCGGTCGCGCTGACGGGGTGCACGCCCGCCCGTCCCGCTCCCGCGGCGCTCCCGCCGAGCACGGCGCCGGCGGCGGTGCTGCCGTCCGCCGCTCCGACGGCCGTCCCGACCCCTCCCCGCCCCGTGCCGACCATGACCGCCGCGGCGACTCCGGTGCGGCGGAAGGCGCCGCTGCCCTCCGGCACGATCTCGGAGCTGCCCGGCGAGGGGAGCACGCTCGCCTGGACCGTCGACGACGGCGCCGACTCCGACGTGGTCGCCGCCTACGCGCAGTTCGCCCGGGACACCGGAACCCGGCTGACCTTCTTCCTCAACGGGAAGTACGACTCGTGGACCGCGAACGCGCCGCTGCTGGCTCCGCTCGTCGCCTCGGGGCAGGTGCAGCTCGCGAACCACACCTGGTCGCACGCCGACCTGACGAGCCTCTCGAGCGACGGCGTGCAGGAGGAGCTGGGCCGCAACGGCGACTTCATCCGCTCGATCTACGGGGTGGAGGCGGCGCCCTTCTACCGGCCGCCGTTCGGCTACACGGACGAGCGGAGCCGGGCCGCCGCGGCGGCGATCGGCTACACGGCGACGGTGCTCTGGTACGGCTCGCTCTCGGACTCGGGGCGGATCACGCCGGAGCAGGTGGTCGGCTTCGCGGACCAGTGGTTCCTGCCGCAGCACATCGTGATCGGGCACGCGAACTTCGATCCGGTGACGCAGGTCTACGCGCGGCTCGTCGACATCCTCCGCGAGCGCTCGCTCGAGACGGTGACCCTCCGCGACGTGTTCGCGGTCTGAGCCGCGCCTTCAGCGGAGAGACGCGCGCGCGGCGGCGGAGACGGCCGCGGCGACCGCGTCGAGGGCGGGCGTGTGCAGGGCCCACTGCTGCCAGTAGAGGGGGACGTCGACGGGGTCGCCGCCCAGCTCGACGAGGCCCTCGCCGCCGACCGGGGCCTGCAGCTCGGGCAGCATCCCCCACCCCATGCCCAGGCGCACGGCCCGCTCGAAGTCGGTCGACCCGGGGACGCGGTGCTGCGGCGGGCGGCCCTCGACGCCGGCGGCCCGGAGGAAGTCGTCCTGCAGGCGGTCCTTCTCGTCGAAGACGACCAGCGGAGCGCTCGCGAGACCGGCCGTGCCGCCGTCCGGGAACCAGCGCTCGGCGAACGCGGGCGCGGCCATGGCGCGGTACCGCATCACTCCGAGCGGTGCGACGGTGCAGCCGAGCACCGCTTCCGACTCTCCGGTGACGGCCGCCAGCACGGTGCCGTCGCGGAGGAACGCGGTGGTGTGCGCCTGGTCCTCGCGGTGCAGCTCCACCACGACGTCGGGGACGGAGGCGAGCGCGGGCAGCACCCAGGTGGCCAGGGAGTCGGCGTTGACGGCGAGCGGGAGGACGACGGGGCCCGCCCCCTCCGCGTCCTCGCCGCCGAGCGAGCGGACGGCGTCGTCGGCGAGGAGCTCGATCTGGCGGGCGAGGCGGAGGAGCCCCGCACCGGCCTCGGTCGCGACGACCGGGCGCGAGCGCACCAGCAGGACGCGGCCTGCGGCGGTCTCGAGCGCCTTGATCCGCTGGCTGAGGGCGGAGGGGGTGATGTGCAGGGCCCGGGCGGCGGCGTCGAAGGAGCCGTACCGGACGGAGGCGGCGAGCGCGCGCAGGCGGGAGAGGTCGAGGTCGTCTGTCAGCATCAGTGCTGCTTACGGTACTGAAGGAGCATGAGCTGGTCTACAGGAGCGCCCCGCCCTAGCGTCGGAGCGTGTCCCCCCTCCTCGCCGCCCTCTCCGGCCTCGGCTTCGGACTCTCGCTCATCATCGCGATCGGCGCGCAGAACGCCTTCGTGCTCCGCCAGGGCCTCCGCCGCGAGCACGTGCCCGCCGTCGTCGCGATCTGCGCGCTCTGCGACGCCGCGCTGATCGTGCTCGGGATCGCGGGGATCGGAGCGGTCCTGGAGTCGGCGCCGTGGCTGCTGGTGGTGATCCGCTGGGGCGGCATCGTCTTCCTCCTCGCCTACGCGGTGATGGCGGCGAGGCGCGCACTGCGGCCGGGGACCCTCGACGGCGATCCGGCCGGCGCCTCGACCTCGCTCCGCACGGCGATCGGCACGTGCCTGGCGCTCACGCTGCTCAACCCGCACGTCTACCTCGACACGGTCGTGCTGCTCGGGTCGGTGGCGAACACGCACGGCGACGAGCGCTGGTGGTTCGGGGCGGGGGCGGCGGCCGGGAGCGTGCTGTGGTTCACCGCTCTCGGCTTCGGGGCGCGGGCGCTGCGGCCGCTGTTCCGGAGCCGCGGGGCCTGGCGGATCCTCGACGCGGCCGTGGCGGTCGTGATGGTGGTGCTGGCGGTGTCGCTCGCGCTGCACTGAGGGCCTGGTGGTGCACCGCTTGTTCTACTAACATTGTGAACATGTTGTTCCGTGTCGACCACTCCGCGGCGGGCTCGCTCGCCGACCAGCTGGAGTCGCAGGTGCGCTCGGCCGTCGCCCGGGGCGAGCTCTCGGCGGGCGACCGCCTGCCGCCCGCCCGCGAGCTCGCCGACTCGCTCGGCATCAACATGCACACCGTGCTGCGCGCGTACGCCGCCCTGCGCGACGACGGGATCCTCCAGATGCGCCGGGGCCGCGGCGCGTGGATCACGGAGTCGGCCGGGCCCGGGCTCGTGCGCGTCACCGCCCTGGTCGACGAGCTGCTCGCGGAGGCCCGTCGCAGCGGCATCACCCCGGCGGAGCTCGTCCGCCTGATCGAGAGGACCGGATCATGACCGCCACCGCCGACCGCCGCCGCGAGCTCCTCGCCGCCGCGTCCCTCCTGCTCCCCGCCGCCGGAGTGCTCGTCTCGCGCCTCGTCCTGGACGACGCTCTGCCCGCGGAGCTCGCCTCGCACTGGTCGGGCACCGGGGCGGCCGATGCGACCGCGTCGACGGGCGCCCTGCTCGCGATCGCCCTCGTGCTCTCCGGGCTCCCGGCCGTCGCGGGCCTCGTGGCGGCGGTCGTCGGGCGCGCCCCGCGGCTCCTGCTGGCGACCCTCGGCCTCGTGGCCGGGCTGGGCGCCTCCGCCTGGGCGACCTCGGTCGGCACGACGCTCGCGGCCGGGCGCGCCGAGGGGGCGGAGCTCGGCGGGTGGCTGCTCGCGCTGCTCGGAGGGATGCTCTTCGCCGTCGTGCCCGCGCTGATCGCTCCGGGCACCCGGCGCGCCTCCCGCCTGGCCGCCGGCCGCCTGCCGCTGGCGGCAGAGGAGACCGGCGCCTGGTCGCAGACGCTGACGGGCCCGGTGTTCGCCGTCGCCGCGATCGCCACGGCGGCGGGCGCGGCCCTCTCCCTCGCGACGCTCGCCGCGGCGGGCGCCACCGGTCCGGCGATCGCGACGGCCGTCGTCCTCGGCGTCGTCGCGCTGGTGCTCCTCTCCTTCTCCCGCCTGCGGGTGACCGCCGACCGCCGCGGCCTCCGCGTCGTCACGACCGCCCTCGGCATCCCGCTGCGCCGCATCCCGCTCGACACCATCGCCTCGGCCGGCACGGCCCAGCTGCGGCCGTCGGAGTGGGGCGGCTGGGGGTACCGGGTGATGCCGGGCCGCTCGGCGGTCATCCTGCACGCCGGGCCGGGGCTGGTGGTGACGACGGACCGCTCGCGCGAGTTCGCGATCAGCCTCGACGACCCCGAGACCCCCGCGGCGCTGCTCGAGACCCTGCGCTCGCGGGCCTGAGGCGCCGACCCGTCAGTCGACCACGATCCGGACGAGCGTCGTGACGGCATCCACCGCGTTCACGTAGGAGTAGTGCCGCGAGGTCGGGAAGGCGAGGTGCCGTCCGGGCTCCAGCCGCACGGGCTCCTCGCCCTCCCGCTCCAGGAGGAGCGCGCCGGCGGTGACGAGCAGGATCTCGTGCCACCCCTCGGGGTCGGGCTGCGCGTCGTAGCGGTCCCCGGGGCCGAGCGTCCAGGTCCAGAGCTGGGCCTCCCGGCGCGCGGGGACGGAGGAGAGCAGGACGGCGACGCTCGCCTCGCCCGCTCCCCGCCAGGCGACCTGGTCGATCGCCGCGGGCGCGGATCCCGGGGCCGAGACGAGTGCAGTGAACGTGGTGCCGAGGGCGGTCGCGAGGCGGTCGACTCCGGTCAGCGAGATGTTGGCCTCGCCGGCCTCGGCCGCGACGATCGTCCGCCGGCTGATGCCCGAGCGCGCCGCCAGCGCGGACTGGCTCAGTCCGGCTCCGCGCCGCGCGAGACGGAGGTTGCCGCCCAGGTGGGCGAGGACGGGAGCCGACATGCGCACTATTCTGCACCGAGGAGCCCCTGTTGCTCCTAGGATGTGCAGAATGATGCACATCTCGCCTCTCCGGGGCCTCCGCTTCACGCGTCCGGAGTGGGCGCTCATCGGCATCACCGCGATCTGGGGCGGGACCTTCCTCGCCGTTCACATCGCGATGGAGCACAGTGGGCCGCTGTTCTTCGTCGGGATGCGGTTCGCGATCGCGGGGCTGATCAGCGCGGTCGTGTTCCACCGCTCGCTCCGGGGGATGCGGCGGATCGACCTCGCGGCCGGCGTCGCGATCGGGGTGATGATCTTCGCGGGCTACGGCCTGCAGAGCTACGGGCTGCAGACGATCCCGAGCAGCACCTCCGCGTTCCTCACCGCGCTGTACGTGCCGCTGGTGCCGCTGCTCCAGTGGGTCGTGTTCCGTCGCCGTCCAGGCGTGCTGACGCTGGTGGGCGTCGCGCTGGCGTTCGTCGGACTGCTCCTGATCGCGGGCCCGCAGCCGGGCGTCGCGCTCGGAGCGGGCGAGGTGGCGACGATCGTGAGCACGCTGCCGATCGCGGCCGAGATCATCCTGATCGGCCTCGTCGCCGGACGCGTCGACCTCGGCCGGGTGACCGTGGTGCAGCTGCTGGTCGCCGGCGCGCTCGGGTTCGCCTCGATGCCCCTCGCGGGCGAGGCGGTCCCGGCGTTCTCGGGGGCCTGGCTGATCCCCGCGCTCGCGCTCGGGGCGAGCAGCTGCCTGATCCAGCTGACGATGAACTGGGCTCAGCGCTCGGTCTCGCCGTCGCGCGCCACGATCATCTACTCCGCCGAGCCCGTCTGGGCCGGTCTGATCGGCCGCCTCGCCGGCGACCGGCTCCCCGCGCTCGCCCTGCTCGGGGCGGGGTTCATCGTCGCGGGCACGCTCGTCAGCGAGCTGAAGCCGCGCCGCGAGCCCGCGCCGCCGGCGCTCAGGTGACGGCGGGGAGGGCGGCCGAGGCGACGAGCGCGCCGCCGGCGTCGGTGATCTCGACGGCGGCGACGGACTCGCGCAGGACGGCCGCGTTCATCTCGCAGTCGAGCTCCGCGGAGCTGCCGAGGAAGGAGCCGGACGGGAGCCGCTCACCGGAGCCGGTGACCAGCACGAGGTCGTAGCTCTCGCCGAGCGCGAAGCCGGTCCCGCGGAGGATCGTCTCGGTGCCCCAGGTGTGCGCGACCAGCGAGCCGTCGAGCGTCACGCCCTCCGTCCGCTCGTCGAAGGCGATCGCCTCGACGGCGCCGAGCGTCCCGGGCGGTCCCGCGACGGGGCGCTCCTCGGCGGACCGCAGGGCCGCTCCGGCGACGCCGCCCACGACGAGGAGCGCGGCCGCCGCGGCGACGGCCAGGACGGCACGGCGGCGCGGGGCACGGCGGCGCGGGGCACGTGCACTCTCCGCGCGCTCGGGCCGCTCCCCGGCGAGCGCCGCGACGCGCGACCGCAGCTCCGGCGACGGCTCCGCCTCCTCCCAGCGGCCCAGCGCGCCGACTCGGTCGACCACCGAGCCGAACGACGCGAGCTCGCGGTCGATCGAGGGGTCGGCGGCGCGCAGGCTCTCGAACTCCCGCGCCTCCTCGGCGGAGAGGTCGCCGGCGAGGGCCGCGGCGAGGAGCTCCTCGCGGCGGCCGCCGGGCTGGTCTCCGTCGGGCTGGTCTCGGTCGATCACGATCTCTCCTCGTCGGTGGATCCGGCGCCCGCGAGGTGACCGCGGAGCGCTCGGAGAGCGTAGAAGGCGCGGCTGCGCAGGGTGGCGACCGGCACGCTCGTGGCCGCCGACAGGTCGGCGTAGGTCTCGCCGTTCAGGTGGACGGCGACGACGACCTGCCGGTGCTCGGCGGAGAGCCGCGCGAGCGCCTCGGCGATCGCGAGCGGCTCGAGGGGGTCGCGGTCCTCCGCGGGCACCTCCTCCAGAATCTCGGCCTCGATCAGGCGCGGCAGGCGCTGACGCGAGCGGTGCACGTCGATGACGACGTTGCGGGCGATGGCGAAGAGCCAGGTGCGGGTGCTGGCGCGCTCGGCGGAGTAGCTCGCCCGCGAGCGCCAGGCGCGCAGGAACGTCTCCTGCACGCAGTCCTCGGCGAGGCCGCGGTCGCGCAGGGCGTTGAGCGCGAAGCCGAGCAGGGCGGACCCGTGCTCGTCGAAGGCGGCGGCCGGGTCGAACCCCGCCGTCCGGGGCTCGAGGCGCACCACGGGAGCCGGGACCTCCGAGTGCTCGCGCGGCATCGCGGGCCCTTCGTCTCGTCGTGCCGTCGCCGTGCGCGCCACACCGCCTCCTCGTCGGGACCGGTGGTCCGTCGGAAGGGGGTACGGCCGCGGCGGCGGCGGCGTTCATCGGAGGCGAGGACCGTCTCCGTGAAGATCCTCTCAGATGGAGTGAACGCAGCGCCGCTTCCGGCCGTACTCCCTGCATCGGGCCCGCTCGGCGCTCGCGATCGAAAGGCTCCACCATGACGAAGACGTCCCCCGCGCGGAACCGCGCCGGCCGCCGCCTGCTCTCCCTCGGCGGCATCACCGCCGTCGCCGCCGCCTCCTTCTTCGCCGCCGCGCCGGCCCAGGCCGAGACCGAGGTCGCCGAGCCGTCCTCCTTCACCAGCGCCTTCACGGTGATGGCGACGCCCGACCAGGTCGTGAACGCCGATTCCGCCGCGACCCCCGGCCAGCCCGGCGCCACGGGCGAGATGACCTTCCGGGTCAACAGCGACCTCGACGTCATCTGCTACGACATCACCCTCACCGGCGTGACCGGCGACTACCAGAGCCCCGCGAAGACCGCGACGCACATCCACCAGGCGGCGCTGGGCAAGGCGGGCCCGCCGCGCATCGCGTTCCCGAACCCGGCCCCGGTCGGAGACGGCCCCCGCACCAGCAGCGGCTGCCTGCAGGGCCCCTTCACCACGGGCATCCAGGCGAACGGGGCCGACACCGGCGCCGGATTCACGCTGAAGGCCCTCGAGGCCGATCCCGCCGCCTTCGCGGGCGACTCCCACACGGCCTCGTATGCGGCTGGCGTCGTCCGCGGCCAGCTCTCGCAGGTGCCGGTCGGCGGCCTCCAGACCGGTGGCGGCGCGACCGCCGCCGGGAGCGACGCCACGGGCCCGTCCGGTCTCGCCGCGATGGCCGGCCTCGGAGCCGTCGCCGCCCTCGGCGCGGCCGGAGTGGTCGTCGCCCGCCGGCGCACCGCCTCCTGATCGTGGGCACCCGGTCGAGGAGCGGAGCGGCGGCACTGTGCGCCGTGCTGCTCCTCGCGGGGTGCGCCGCCGCGGACGGGAGCGGAGGAGCGGAGACGCCCGCGAGCGCGCCCGCGCCTCCGGCCCTCGCTTCTGCTCCCCCGCTCACTCCTCCCCCGGTCCCCGCGCCCGACCCCGCCGCTGCCGCGCCTGCGCGCACCGTCGGCGTCGAGCCCGCCCGGCTGAGCGTGCCCGCGATGGGCCTGGACGAGCCGCTGATCGCGCTGGGCATCCAGTCGGACGGGGCGATGGAGGTGCCGGTGGACTACGACGACGTCGGCTGGTTCTCGGGAGGCGGGCGCCCGGGTGGCAGCGGCCGCACCGTGATCGCGGCGCACGTCGACTCGCGGTCCGGTCCCGCGGTCTTCTTCCGCCTCGGCGAGCTCGCCCCGGGCGATGAGATCGCGGTGAGCGGAGTGGACGGCTCCGACCACCGCTACCGGGTGACGGCGGTCGAGTCCCACGCCAAGGCCGCGTTCCCCACCGCCCGCGTCTTCGGCGCGACCCTCGAGGAGGAGCTGATCCTCGTGACCTGCGGAGGCGAGTACGACGCGGCGATCGGCCGTTATCGGGACAACCTGGTGGTGTTCGCCTCCCCGCTCTGAGGCCCGGCACGGAGGGGCGGCACAGAGGGGCGGCACGACCGCCCGGCATCGTGGCGCGGAACGGTGGCGCAGAGCACAGCACGAGTGCCCCGCCGGCGCAAGGGTCCGGGCGCGCGCACGCCGTGTGGTCGGATGGGGAGGGCCGGCCCCCCGCCGCCGCTCCCCTCCCGCTCCCCACCGCCGTGGCGCGGCCGATCCGACAGGACGCCCGTGTCCACCAGCCCCCGCCCCACCCTCTTCGCCCTTCCCGGACTCGGGCTCGACGGCCGCGCCTTCGACGCGCTCGGCCGCGAGCTCGCCGACGTCGCGGACCTCGTCGCGCTCGACCTGCCCGGTGGATCCGGGACCTCGCTCGAGGAGATGACCGCTGCCACGATCCGCCGGATCCGCGAGCACGGCGCCTCCCGCTGGCTGCTCCTCGGGCACAGCATGGGCGGGAAGATCGCCTCGCTCGTGGCCTCCCGCACGGTCACCGGCCGCTCGGGCCTGTTCGGGCTCGCGGGCGTCGTGCTCCTCGCCGGGTCGCCGCTCTCGCCCGAGCCGATGGAGGAGGAGCGCCGCTCGACCATGCTCGGCTGGGTCGACGACGGGCACCTCGACGAGGCACAGGCGCGCGAGTTCGTCGACCAGAACGTCGGCTCGCCGCTGCCCGCCGACGCCGACGCGGAGGTGCTGGCCGAGCTGCGCCGCTACTCCCCCGAGGGCTGGCGCGACTGGCTCGAGCACGGCAGCCGCGAGGACCGCACCGGAGAGGCCGCCCTCGGGGCCGTGCCCGCGCTCCTGATCGCGGGCGGTGAGGACGGCGACCTCGGCGCCGACGCGCAGCGCCGCCTGAACGGCTCCCTCTACTCCCGTGCCCGGCTGCTCACGCTCGCCGGGGCGGGCCACCTGCTGCCGTTCGAGCGCCCGGTCGAGGTGGCGGCGGCGATCCGCCGGTTCTGGGAGGAGGAGGCCGGCACGGCGCCGTCGGTTCCGGCCGACGTCGGCGCGGCCATCGCCTCCGCCCGGACCTCCACGCGGGTGCGCGGGCTGCTGGCCGTGCGCGCGCTCGCCGACGACCCGGAGTACGCGCCGCGCGCCCTGACCGTCGCCCAGCTCGCGGAGCTGCGGGCGATCGCCGACCGGGTCGTCCCGCAGGAGGGCGGCCGGATCGACCTGGCCGCACGGGTGGACACGCAGCTCGCGAACGGCGAGGGCGACGGCTGGCGCAACGCCGACCTGCCGGCCGACCCGATCGCCTACGGTCTGGCGCTCGACGCCCTCCGGGGCTTCGCCGGCCTCGGCCCCGCCGAGCAGGACGCGCGCCTCACCGCGATCGCCGACGGCTCCGCGGAGCCCGGCGACCGCTCGGCCGGCGGGCTCGGTGCCGAGCAGCTGACCGCCTGGTTCGAGGACTGCCGCGTCGACCTCGTGAAGCAGTGGCTGGCGCACCCCGCGTCGATGGCGCGGATCGGCTACGACGGCTACGCCAGCGGCGGCGACACGCTGCCGCTCGTGACGGGCTTCCGCCTGCTCGGCGCCGACGACCGCGAGACCTGGGAACCGACGACGAGGAGTCACCGATGAACACGACCGGCATGCGCCGCTTCCCGCTCGACGAGACGGTCGACGCCGTCGTGATCGGCACCGGGGCAGGCGGAGCGCCCCTGCTCTCGGTGCTCGCCGCTCGAGGGCTGCGGGTCGTCGCCCTCGAGGCCGGGCCGCACTTAGATCCGCTCGGCCACACCGCCGACGAGACGGCGGCCGTCGAGATCAACTGGATGGAGGAGCGCCTCAGCGGAGGCGAGACCCCCACCGCCTTCGGGCAGAACAACAGCGGCCGCGGGGTCGGCGGCTCGACGCTGCACTGGGGCGCGTTCACGCCCCGCCCCGACCCGCGCGACCTGCGGCTCCGGAGCGACTCCGGCGTCGGCCGCGACTGGCCGATCGAGCACGCCGAGCTCACCGCGTACATCGAGAAGGTGGAGGCGACGATCGGAGTGGCGGGCCCGGCCGAGTACCCGTGGGACCCGTCGCGCCGCTACCTGCAGGGCCCGCTCGCGCGGAACGCCTCGGCCGACATGATGCTGCGCGGCTGCGCGGCGATCGGGATGCGCGCGACCGACGCGCCCGCCGCCGTGCTCAGCGGCCCGCGGGACGACGGCCGGCCCTCCTGCGTCAACTGCGGCCAGTGCCATCAGGGCTGCCGGACCGGCGCGAAGACGAGCATGGACGTGACCTACCTGCCGGAGGCGGTGCGGGCCGGTGCCGAGATCCGGGCCGACTCGTTCGTGCACGGCATCGAGCTGGACGCCGCGGGCCGCGTGTGCGCCGTGGTCTACACGAGCGGCGGAGTGGAGCACCGGCAGCGCTGCTCCGCCCTGTTCCTCTGCGCGGGCGGCGTCGAGACGCCCCGGCTCCTCCTGCACACCGGCATCGCGAACAGCAGCGGCCAGGTGGGCCGCAACTTCCTGGCGCACGGGGCGACCCAGGTCTGGGGCACCTTCGAGAACGAGATGCGCGGTTACCGCGGCTACCCCTCCTCGGTGATCACCGAGGACACCGTCCGCCCGGCCGACGCGGACTTCGCGGGCGGCTACCTGATCCAGAGCCTCGGAGTGATGCCGCTGACCTACGCGACGACGCTCGCCCGCGGCGCGGGACTCTGGGGCCGCGATCTGATGGACGCGCTCGACGGCTACCGCTTCGCGGCGGGCGTCGGGATCAACGCGGAGTGCCTGCCCGCCGACGGCAACCGGCTGGAGCTGACCGACGAGCTGGACGAGCACGGGGTGCCGAAGGCGCGCATCACGTTCTCGGCGGGCGCCAACGAGGAGGCGATCGACCGGCACGCGATCCGGACGATGACCGCGATCGTGGAGGCTGCCGGCGCGACGAGCACGCGGGTGATGGCGCGCACGGCGCACACTCTCGGCACCGTGCGGATGGGCACCGACGCGGGCGACGCCGTGATCGACGCGGACGGCCGCAGCTTCGACGTGCCGAACCTCTGGGTGTGCGACAACTCGGTGTTCCCGAGCGCGCTGATCGCGAACCCGGCGCTCGCGACGATGGCGCTCTCGCTGCGGACGGCGGACCGCTTCCTGGCGGCGTAGCGTCGTGGCGGCGGGACGGCTGCGTCGCGGCGGCGGGACGGCTGCGGGGCGGCCGCGGGGCGGGACGACGGGCGAGGTGCTCCTCCGCGTCGCCGACTGACCGCGCGGGCGTGCCCGGACTGCGCACCCCGCCGGATCAGCCGTGGGGCCGTGCGGGGCGCCAGCACAGTCGCGAGACGCGCTGCCCGAACGGCGGCCCGACGCGACGGCGCTCGACGGCGGTTCGGCGCGCGCTGAGGTGCCGAGGTGCCGAGGTGCCGAGGTGCCGAGGTGCCGGATCGTGGTGGCCGAACGGCGGCAGGGCGCAAGGCGGCGGCACGGCCCTGGTGTCGGCACGGCGTCAGGCGACGGTGCGGCCCCGGTGACGGTCCGCGCCTCAGCGACAGTGGCGCGGCGGTGCGGCCGCGTGAACCCGAGCGAAGGCGCGGATCCGAGCGGCAGTGGCGCGGCGGTAGGGCGCTGAGCACTCGCTCCCGAGCGACTCACGGCCCGATCACCAGTGCGAACCCGCGCAACGGGCCGAACCCGCCCGACGGCCGATTCCCTCAGGGGTGCACGGCAGCACGGGAGCACGGCAGCACGGCAGCACGGCAGCACGGCAGCACGGCAGCACGTCAGCACGTCAGCACGTCAGCACGTCAGCACGTCAGCACGTCAGCACGTCAGCGTGTCAGCGTGTCAGCACGTCAGCACGTCAGCACGTCAGAACGGCAGCGTGTCAGAACGGCGGCGGCCGGTCCGCGAACCTCGGGGTCGCCGGTGGGCCTGGACGGAGTCGTGCCTCGAGGCCCGGCGGGCGCGTGGTGATGCGGCGGCCGGTGGGGGTGGTCCAGTCGGCGGTGCCGTCGGGGTGGAGGACGTAGGCCCAGCGGTCGCCGTGCCGCACGTGGTGGTGGGCGACGCAGAGGCTGGCGAGGTTGGCGGGGTCGGTGCCGCCGCCGTTTCGCCACTCGACGACGTGGTCGGCCTCGGCGCTCGCGGCGGAGCGGGTGCAGCCGGGGAAGCGGCAGGTCACGTCGCGGAGCTGGAGGAGGAGCCGCAGCTCGCGGTGCGGCAGTCGGCGTGTGCGCCCGACCGAGAGGACGGCGCCCGTCCGGGGCTCGGTCAGCACGCGGGTGACGGTCGCGGGGACGAGGCTCCGGGCGACGTCCGCCGGGATCGGGCCGTAGCCGTCGAGCTCGGCGGAGGCGTCGTCGGCGCCGGACGCGGTGCTCGCCGACAGGGTGACCCGCACCTCGGCGCGCACGCCGGTGACGAGGGTCGGAACGGGCCGATCGGCGCCGACCGGGTCGGGCGCCGTGCCGATGACGTCCGCCTCGCAGAGGAGGTCGGCCAGAGCGTCGGCTCGCAGCTGGGCGAGGGTCCGCTCGTCGCCCGCTCCGGAGATCGCGTCGACGTCGCACGCCCCGGTGATTCCGGTCGGCTCCGCCCCGGTCGTCCCGCTCGCCTCCGCCCCGCAGGAGCCCGCATCCGTGGCGGCAGGCGGCTCCGCCCCCGCCGGCCCCTCGGCGCCGTCGCGGAGGATTCGGGCGATCCGGTCGAGGCGGCTGTACGCCCCCACGGCGACCGGGGCGGGGAGGAGGGCGCAGAGCGTCGCCATGCCGTCGACCTCGGGGGTCAGCCAGACCGCGCGGTCCTCGCGGGCACGTCGGTGGCGCTCGGCGAGGGGCTGCTCGTGGAGCTCCTCCCGCAGTCGGGCCAGAGCGCGCCGCAGCTGGGTCGGCGTGGTGCGGGCCGCGAGCTCGGCCGCCCGCGTATCGAACGCGGCGCGGGAGCCCGGAGGCAGGGTGGCCGCGACGGCGCAGACGACCTGGCCCGCCTCCCACCGCAGGCGCGCCCCGGCGAGGGCGGCGCGGGTGGTCGGCAGGTCCTCGACGAGGAGGCGCGCGTGGTCGAGCTCGCGGGAGGCGACCCGCTCGGAGACTCCGAGGGCGACCGCGAACTCCGCGCGGATCGACCGCTCGGCGAGGTCGCTCGACGCGTGGGGCGCCGAGCCGCGGGCGAACGACTCCGGATGCTCGAGCGCGGCCCGGTGCCCGGCGTGCAGCTCCTCGGCCGCGGCCAGGAGCAGCGGGGACGCCGAACGGGCCAGCGCGGCGGCCCGGTCGCCGCGAGCACGCACCTCGCTGAGCACCGCCTCCGCTGCTGTCGACCCGCTGATCATCGTCATACGTGTATTCAATCAGCGACCACCGATACGGAAGCGACGGATCGTCATATCCGTGGAGAACCGGCGTGAAGCCCTCCTGTGGAGGGAGGGATCACCGCAGCCGACACCGCACATCCCCGCCGTCCTCGGGGCGGCGCGCGCAGGACACCGGCGCAACACCCCGCCACACGCACCGCCACACGCCCCCCGCTCACGCGAACCGCACCGCCTCACGCCCCCGCTCACGCGAACCGCACCGCCTCACACCCCCGCTCACGCGAACCGCCCCGCCACCTCCGCCAGACACTCCCGGAACACCCGCACGGCCGGCGACGCCAGCTGCGCCTCGCGCTGGGCGGTGAAGATCGTGCGGCGGGGCGTGCCGGGCAGCTCGAGGAGGCGGCAGTCCGGGGCCTCGCCCGCCCAGACCAGGTCGGGCATCAGGGCGACGGCGTGGCCGGAGGCGGCGAGGCGGATCTGCGCCTGCAGGTCGGCGGTCTCGAAGCGGACGTCCGGCTCGAAGCCCGCGACCCGGCAGGTCTGCTCGGCGAAGTGGCGGCTCGCGGTGCCGCGCGGCTCCATCACCCAGGCGGAGTCGCGGGCCGAGGCGAGGTCGACGACGGCGGAGTCGTGGCTCACGGCGAGGCGGATCGCGTCGGTCGTCAGGTCGCTGCGCACCAGTCCGGGCAGCCAGGAGGTCGAGTGGCCGGGGTACTGCTCGGCGACGACGAGGTCGAACTCCCGCGCCCACGACGTCTCGTGCAGCGCACCCTCGGGCTCGCGCTGCACCATCTCGACGCGCACCTCCGGGAAGCGGTCGGCGACGGCCCGGAGCGCGCCCGGCATGAGCGCGAGCGCGGCCGACTGGAACACCGCGACGCGCACCCGCCCGGTCACCGACTCCCCCGAGGCCGCGAGCGCCGCCTCCGCCCGCTCGAGCAGGGCCATCACCTCGCCGGCCGCCTCGACCAGGATCTCGGCCTGGGGTGTGAGCTGCACGCGCCGGCCCGCCTTCCGCAGCAGCTCGACGCCGGCCTCGCGCTCGAGCACGGCGAGCTGCTGCGAGACGGCGGAGGGACTGTAGGCGAGGGCCTCGGCCGCGGCGGCGAGAGTGCCGCGGATGGCCACCTCGCGGAGCAGGACCAGGCGGCGGACATCGAGCACGGCGTCTCTCCGATCGTTCAGCTGAGCTGACCGGTACCGGTAAGGAACGGTCGCTTCTGCTCAACGGTAGTCGGTCGAATACTGAAGGCACCCACCTCAGAGCAGAAGGACCGCACCATGACGGATCTCGCCAGCCCCGCTCTCGCCACCGGCCCCGCCGCCGACGGTCCGTCCGCCGATTCGATCGATCCCCGCCTGGTCGACGAGAGCGTCGCGCTGGTGCGGCGCTGGCTGCGCGAGGCGTCCGCGATCCCGATCGACGCCTCCGGGGCGCAGCTGGCGGGCGTGCTGAAGGACCCGGCCGGCCTGGACTTCACGGTCGGCTTCGTCGACGGCGTCGTCCGCCCCGAGGACACCCGCGTCGCGGCGGCGGCGCTGAAGGCGATCGCGGGCGGCGTGCCGTCCTTCCTCCCGGCTCCGATGCGCGGCGCGGTCGCCCTCGGCGGCGTCATGGCGCCGCTCCTCCCGGACGTCGTGGTGCCGATCGCGCGCCGGGTGCTGCGACGGATGGTCGGCCACCTGATCATCGACGCGACCGACTCCCGCCTGGGCCCGGCCATCGCCGCGATCCGCCGCGACGGCGTCCGGCTCAACATGAACCTGCTCGGCGAGGCCGTCCTCGGCCGCGAGGAGGCCCACCGCCGCCTGGAGGGGACGCACCGGCTCCTCGCCCGCGACGACGTCGACTACGTCTCGATCAAGGTCTCCTCGAGCACCGCCCCGCACAACCCGTGGGCCTTCGACGCCGCGGTCGACGACATCGTGGAGGAGCTGGCGCCGCTGTTCGCCCGGGCCGCCGCGTCCTCGCCGCAGAAGTTCATCAACCTCGACATGGAGGAGTACAAGGACCTCGACCTCACCATCGCGGTCTTCACCCGCATCCTCGACCGGCCGGAGTTCCTCGGCCTCGAGGCCGGCATCGTGCTGCAGGCCTACCTGCCGGACGCGCTCTCGGCGATGATCCGCCTGCAGGAGTGGAGCGCCGCCCGCCGGGCCCGCGGCGGCGCCGGCATCAAGGTGCGCCTGGTCAAGGGCGCGAACCTGCCGATGGAGCAGGTCGAGGCCTCGGTCCACGGCTGGCCGCTGGCGACCTGGAGCAGCAAGCAGGACTCCGACACGAACTACAAGCGCGTCGTCGACTACGCGCTGCACCCGGAGCGGATCCGCAACGTGCGGGTCGGCGTCGCCGGGCACAACCTCTTCGACGTCGCGTACTCGTGGCTGCTCGCCGGCACCCGCGGCGTCCGCGAGGGGATCGAGTACGAGATGCTCCTCGGCATGGCCCAGGGCCAGGCGGAGGCGGTGCGCCGCACGGTCGGCTCGCTCCTGCTCTACACGCCGGTCGTCGCGCCGGCCGAGTTCGACGTGGCGATCGCCTACCTGATCCGCCGGCTGGAGGAGGGCGCGTCGAGCCAGAACTTCATGTCGGCCGTCTTCGAGCTCGAGGCCGACCCGGCGCTCTTCGCGCGGGAGGAGGAGCGGTTCCGCGCCTCCGTCGCCGCCCTCGACGGGGCCGTCCCCCCGGCGCACCGCGTGCCCGACCGGTTCGCCGCGAGCGGCCGTCCGGGACCGGGCGACTTCCGCGGCACCCCCGACACCGACCCGTCCGTCGCCGCGAACCGCGAGTGGGCGCAGGCGATCCTCGCGCGCGTCCCCTCCTCCCGGGCCGGCGCCGACGCGATCGAGGCCGCCACGATCGGCACCCTCGACGAGCTGGAGTCGGTGCTCTCCGGCGCCCGCGGCAGCGGCTGGAGCGACGTCCCGGCCGAGGAGCGCGCCCGCATCCTGCACCGCGCGGGCGACGAGCTGGAGGCGCGCCGCGCCGAGCTGCTCGAGGTCATGGCGGCCGAGGGCGGCAAGACCCTCGACCAGGGCGACCCCGAGGTCTCGGAGGCCGTGGACTTCGCCCACTACTACGCCGAGCGCGCCCTCGAGCTCGACGCGGTCGACGGCGCCCGCTTCCACCCGGCCGCGCTGACCCTGGTCGCTCCGCCGTGGAACTTCCCGGTCGCGATCCCGGCCGGCGGCGTCCTCGCGGCGCTCGCGGCCGGCTCCGCCGTGGTGCTCAAGCCCGCCGGTCCGACCGCGCGCTGCGGCGCCGTGGTGGCCGAGGCGCTGTGGGCGGCGGGCGTGCCCCGCGAGGCCCTGCGCCTGCTCCGCCTGCCGGAGGAGGAGCTGGGGCGCGACCTGATCGCCTCCCCGCAGGTCGACCGCGTGATCCTCACCGGCGCCTACGAGACGGCGGAGCTGTTCCGCTCCTTCCGGAACGACCTCCCGCTGCTCGCCGAGACGAGCGGCAAGAACGCGATCGTGGTCACCCCCTCGGCCGACCTCGACCTGGCGGTGAAGGACGTGGTGACGAGCGCCTTCGGGCACGCGGGCCAGAAGTGCTCCGCCGCCTCGCTCGTGGTGCTGGTCGGCTCCGTCGCGCGCTCGAAGCGGTTCCGCGCGCAGCTGCTCGACGCGGTCTCCTCCCTCACGGTCGGCTACCCGACCGACCCCGCGACGCGGATGGGGCCGGTGATCGAACCCGCCGAGGGCAAGCTGCTGCGCGGCCTGACCGTGCTCGGCGCCGGTGAGACCTGGCTGCTGCAGCCGCGGAGCCTCGACGACTCCGGACGCCTGTGGAGCCCCGGCGTCCGCGACGGCGTGCGCCGCGGCTCCGAGTTCCACCGCACCGAGTACTTCGGGCCGATCCTCGGGATCATGACGGCGGCGACCCTCGACGAGGCGATCGCGATCGTCAACGAGGTCGACTACGGGCTCACCTCGGGCCTGCACGCGCTCGACCCGGAGGAGATCGGCACCTGGCTCGACGGGATCGAGGCGGGCAACCTCTACGTGAACCGCGGGATCACCGGGGCGATCGTGCAGCGCCAGCCGTTCGGCGGCTGGAAGAAGTCGGCGGTCGGCCCGGGCACCAAGGCGGGCGGGCCGGACTACCTGCTCGGCCTGGGCTCCTGGACCGCGGCGCCGTCGGAGGCGACCGCTCCGGTCGTCGGACCGGCCGCCCGCCTGCTCGCCGCGTCGCGCGCGGAGCTCCCGGCGGAGGAGCACGCCGCGGTGGAGCGGACGGCGCGCAGCTGCGCGGCGGCGTGGGCCGCGAGCGCTCCTCGCGACGTGACGGGGCTGGAGGCGGAGCGCAACGTCTTCCGCCGCCTGCCCTACGACTCCGCCGTGCTGGTGCGTTTGGCCGCCGGGGAGCCGCTGGGCTCGCTCGTGCGGGTGGCCGTCGCGGCGGCGACCGCGCAGGCACGGGTGGTCGTCTCGAGCGCCGCGGCGCTGCCTCCGCAGCTCGCCGCCGGTCTCGACGAGGCGGCCGGCGCCGTCGTGGTCGAGGACGACGCGGCGTGGGAGGCGCGGGTGCGCGCGCACGGCGCCGGACGGGTGCGCCTGCTGGGCGCGTCCGCCGCGACGGTGACGGCCGTGACGGGCGGGCGCCCCGACCTCGCGGTCTACGCCGGCCCGGCGACCGAGGCGGGCCGGCTGGAGCTGCTGCCGTTCCTCCGCGAGCAGGCCGTGTCGATCACGGCCCACCGCTTCGGCACGCCGGACCACCTCACGGACGGGCTGCTCTGACCGGCGTGATCCGACCGGCGTGATCCGACCGCCTGCCACGAGGTGCCGCTCCGGTACGCCCGCTCCGGCGTGTCGCTACCGGAGCGGCGTCTCGCGGAGAGGGCGACGGAGGGACGACGGGGCGGAGAGGGATCAGCCGCAGGCCGCACGTCAGTCCGCGTCAGCTCCGCGGCGGGTCCGCAGGGGTGGAGCGCGTGTCGTTGCTGGCGCGCGGGCCCTCCGGGAGGAGCGCGGCGCGTCCCACGCCCGATCGACGGCGGCGGCCGGGGTCAGCAGGATGTGCGCATGACCCGCCAGGAGAACGGCCGGCGCACCGCCGCGCCCGCCCGCGCGCCACGCCCGCGCACGCGCCCGACCGTCGGCTCCGCCTTCGACCCGCGGTCGAACAGCATCAACGCCCTGCGGCTCGGGCTGGCGGTCCTCGTCATGGTGTCGCACTCCTTCCCCCTCGGCGGCTACGGCGACGACCCCGGGTTCGGCGGCTCCACCCTCGGCGCCTGGGCGGTCGGCGGGTTCTTCGCCACCTCCGGCTTCCTGATCACCGCGAGCCGGCTGCGCTCGCGATCGCTGGTCGACTTCCTCTGGCGGCGCTTCCTCCGCATCTATCCCGCCTTCCTCGTCTCGCTCCTGGTCGTGGCCTTCGTCGCCGCACCGCTCGCGTCGCTCCTCCTCGGAGCCGGCGAGTACAGCGCGGCCGGGGCGGTGCGCTTCGTGGTCGCCGATGCGGCCCTCTACATCCGGGAGTACGGCATCGCGGAGATGCTCGGCTCCGTGCCCTACCCGGGCGCGTGGAACGGCTCGCTCTGGAGCCTGTTCTACGAGTTCGTCAGCTACGTCGTGATCGGCCTGCTCGTCTCCCTGGCGCCCGCGCGCTGGGTGCGCCCTCTCGTGGTCACGGGATTCGCGGGCCTCACCCTCGTCGCGGCGGTGCTCGCGACGGACCTCGTCCCGTTCCCGGCGCCCCTCAACCAGACGGTGACGCTCGTCGGGTACTTCCTCGCCGGCGCGCTCGTGCACCTGTACCGCGACCGCCTCCCCCTGACGGGCGCGCTCACCGCCATCGCGGCCGTGCTGCTCGTCCTCGTGATCGCGACCGGCCTCTACCGCGTGCTCGCCGGCCTCCCCCTCGCCTATCTGATGGTCGCGCTCGGCGCCCGGCTCCCCCTCCGCCGGGTGGGCGCGACCCACGACGTCTCCTACGGGATGTACATCTACGCGTTCCCCGTGCAGCAGCTGCTCTCGCTGGCGATCGTCGGAGCCGGAGCCGACGTGCCGCTCTGGGCGTACATCGCGCTCTCGGTCGCAGCGACGGTCCCCCTCGCGTGGGCGAGCTGGCTGCTGGTCGAGCGCCCCGCGATGCGGCTGAAGCGCCTCACCGCCCGGGCTCCCGTCGACGTCGAGGGCCACGTCCTGCGCTGAGGCCCGGAGCCGCGAGCCCGGAGCCGAGAGCCCGCGGCCGTCCACGCCCGGTCGCGCCCCGGAGCCGCCCGCCCGCAGCCCCCACCGGCGCCCGCGAGCCCCGCGCCGCCGCCCGCCTCCGACTCGCCGCGTCAGCCGTCCCAGCCGCCGGGGAGGTCGCGGACCACCCGCCAGCGCGGGTCGAGCTGCGTCGCCGCCCCTCCGTTCCACGCGCGGCTGTGGAACCACGGCGCGATCACGTCGGCGCCGCCGTGCACGTGGTCGCCGAGATGAGCGCCCCAGTACGAGAAGGTCGAGTTCGTCAGCACGAGGCGGCGGGACGCGGCCAGCAGGGCGAGCTGCTGCGGCACCGGCGTCCCCGCCCCCGGGAAGCGCACCTCGAGGCCCTCGAGGACGCGGGCCAGCTTCACCCGGCACCAGTCGAGGTCGTCCGACACGATCAGGACGCTGCGCACGGGCTCCCGCTCGCGGGCCAGGGCGAGCGCCGCGTCGACGTATTCGACCACGTCGAAGGAGTAGCGGCCGCGGAAGGCCGGGACGCTGTAGTAGTCGCCGCGCCGGATGTTCACGGTGAGGTCCGCCTCCGGTCGCGCCGCCGCCACCAGAGCGGTGAAGGGACCGCCGGGCGGGAGCAGCATCGTCGCGACGAAGTCCGCCAGCTCGTCCGTCGTGAACTCCACGCCGAGCTCCTGGTGGACGCTCCCGAACTCGCGGGGGCTGAAGAACGACATCTCCGCCGGGGGCACCACGAGCTCCTCGAGGACCCGCGGGAAGACCTCCGCCCACTCCGCGGTCCTCCGCGTCGCACGCACCGCGGTCGGCACCCCGCGGCTCCGGCGGGCGTGGGCCTGCAGCCAGAAGTAGGCGAGGTTCCCGACCCCGAACGACTCGCCGGGCAGCAGCACCGTCGTGCCCCGTCGGCGGAGGGGCGCCAGCAGCGCCGAGCGGACGTCGCCGAGCGTCACCACCGCGGGCCTCCCCCGCTCACGAGAGCTCTCCGAGCGCTACGAGCTGGGCGAAGCCGGGGTGCGCGGCCCGCACCTCCTCGAAGGTGCCGGCCCCCTCGATCCGGCCGCCGTCGAGGAAGAGCAGCCGGTCGGCGCCGCGCACGGTCGAGAGCCGGTGGGCGACCACGAGGACGGTCATGCTGCCGTGCAGCTCGGCGACGGCACGCGAGATCTCGTGCTCCGTGCGGTTGTCGAGCGCCGAGGTCGCCTCGTCGAGGACGAGGACGGAGGGGCGCCGGTACAGCGCCCGGGCGAGGCCGAGCCGCTGGCGCTGGCCGCCGGAGAGGCGGACGCCGCGCTCGCCCACGCGGGTGTCCAGACCCTGCGGCAGCCCGCCGACGAACTCCTCGAGCTGCGCCGTCCGCAGCACCTCGCGCACGCGCTCGTGATCGACCTCGGCCGCCGGGACCCCGAAGGCGACGTTCGCGGCGACGGTCGCGTCCAGGAGGAACACGTCCTGCGGCACCACGCCGAGCCCCGCGTACCAGGCCGCGGGGTCCTCGTCGATCGGCCGCCCGCCGCAGAGGATCCGGCCGCTCGTGGGCGGGAGCAGGCCGAGAACCAGGTCGAGGAGGGTGCTCTTGCCGGCGCCGCTGGATCCGACGAAGGCGGTCGTGGCGTTCCGCTGGATCACCAGGGAGACGTCCCGCACCACGTCCACGTCGGAGTCGGCGTAGCGGTACGTGACGTGCTCGAGCGCGATGTCGCCGGAGTAGCGGCCGCCCGGCCCGGGCCTCTCGTCGTGCGCCCCCTCAGAGGCGAGCTCCTCGGCCGCCTCGGAGACGATCCGCAGACCCGCCTGCCCGCTGCGCACGATCGCGAAGGTGGCCGAGACGCGGTTGAGGGTCGGCAGGGCGCGGAGGGAGGCGGCCGCGAAGACGCCCAGGACGGAGAGCGCCTCGGCGCCGGAGCCGGTGGCGACCAGGATCCCCGAGACGCCCACGACGGCGACGACGAAGCCGATCTCGAGCAGGTACTTCGGCAGCTCCGAGACGAGCGAGAGGGAGCGCAGAGCCTGGGCGCTGCGGCGCTTGGCCCCGCTGAAGCCGGCGACCAGGCTCGCCGCGCTCGAGGTGAGGCGCGCCTCGCGGAACCCGTCGAGCGAGGGGAGCAGGTACTGCCACGACTCCAGCGCCGCCTCCGCCATCTCCTCGCCGATCCGGCCCTGCCGCCGCCGCAGGAGGGCCTGGACGCCGCCGAGCAGCACCGCGAAGAAGACGGCCGCGAACAGGGTCGCGACCGGCGAGGCGACCAGCAGGATCGCCACGATCGCGACGAGCACCAGCAGGTCGGAGGCGATGCCGATCACGCCGAGCAGCACGCCGGCCGCCTGCGCGCTGGCGTCGTTGATGGTCCGGTACACCTCGGCGAGGCGCCGGGAGCGGTGGACGGCGTAGGGCGCGAGGACGTACCGCCGGAGCAGCTCCGTCGCAGCGTCGGCCGATATCCGCGTGGTGCGGCCGAGCAGCCACCACCGGAAGACGATCGTCCCGGCGCTCTTGAGCACGAAGACGACCGCGACGAAGCCGGCGATGATCGGGAGGAGGGTCTGGACGTCCGTCGAGCCGAGGACGCCGGAGAGGACGCCGAGCGCGCCCGTGGTGGTGTCGGTCCCGGTGAGCAGCGCCATGAGCGGCACCATCGCGGCGACGCCCAGGGTGTCGAGGATCGCGAGCGCGAGGGAGCCCGCGACGGCGGCGGTGATCCAGCCCGGAGAGGCGGCGCCGGCCAGCGAGAGGAGGGTGCGCAGCCCCGGTCGCAGGGACCCGCCGCTCACGCCGCCACCCCCTCGTACACGGCGGCGATCCCGCCGCACATGATGGAGACGTCCCGCACGGCGCGAGGAGCCGCGGCCCTCGACGCCTGCCGCTCCAGCGCCGCGGCCACCGCCTCCGGGTCGTCGGCGTCGACCAGCGAGTCCCGCTCGACGATCTCGGGGTTCCCGCCCACCGCGGAGGCGACCACGCCGATCCCGCGGGCGGCCGCGTCGAGCAGCGTGTAGGAGCAGTTCTCCCAGACCGAGAGCTGGGCGACGACGTCCGCCGCGGCGAGCGCCGCCTCCGGATCGGCGAAGCCGGGGAACGACACGGCGTCGCCGAGGCCGAGCCGCTCGGCCCGGGCGCGCAGGGCGCCGTCGAGCGGTCCCTCGCCGGCGACGGTCAGCGTGGCGCCGGGGACGCGCCGGCGCAGCACCGCGAAGGCCTCGAGCAGCGCGTCCAGGCGCTTCTCCGGCGCCAGGCGCGCGAGCGAGAGGACCCGGAGGGAGCCCGGCTCCCCCGGCTCGCGGTCGCGGGGCGCGGCGTCGACTCCGTTCAGCACGACCTGCACCGGCAGGCTCGGACGCCACTTCTCGATCATGGTGCGGCGGGTGGCCTCCGAGACGG
Organism: Rathayibacter sp. AY1H2; assembly: GCF_002931985.1. Lineage (NCBI taxonomy): Bacteria > Bacillati > Actinomycetota > Actinomycetes > Micrococcales > Microbacteriaceae > Rathayibacter > Rathayibacter sp. AY1H2. The sequence continues at coordinate 206,040 of NZ_PSUV01000003.1, read as the reverse complement.
CGATCGCGCCGTCGAACGACCGCAGCCGCGCGTGGTGCGCCGCCGCGGTCGTCCGCGCCCGCAGTGCGGTGCGGTGGTAGACGTCGGGCCCGGCGATGCCGTGCTCCGTCGTGACGCGGCGGACCCCGCGGGGCAGCGGGGTCGCCGCGGTCACGAGGTCGGCGTGGGCGAGGTGGGAGTGGACGACCGCCGGGCGGAGAGCCGCCGCGGTCGCGCGCAGGGTCGCCACGGAGGCGGCGGCACCGGCGGACACTCCGAAGCGCCCGGTCGTCACGGCCGAGCCCTGCTCCCGCAGCCGCTCGGCGAGCGCTCCCTCCGGGCAGAGCACGACGAGCCGGTGGCCGGGGATCCCGCGCCGTGCGGCGTCGAGGACGTGGCGGGCCACCCCGCCGAACTCGCCGACCGGCACCGCCCAGAGCGCGAGCGGGGTCACAGCCACTCCTCCAGCCGCTCGAGCGCGGTCCAGAAGCCCTCGCCGCTGTTGACGTGCCCCTGCCAGATCTCGGGGATGAACGGCACCCCGGGCGCCAGCTCGTCGAGCGACGCCGCGAAGTCCGGCCAGTCGATCTCGCCCTCGCCGATCTGCACCCCCTCGCCGTCGACACCCGTCGCGTCGACGAGGTGCAGGTGCGCGCTGAGCGGAGCGAGCAGCGCCACCGCCTCCGAGAAGGCGAGCCCGAGGTGGTTCGCCGCGAGCTTGGTGTGCGAGGCGTCGAGGCAGAGCGGCGTGCCGGTGGCGGCCGCGAACTCCGCGGTGTCGCGCGGGTCCACGAAGAGGTTGTGGAACTGCTGCCCGCCCATGAGCCACGGGTAGGGCGGGAGGGTCTGCGCCAGCACGCGGACGCCGCTCGTGTCGATGCGCTCGAGGGCGTCGGCAACGCGCTCGTAGAGGGGAGCGCGCTGATCCGGAGCCACGTGCGCGTGGCGGGTGAAGCCGCCCATCGTGACGACCATCATCGGGTCCTCCTCCTGGCGGAACCAGCGCGCGAGGCTCCGGGTGGTCTCGACGGTGCGCTGCACCTCCGCGATCGAGCGCTCCCACACGTCGTCGTCGAAGGAGGCGAGGTCGACGAGGAAGTCGCCCGCGAACAGGTCCGGCAGGTGGGTGGTGAAGCCGGAGTCGAGGCGGCGGGTGAACACGTCGTCCGGCTCGATCTCCAGGTCGCGGTACGAGAAGTGGAACTCGAGGAAGTCGGCGTTCGACTCCGTGGCGAGCGCCGCGTGGTCGTGGTACCGCACCGGCAGGCCCCAGGGGCGGCGGAACCGGAACGGCCGGCCGGACGGCGTGCTCTCGCGCAGGTCGCCGGCGAAGAAGAACCCGCCCTCCTCGACGTCGCGGTGGAGCGCGCGGCCGAGCAGCTGCGGCAGCTCGTTGGGCTGGAGGCCCCGGCCGGGGCTGCGGACGACGACGTCGGCGGCGCGCACCACGTCCCCGATCGAGAGGTCGCGGGAGGCGACCAGCGACTTCGCGAGCGAGACGCGGTTCATCGACTCGCCCGTCGAGACCGATCGGGCGTCGCGCGTGCCGAGCGAGTCCTCGATGTCGCGGATCTCGCCGACCATGCGGCGGAACTCGTCCGGGAGCAGGGACACCGTGTGGTCGTTGCCCTCCATCCCCCGGTCGACCGTGAAGTGCTTCTCGACGATGCGGGCCCCGCGGGCGACCGCGGCGACCGGGACGTGCCAGCCCCGCTCGTGGCCGGAGTAGCCGACGACGCCGCCGCCGATCTCGGCGAGCCGGTCGAGGTAGGCGAGGTTGAGGTCGCGGTAGGGCGCCGGGTACGTCGACTGGGTGTGCAGCAGGGCGAAGGAGGTGCCGAGCGAGCGCAGCAGCGCGACCGACTCGAGGATCTCGGACTCGCGGGACATCCCGGTGCTGAGCAGCAGGGGCAGTCCCCGGGTGCCGGCGTCCTCGATCAGCCCGTGGTTGGTGAGGTCCGCCGAGGCGATCTTGAGGCCCGGGATCCCGTAGTCGACGAGCGCCTGCACGCTCGGGGCGTCCCACGGGGTGCAGAGGATGTCGATCCCGGCCTCGGCCGCGTGGTCGAAGACCCGGAGGAGCGGCTCGGCGGGCAGCGAGAAGCGGCGCAGGAGGTCGATCGTGTACTGGGCGCCGAGGTCCTCCCCCGCGGTGGCCCCGCCGGCGCGCCGGTAGAGGGAGTCGAGGTCGCGCAGCTGGAACTTCACCGCGTCGGCGCCCGCCTCGACCGCGAGGTCGACCAGCCGCCGCGCCAGATCGACCGATCCGTTGTGGTTGTTGCCGATCTCCGCGATCAGGAAGGCCGGGTGGCCGTCGCCCACCTCGTGGCGGCCGATCCGCAGCGCCCGGTCGCCCTCGACCGCGATCGCGACGAGGTGCCCGCGGTCGTCGACGAGCGGGAGGTGGCTGATCCCGTCGCGGCCGAGCCGGGCGGCGATCGCGGTGGCCGGCTCGTCCGCTCCCGCCGTGCGGACGGCGGTGTTCGCGACGGCGAGGGCCGGGACGTCGAGGGAGGCCGTCGGGTTCGCGATGATCCAGCGGCGGAAGTCCCCGTCGGACACCGACCCGCGGAGGATCCCGTGCCCGTCGACGCAGAAGACGATCCGCTGCTTGTTCGCGTTGATCTTGGCCAGCGCGGTGAGCACCGGGTCCTCGGCGAAGACGATGAACGGGGCGAGGTGCCGGTCGATGATCATGCGCCGCCTCCCGCCGACAGGCTGAGGAGGGTCTGCTCGACCACCGCGAGGTCCGCCTCGGTGTCGATGTCCCCGCCCTCCGCCTCGTCCATGACGAACAGGCCGACCCGGCCGCCGATCCGGTTGCGCTCGCGCTCGTAGACCTCGGTGCGGGTGAGGTAGAGGGACCCGGTCTCGCGGTAGAAGAAGTCGGCCTCGGCGAGGTCCTGGCGCCGCGGCCGGGCCGTGACGTCGTACTGCGGCACGGCGGCCCCCTCCTGCAGCCGCCAGAGGAACGGCGTCTGCGGGACGACGCCCACCAGCGAGTCGACCCCCGTCGAGGCGAACTGCTCGAGCGCGCGGGCGAGGGTGCCCGGGAGCCGGATCGGCGAGGTCGCCTGGAGCAGCATCACCGCGTCCGGGCGGCGCCCCAGCGCGGCCCGGTGCTCGATCGCGTGGAGCACGACGGACTCGGTCGCCGTCTCGTCGCGCGCCAGCTCGGCGGGCCGGAGGAACGGCACGTCCGCTCCCGCCCCCTCCGCGATCGCGGCCAGCTCGGGGTCGTCGGTCGACACGAGCAGGTCGAGACCGGCGGCGAGCGCCTGCTCGATGCTCCAGACCACCAGCGGGCGGCCCGCGACGGGGCGGGCGTTCTTGCGCGGGACGCCCTTCGAGCCCCCGCGCACGGGGATGACGCAGAGAACGGTCACGGGGTGCCTCCTTCGGCGATGGCGAGTGCCCGGCGGGCGACGGCGACGGCCGGCTCGACGGACGGGACGGGCGGAGCCGCGGTCGGCGTCTCCCCGCCCCAGCGCGCGAGCCGGTACCGGCTCCAGAACTCGAGCACCCAGGCGGGCGGGTCATCGCAGACGACCCACGCGGGGATCCCGGCGGCCGCGGCCTCGAGGACCCCGGTCGAGAAGATCGAGGCGACCGGCCGGGCCTGCGCGGCGAGGTCGCCGCCGCGGAGCACCCGGATGCCGCGGCGCTCCCACCGCGCGTGCTGCCAGCGCGAGCGGCGGTCGACCTCGGCGGGGTGGGGGCGGTAGTCGGCGCCCGCCTCGCGGCAGAAGCGGGAGGCGGTGGCCGCGGCCGTCCGCCGGGGCAGCTCCGCGCCGTGCAGCTGGCCGAGGAACAGGGGCCGCTCCTCGAGCCGCTCGGGGCGCGGGCGGCGCGACGCGGTCCAGAGCAGCTGGCTGCCGACGACCTCGGTCTCCACGTCGCTGCGGCCGGAGGTCCAGAAGGCCGCGTCCTCCTCCGAGAACGCCAGCAGCGTCGCTCCGGGCGGGAGCGGCGGGGCGGAGGGGGTGAGCAGGCCGTGCTGCACGACCAGGAAGCGGGCGCCGAGGATCCCGGACCAGCGGTGGGCGGCCGCTCCCGCCGCGAGGAAGTGGCCGGTGGCGATCACGGCGCGGAGGCTCCGCAGCTCGGCGGGCGGGTCCGCCTCCGGGTCGACCGGGTGCGCACTCCAGCGGCCCGGCAGCAGCCCGGACAGCGCGTCGCCGGCTCCGGAGGGAGCGAGGACCGCCGCGGGAGCCCCGCCGAGAGGCGCGAGCGAGGCCGCGGTCGAGGCGAGGGCGCTCGCCGTCGACGCCTCCACCGCGAGCAGGACCGCGGGCCGTTCGCCGCGCACGTGCAGCACCAGGCGGGTCGGCTCGGAGCGCCGCAGCGCCGCCCGGGCGGTGCGCAGCGGGTCGCGGCCGCGCTGCCAGCGGCGCCAGGCCTCCAGGTCGGTCGGGTGCGTCAGCGCCACAGGGCCCTCACCTCCCGCATCCGGTGCACGAAGGTGTGCTCGGCGCCCGTGCGGCGCGCGCCCGCCTCGCGGATGCGCCGCGCCCACGAGGGGTCCGCGCCCGCCCGCCGCACGTGCTCGACGAGCTGGTCGCGCTCCTCGAAGACGAGCACCTCGCTGCCCACCTCGTAGAACTCCGCCACCTCGGGCCGGTCGATCAGGGTCAGCGCCCCGACGCCCGGCGCCTCGAAGGCGCGCATCGAGAGTCCGCCGTGGCCCGCGCCGTGCAGAGCCAGGGTCGCGGTCGAGCCGGCCATCACTCCGTAGTAGCCCGCCCGCGGGACGTCGCGGCGGGCGGGGACGCCGGCCGAGCGCCAGCGGCCGGTGCGCGCTACGTCCCAGGGATGGCGTGACCACTGCCGCCCGTACGCCTCGACCGCGACCCCGCCGGCCGCGAGCTCCCGCAGCACGCGCTCGCGCTCGGGGTAGCGGGCGCCGACGAAGGTCACCGCGGAGGAGGGGCGGGGGCGGAAGGAGAGGAGGGAGTCGAAGGCGTCGGGCAGGTGCCCGGCCGGAACCCCCGCGCGGGCGAGCTCGGCGACGTCGGCGGCGGAGTAGCTGACGATCGACACCGCCTCCCCGGCAAGGGAGCGCAGGCGGTCGACGGGGTGCCCCATGTTGCGGAGCTCGTCGTAGAGCCAGAGCACCACGGGGACGCCGGCGCGGCCGACCTCCTCCCACCAGGCGTCGCCGAGGGAGTCGCCCTTCACCACGAGGACGGCCCGGGGCCGGACGGCGCGCAGCGCCGCGATCGCGCGGTCGGTCTCGGCGCGCATCGACGAGCGCCGGAGCCGGCCCCCGGGGAGCCGGTGGCCGAGGGCGTCGCGCACGTGGGCCAGCCCGGTCGCGGCGTCGTAGCGGTGGACGACCACGTCGTCGCCCAGGTGGGCCAGCGCCGATTCGAGCGCCTCCCAGTAGCCGTGGAAGACCGGGCTCACCACGAGCACGGGCCCGCTCACCGGGACGCCGCCTCGGCGGCGGCGACGAGCCGGAGCTCGCGCCGGAGGACGGCCAGCGGGCGCACGTCGCTGCCGGCGGCGGCGCGCACCGCGTTGGCGGCGAGGTTCACGGCGGAGGCGGCGCGCAGGGCCGCGGCGAGGGCGGCGGGGCGCCCGCCCCACTTGCCGGCGTAGCGCAGGCGCGAGGCGACCAGCCAGACCAGTCGGCGCGCGGGGTCGGAGGAGCCGCCTCCCGTGTGCTCGGCGACGACGGAGCCGGCGAAGACCGAGGGCACGCCGCGCTCGCGCAGCCGGCGCTGGAGGTCGACCTCCTCGCAGTTCATGTGGAAGGACTCGTCGAACCCGCCGACCGCGCGGAACTCGGCCACCGGCAGCAGCATCACGGCGCCCACCACCCAGTCCACCGGCACCGTCGCGCCCGGGGTGCACCGGGTGTCGTGGCCGACGGCCGCGTGCAGCCGCGGTCGCCAGCGCGCGAGCGGAGTGAGCCACTCCACGACGTAGTGGCGCAGCCGTGGGAAGCGCCGGCCGACCCACTGCCGCTCCCCGCCCGCGTCGACGAGGTCCGGAGCGACGACCGCGGGCAGCCACGGCCGTCCCGCCTCGAGCAGGTCGCGGAGAAAGGAGGGCCCGACGACGAGGTCGCTGTTGAGTACCAGGAGCAGCGGGTGTCGCGCCCGGGCGGCGCCCGTGTTCACCGCTGCGCCGAAGCCGCCGTTCCGCTCGCGCCGCACGACCTCCACTCCGTCGGTCCCGGTCGGGAACGGGACCGGGGAGGCGTCGTCGACGACGACGATCTCGAGGGCGGGGGGCGACTCCTGGCTGCGGAGCCGCTCGACGAGGGCGAGCGCGGGCGCGGGGTCGCCGTAGTGCGGGATCACGACGCTCACCCCCTCGGCGGTCACCTCGCGACCGTCTCGGCGGCGCGGTCCCGGCGGAGCGAGCGGCGGGTGCTCCGGACGGTGGCGGCCGGGGGCTCCGCGCCGACGGGCAGAGCACCGAGAGCGGGGAGGATCACCCGGAGCAGGGCATCGATGTCCTCGGCGGCCGCCGCAGCGACGTCCGGTCCGCGCCCGAACGGGTCGGCGAAGTCGTCCTCGGCGCCGTAGGGGGCGGTGTCGTCGGCGAGCAGCCGCAGGAGCGGGACGCCGGGGGCGGCTCCCGCCAGCCGCGCCGCCCGGCGGACCGTGGTGGTGCGGCGCGCGGCGGCCGGGAAGTGGCGGGTGACCCACTCGCGCTGGCCCGCCTCGAACACGAGCACGGGGTCGGTGCCGGCGAGCATCCGGCCGTCGGCCTGGCGCGCGCGGTGCCCGGCCGTGGAGAGCCCGCGGGCCCGCAGCGCATCGCTGAGCTCGGGGTCGAGCCCGCGGCCGACCTCCGCGTGCGTTCCCGCGCTCTCGACCCGCCAGTCGGAGCCGGCGCCGAGCAGGCGCGCCGCGATCAGCTCGGCCGAGGGCGACCGTGCCACGTTCGCATGGCAGAGCAGGAGCAGGCGCCCGCTCATCGAGCCGCCCGGCGGGACGTCTGCGGAGGCAGGGCCCGCGACTCCACCGGGGCGAGCTCGGACCGGCGCGGTGCCGTCGCCGCGCGCTTGCGCCCCGTCGCCGGCTGCGGCTCGGCGTAGTACGCGTTCTTGCGGTCGTAGTAGTAGTACCCGGTGTCGCCGTCGCGGGCGGTGACCATGTTGAGCACGGTGCCGAGCACGCGGGCGCGGACCTGCTGGACGATCCGCCGGGCGGCGACGACCTCGGGCCGGCGCGTCTGGTTCGAGGCGACGACGAAGACGACGCCGTCGACGACGGTCGCGACGATGGAGGCGTCGGTGACGGGCAGCACGGGCGGGGCGTCGATGATGACGAAGTAGTCCTTCGAGAGGCGCGCGACCAGGGCGCGCATCGCCTCGGAGCCGAGCATCTCGGACGGGTTCGGCGGGATGTGGCCGGCCGGGAGGGCGTAGAGGCCCGCGGTGCCGGTGGGGCGGATCGCGTCGTCCACAGGGATCTGGTGGCTGAGGACCTCGCTGAGGCCGATGGCGCCGTCGATGTCCAGCATCCGCGCCACGGAGGGCCGGCGGAGGTCCGCGTCGACCAGGAGGGTGCGCTGCCCGGACTCCGCGGTGACGCGGGCCAGTCCGGCGGCGATCGTGGACTTGCCCTCGGCCTGGTTGGCGCTGGTGATCACGACGCTGCGCGTCTCCTCGTCGACGCTGGAGAAGCGCAGGCCCGTCCGGAGCGAGCGGAACGCCTCCGCGGTGAGCGCGTCGGTGCCGCGGCGGCCGCCGGTCCGGCCCGGGCGTCCGGCCTTGGGGATGCGGCCGAGGACGCCGACGCCGAAGAGCTCGGTGAGGTCGTCGACGGTCCGCACGCGGATGTCGAGGGCCCGGCGGAGGAAGGCGAGACCGAAGCCGAGCACGAGGCCGCCCAGGGCGCCGAGCAGGATGTTCCGCACCCAGTCGGGGCTCGTCGGGGCGGCGGGCGGCTCCGCGTTCTCGAGCGGGACGACGGTGATCTGCGGTGTGCGGTCCGCGGTGGACTGCGTCTCGATGTCGGTGATGACGGCCGCCAGCGCCGCGAGCGCCCCGTTGGCCAGGGCGGCGGCGTTCTGCGCGGTCCCGGCCGCGGCGGTGACCTCGATCAGGGTGCTGCCCGGAGCGACCCTCGCGGTGAGGCGGCCGCTCAGGGCCTCCCCGCCGGGATTCGCCTCCGGGTCGGCCTCGATCCGCTCGGAGACGGCGCTGCTCGAGATCAGCGGCAGGTAGGCGTTGGCCCGGGTCACTGCGGTCTGCGACCCGCTGATCGCATCGGCCGAGCTGCCGTCGCTCGCGGCGATCACGAATCCGGCCGAGCTCGACTCGTAGACCTTCGGAGTGAGGAACGAGAAGGCGGCCATCGCCAGGGCTCCGACGAGCACGGCGACCACGAGGGTCCGCCAGTTCCGCCGGGTGAAAGCGATGAGATCGACGACAGTCACTGCGCACCTTTCTGCGTGCCGCGCATGCGCCGCACGACGATGCTGAGGTGTCGGTCACGCTAGCAATGCGGAGCGCCTTTCCCTAGGCGGTCCCCGACCCCTCGGGAGGCCCTTTCTGCGAGGATGACGACATGTCCGCGCCAGGGGGAGAGATCGTCGTCGAGAGGCGTTCCCCGCTCGTTCACGAGGCCTTTCCGATAGCACATTCCGCTCGGATACTCGATGCCGTCCTGATGGGCCTCCTGGTCTACCGGCTCCCCACCCCCTTCCTCCCGGGGAGCGTCCCGCTGGCCCAGACGGCGCTGGCCGCCCTGGTCCTCGTCAGCCTCTTCCGGCGGCCCACCCGCCGTCTCGGACGGGCCGCCTGGTACCCGTGGCTGTGCCTCGCCCTGCTCGCCTTCGTCCTCGCCGGCTCGTCCTTCGACGGCCTCGACGCCCTGCGCCGGGCGGCGAACATCGCGCTCGTCATGCTCGCCGCGGGCTTCCTCGCGAGCGGGCGGATCGACGTGGTCTCGGGGCTCAAAGGACTCGCCGCGGCCCTGTCGCTGAACGCTGTGCTGTTCGTCGCGGGACTCGCCCCGGACAGCTACCAGGGCGCCCTGACCGGCTTCCTCCAGGACAAGAACGTGGCCGGTCTCGTCTACGGAGCGGCGGCACTGCTGGTCTCGGCGCTCGGCTCGCGGCTGTGGCTGCGGATCGGCGTGCTCGCGCTCGGAGCCGCTGCGGTCGTCGCCACCGACTCCCGCACGTCCATGGCGGCCTACGCCTGCGCGCTCGTGTGTCTCGTCGCGGCGCCGTACCTGCGCCTGCTCTTCCGCGCGCTCCTCGGCGGCGGCCTCGTCCTGCTGTTCCTCTGGGCCGAGCGGAACCTGGCGACGGCGGGCGACTACGGGGTGGAGCGGGCCGGCTCCGACGCCCTGCGCGCCCGCATCCTCGACGCCTCGGTCGACAAGGTGGCGCTCTCGCCGTGGACCGGCTCCGGACTCGGCGAGGCGACCGCGCGGGTCGACGGGATCGACTGGTTCTTCCACAACTCCTACCTGGCGCTGATGGCCGAGGGCGGCGTCGTGCTGCTCGTCGGCGTCGTCGGCACCGTGCTCGTGGCCGGCTTCGCGACGACGGCCGCCGGGGCCGGGAGCCGCCCGGGGCACGCGGTCGGCGCGGCGAGCATCCTGGTGCTGCTGTGCGCGACGCAGCTGGGCGAGGTGTTCTTCGCCCCGATCTCGTTCGTCGTGATCGGCGCGGGTCTCGCTCTGCTCGCGGAGCGGTCCGCTCGCGCCCGCGCTCTGCCGCCGGAGTAGCGCCTCCCGCGTCCGCCCGATCCGGCGCGGATCCGCGGGTCCGGGGCGCGGAGGTCCCGGTCGGCGGGCCCTTCCCGGCGCGACGGAGGTCGCCTGGTGGGGCCCCGGCCGACCGCCGCTCAGACGCGGCCGCGCTCGCGGACCGCGTCGCGGAGGACCGCGCGGACGCCCGCCCACATGTGCCGCGCGTTCAGCTCGGCCAGCACCCGCTCCCGGCCCGCGCGGGCGACCTCGGCCCGCTTCCCGTCGTCGCTCAGCACCGCCTCCAGCACCGCCGCGATCCCCGCTGGATCGTGCAGGGGCAGCGAGAAGGACGTCTCGCCGTCGCGGACGTAGCCGGTCATCGCGGCGCTCGCGGTGACCGCCGTGCAGGTCCCGCAGCCGGAGGCCTCCAGCAGGACGCTCTGGCCCGTCGGGTAGGCGAGGTCGTGGCTGGTGACGACGACGAGCTCGGCGTCGCGCAGGTTGTCGCGGTGCCGGCCGACCGGGACGGGATCGTGCAGGACGACGTTGGCCGGCAGGGCCCGGGACGGCCGTCGCGCAGGAGTGGTCACGATGTCGAACCGCCGGTGCGGCAGGCGCTCGGCGGCGGCGACCAGCGAGTCGAAGTCGCGCCCGCGGTCGACCCCGACGGCGAGCACCTCGAACCGCTTCGGACGCGGCGGAACGGGCCGGTAGTAGTCCGAGTCGACCCCGAAGAGCACCGGTGCGATCCGCCGCTCGTCGACGCCGTGCCGGGCGAAGAGCTCGCGCTGGTTCTCGCTGAGCACGATGATCCGGTCCACGCCCTGGAGCAGCCGGACCACCTGTCGGCGCCGCTGCGGCGAGCCGGTGAGCAGCTCCTCCGCCCACCAGCAGGAGAGGACCACGAGCGGCGTGCGGCCGTACGGCCCGAGCCGCGCGCGCCGGAGCAGGGCGGGGAGACCCGCCTCCGGCTCGAGGACGCAGAGCACCGCGTCGGCCGAGCGGACCGCCCGGAGCGCGCGCAGCTGCGTGTCCACGTTCAGCCCCGTGCGGTGCTCCACGACGTCGCGGAGCTTCACGTGCGCGGGCCGAGACGCGTGACCGGGGACGAGGAGCCGCGTCGAGTCGTCCCGGAGGAGGTCGGCCCGGTACGGCAGCCTCCCGCGGGCGAAGGGCTCGCCCGGAGCCAGGCGCAGTGTCGAGTGCTTGAGGAACAGTCCGAGCACTCTGAGGACTTCCGGTTCGCGGGTCATCGTCGTCCTTTCCCGAGGGAGGAGGAGAGGCTCCCCGCGGCATTCCCCGGAAAGCGGATCGGTCTCCTGGCGGGAGGATCAGGAATCATCGGAGAGGGCCATCCGCGCCAGAAGTCCGTCGATAGCCGACTTCCCGGAGGACGGGGAGTAGGAATCGTTCCAGCGGGCACGATCCCTCTCCCGCGACTCCGATAGTCCTCTCTTCTTCCGGGCTCTGATCAGCTCGGCCAGAGCCCGCGGATCCCCGGCTCGGAACGTGGCGTCGATCGACGGGCCGACGACCTCGGGGAGCGCACCGGCATCGCTCACCACCACGGGGACGCCGGCCGACATCGCCTCCGTCACGACCAGGCCGAACGACTCCGGCTGCACCGACGGCACCACCAGGAGGTCGATCCGCGCGAAGAGGTCGCCGGGCTCGATCCACCCCGGCCGGTCCACCAGAGCGGCGACCGGAGCGAGGGCCGCCTCCACCTCGCGACGCTCCCGCTCCGCCACGAACCGGGGCTCGCCCGCCAGCACCAGGCGATACGCGCCCGGTTCCCCGGCCTCCAGCAGCGCCAGCGCCTCGGTGAGGACCCGCACCCCCTTCGCGAGCGAGGGACGCCCGAGGAAGCCGAGGACGGTCGTCCCGTCCTCCCGCTGCCGCGCCTCCGGCAGGTCGACGCGGCGGCTCCAGTTCGGCAGCACGGTCGACCCGGGGACGACCCCCGCCAGGTAGCGGGAGGGGACGAGGGTCGCCAGGGCGCCGCGGCGGGCGACGGGCGCGAGCAGCCGCTGCAGGCCGGACGGGCGCTGGTGCAGGTGCACGATCCGCCGCGGACGCCCTGCCGTCGCGACGGCCGGCACCAGACCGTTGCACCACAGCACGCCCTCGCGGGAGGTGGCGTCCCAGCGCCGCAGCGCGCGCATCCAGGCGGGTCTGCCCGCGGCCTCGAGCTCGACGACCCGGTGGCCGGCGGCGAGGGCGGCGGCGACGAGCGCACGCGGCTCCGAGGGGCCGACGACCACGACAGGCACCTCGAGCGCCTCGAGCGCCTCCGCGATGCTCAGCAGCATCACCTCGCCGCCGCCGATGTCGCCGTTGTTGGTCGCGAGCGCCACCGGAGGCCGCCCGGCGCCGCCCGCTCCCCCGTGGATCATCCGCCGCCCCGCCCGCCTCCGTGCGGTGCCCCCGCGGCCCGCGCGCCCATCCTCACCGAGACGAGCGCCCGGCTCCACCGGGCCCGGCCGGGCTCCGCGGGCCGCGGGAGCGCTGGAATACTGACCGGATGGAGCTCGTGGGCGTTCTCTGGGCCGACGAGGCCGTGCCGCTCGTGTCGGCGTTCGTCCACCGGCGGGCCGACGCGGCGGGCCTGCGCGCACTCGTGCTCAAGGGACCGACCGCCGCCGCCGACCGGCTCCGGCCGCCCCGCGCCTCCGGCGACGTCGACCTTCTGGTCGCCCCCGACGACCTGCCCGGGATCCTGGCCCTCCTGGCCGCCGACGGCTGGACCGAGCGGCCCTGGCCGGACGGACCGACGCTCGCGGCCAAGCACTCGCGCTCCTACCGGCACGCCGCGTGGCCGGTCGACATCGACGTGCACTGGCGGTGGCCGGGATTCCTCGTGCCGCCGCGCGACGCCTTCGAGGCGCTGTGGAGCCGGCACCGGATCGTGGAGCTGGCCGGCCGTCCGGTCGCGACCGCGAGCGTCGCCGACTCGGCGCTCGTGCTGGCGCTGCACGCGCTCCGCGACGCCTGGCAGATCACCGACCCGCGCCTCACGCGGCCCTCCGACTACGACCTGCTCGTCGAGGCGGTGGCCGCCCGCGCGCAGCTGCACGCTCCGCTCCGGGCGGCGGCGGAGGAGCTCGGCGCCGTCCAGACCGCGCAGCCCTTCCTCGATGCGCTCGGCATCCGCGCGCGCGCCGGGGAGGTGCCCGCGGCCGAGCTGCGGGCGTGGCGGATCAACGCGAGCTCGCCCCACGCCTCCGCGGGGTGGGTGCAGGCCGTGCGCGCGGCCGGCTGGCGGCAGCGGCCGCTGCTCCTCGCCCGCGCCGTCTTCCCCGCTCCCCACGCCCTGCGCGCCGCCGACCCCGCCATCGGCCCGCGCCGGATCGACGTGGCGGCCGGCTGGTGGCGGCGGCTGCGCCGCGGCGCCCGCACGGCTCCGCTCGCGTGGGACCACCTCCGACGGACGGACAGGACCTGACATGACCCGCCGACTGATCCGCGCCCCCTTCGGGCTCGGCGTGCGCTTCACCTTCGACGACACCGTCCCCGACCGCTTCGTGGCGGAGGTGGAGGAGTCGTGGAACGACGTGGACGACGACGCCGATCGCCCGGGCTCCGAGTACCGGGTGTCGCTGACCGAGCCGATCGGGGAGCCGGGAGTGATCGCGCAGCCGACCGAGGACGCCCTCGCCGAGCACATCGGCGCCGCGCTCACCCTCGCGGCGGCCGACGCCTGCGAGGGCCGGCTGCTCAGCGTGCACGCCTCGGCGGTCGCCCTGACCGACGGCCGCGTCGTCGCGTTCGTCGGCCGGCCCGGTGCCGGGAAGTCGACCCTCGTGAGCCTCGCCGCTCGGCGGTACGGGTACGTGACCGACGAGACGCTCGCCGTCCGCCGCGACGGGCGGGTGCTGCCGTTCCGGAAGCCCGTCGCCCTCCTCGACGGCGGCGACTGGAAGCGGCACCGCTCTCCCGCCGTGATGGGCCTGCAGCCGCTGCCGGACGCTCCGCTGCGCCTGGCCGCCCTGCTCCTGATCGCCCGCGACCCGTCCGGCCCGGCGGAGCCCCGGCTCGAGCCGATCGCCTTCGACGAGGCGCTCTCGGTGCTGCTGCCCGAGCTGAGCCACTTCGCACGGCTGCCCGCGGCGCTGCACCACCTCGCGGGGCTGCTCGACTCCGTCGGCGGGGCCCGGGTGCTCCACTACCGCGAGGCGGAGACGGTGCTGCCCCTCCTCGAGCGGATCGGGGAGCCGTCGCCGGTCGTCGCCGACGCGCCCGAGGCCGATGCGGCGGCGCCCGGCCCGGGTCTGCTCGCGCGCGCCGCCGGCGTCGAGTGGGTCGAGCGCGACGGAGTGGTCAGCTGCCTCCTCGACGAGCGGGTCGAGACGCTCACCGGGATCGGCCCGGTGCTGTGGCGTGCTCTCGGGACGCCCGCGACGGTCGACGCGCTGACCGGGGCCGTCGTCGCCGAGCACGGCGCCCCGCCCGCGGGCGACCCCCGGGCGCACGTCGAGGCCGTGCTCGACGCGATGGTCGAGCACGGCCTCGTGGTCCACGGCGCCTGACGGCGCCGAGCGCGCGGCTAGCCCGTGCGGACGTTCGGCCCGACGGAGCCGCGGGCGATGAACAGGTCGAGCAGGTTCACGAGCCCCACCGCGCGGATGTAGAGCGCCGCGACGTCGTAGCGGCCGACGGGGAGCGCCTCGAGGGCGGCGGGCCCGGTCGGGTTGGTCGAGCGGTTCTGCGCGTTGACGTCGATCTGGATGACGTCCCGGAGGGCGGCGAAGACCGGGGTGATCGCGGTGGTGACGACGGCTCCGACGAGAGCCGGCAGGGCCGCGAGCAACGGGTTCAGCACGTTCAGGACCAGGGTCAAGACGCTGGCGGCCACGTCAGGGCTGTTCAGCGGGGTCCCGAAAATCCTGATGTTCTCGCGCAGCCTCTGCGTGAGAACAGTGACCAGAGTCGTCGTGAAAGCGGTCAGGGCTGCTGCCGGAACGCCGAGACCGCTGTCCACGAGGAGAGTCGAGTTCGGTGGCAGGTTGTTGAGGAAGGCGGAGTAGGAGCCGAACTGCGTGCTCCCGGGCTGCCCGGGAGCAGGACCGAGAAGCGAGGCGAGATCGATCGTCAGCGTCGCCGGAGTCGTCCCGAGGCTCGCCTGGATCGGCTGACCTCCGCCGGGCAGGTTTCCCGCCAGGATGGCGGCGACGTCGACCGTGACAACAGCGACCGTGGCAACACGAATGTCTTCGATCAGAGCAAGGGCGTTCCTCACCGCGGTGACGAGAGCTGTCAGCGCCGTCGACGTGAGCACCAGGTTCAGCCTGGTGATCTGGTAGTCGCGCTGCAGGTTGTCCGACCCGGGCACGCAGGCCGACTGAAGAGCAGCGCGTCCGGTGACGGCGCCGATCTGCAGGGTGAGCCCGGCAACGTTGGTCAGGAGGTCAGACAGATCCGGCCTGCCGACGGCGGCGAGGATCGCCTGCAGGTTGACGGTGCCGAAGTCGGGGTAGCTCCCCGAGGTCGGGGTCAGCGCCAGCTGGCCGGCATTGGTGATCGCACCGGAGGCTCCGCGGACGGTGCCGGTGGTGCTCGCCTCCGCGTACTGGTTGAGGGTGCCGACGCCGGCGGGAGCCGCCAGCGTGAGGAGGGAGGAGAGCGTGCCGGTCAGCCCGGTCGCGTTCACGGCGATGCCGTTCAGTACCGTGGCGTTGACGCCGCCCGTCACGACGACCGGGTCGGGCGGATTCGGTCCCGACGCCGGCGCAGTCGCCGTCACGCCCGAGACACCGGCGACATTGTCGAGGTTCACGCCGCCGAGGAAGCCGCTGAGGAGGCGTCCGCGGGCGACCGCCTGGAAGACCGTCCCCACCGGGAAGCAGCTGATCGAGACGGCGGAGGCGGACTGCGCCAGCATCACCGCGGGCACCGACCAGACCGCTCCGGCCACGACCGTCCGCCGTGCGAAGACGCCCGCGGAATTCGCGCTCTTCTTCTCGCTCTTATCGCTGATATCGCTGGATGCGAGCGGATTAGACTCCGACATTGGCGGCCCTCCGGTGCTGTCGCTCGACGTACACCCCTTGGCGCGTCGGCGGCAAACATAGCGAGAGAGGCGTCGCCATAAGAGGCGCTGGCGGATTTCTACTCGCACTGGCGGTGATCAGCGGAGAGGACGCGGAGAAGATGGCAGAGGACCCCCGGCTCCTTCTCTGGCGGCGCCGCCCGGACACGGCCTCCGTCGATCTGAACGGGCGCGTCCTGGTGCTCCCGCTGGACGTCTCCCCGATGGGCAGCCCCTACGCGCTGCGCGAGAGCGTGGCCGCGACCTGGCGGGCGCTCGACGACGAGCCGCAGGACTTCTCCGGCCTGGCCGACCGGCTCGCCCGCCTCCACTCCACCGATCCCGGCGCCATCGCCGACGACCTGGCGCGCGTGCTGAGCGGGCTGGAGGAGCTGCTTCTGGTCGAGAGCAGCCCGCGCGGCGAGGAGTCCCGATGAGCGTCGCGAGCGTCGTCGTCCCCAGCTACGCGGGGGCGGCCCGCCTGCCCCGCCTCCTCGCCGCCCTCGCGGCTCAGACCCACCGCGATCTCGACGTGGTCGTGGTCCTCGACGGCGTCGTCGACGCCAGCGAGCGCGCCCTCGACGCCTCCCCCGTGCCCGTGCGCCGCGTCGTGCTCCCCGAGAACCGGGGGCGCTCCGCCGCGCTCACCGCCGGCTTCGACGCCGCGCGGGGCGACGTGCTGATCCGCTGCGACGACGACCTCGAGCCCGGCCCGGGCTGGGCCGCCGCGCACGTCGGGGCCCATCGGGACGCGGTCGTCGGCGTCGTCGGCCTCTGCCCCGACGTCGACCCGGGCACCGCCTACTCCCGCGCCTACGGCCGGCCGGCCGGCGAGCGCTTCCGCCGCGGCGCCTACGCGGCGGGTTCCGACGCAGCCTGGCGCTACTGGGGCGGCAACGTCTCGGTGACGCGGGCGACCTACGACCGGGTCGGCGGCTACAGCACCGACTACCGCGAGTACGGCTGGGAGGACGTCGACTGGGGCTACCGGCTGCACCGCCTGGGAGTGCCGGTGCGGATCGAGCCCGGCGCCGAGGCCCTGCACCACGGCGCTTCCGTCTCGGCGGCGGTCCGCAGCCGGCGCGCGTTCCTCTCGGGGGCGGCCCGCCGCACGTTCGAGCGGCTGCACCCCGAGCAGGTGCGGGAGGCGGTGCCCGCGGCCGGCGCATGGGACGCGGCCGTGCGCCTCCTGGCCCGCGGCGGGAGCGAGCGGCGGACGGCACTGGTCGCGGGATTCGCGGACGCCGCGCTCGGAGTGGTGCCCCGCCCGGTCGGCGAGAAGCTGGTCGCGCTCGCCGTCGAGTCCGCGGCGATCGCGGGCTACGACCGCGGCAGAGGGCGTCCCGCGCACGGGTGACGGCGGCGCGGATCGACGGATCCGCGGGCCCGGCAGCGGCGCCGACGCCGCGCGGGAGCCGATCTAGGCTCCCCCGCATGCGAGTCCTTCTGGTGGGCGGAGCGGGCTACATCGGGAGCCACACCGCCGTCGCGCTCCTCGAGAGCGGCCACGAGGTGCTGGTCGTGGACGACCTCTCGCACGCGAGCGAGCGGACCCTCGACGCGGTGGAGGAGCTGACCGGCTCGGTGGTCCCCCGCCTGATCGCCGACGCGCGCGACACGGCCGCGCTGACCCGCTTCCTCGCCGCCCACGGACCGGTCGACGCCCTGGTCCTGCTCGCCGGGCTCAAGTCGGTCGGCGACTCGGTGCGGCGGCCCCTCGAGTACTGGACGGTCAACGTCGGGCTCGCCACCGCGGCGTTCTCGGTCGCAGCGGAGGCGGGGATCCGCACCGTCGTGTTCTCGAGCTCGGCGGCCGTCTACAGCCCGGGCGGCGCGATGCCGGTCGGGGAGGACTCCCCCGCCGGGCTCAGCGCGGCGAGCCCCTACGGCGCGACCAAGCGCGTCATCGAGGAGATCCTCGGCGACGCCGCGCGCGCCGATCCCCTCCTGCGCGCGGTCAGCCTCCGCTACTTCAACCCCATCGGCGCGCACCCGTCGGGGCGGATCGGCGAGGATCCGGCCACGGCGCCGGGGAGCCTCCTGCCCGTGCTGACACGGGCCGCAGGCGACCCCTCCCGGTGCGTCGACGTCCTCGGCGACGACTACCCGACCCCCGACGGCACGGGGCTGCGCGACTACATCCACGTCTGCGACCTCGCGGCCGGGCACGTCGCGGCGCTCGAGCGCGCGCGGCCCGGGCACCGCGTCTACAACCTCGGCACGGGCTCACCGACGAGCGTCCTCGAGCTGATCGACGAGGTCGAGCGGGCGAGCGGGGAGACGGTCCGGTGGCGGGCCGTGGGGCGCCGGCCGGGCGACCTCGCCGCGAGCTGGGCCGACCCGGCGCGCGCCGACCGGGAGCTGGGCTGGCGGGCGGTGCGCACCGTGCGCGAGGGCGTCCGCGACCAGTGGCGGTGGCAGACCCTGCAGCGCATCGGCGTCTCCTGATCCTTCCGGCACGGCGTCACTGAAAGAGTGACTTCTTCCTCTCCGCGACTCTCCTCCATCGTTGTGATCTCCGAGGGAATAGCGCCTCCGCGACGCACTCCAGACGATCCTCGCCATTCCGCTCGCGGCTTATCCGGATTATCGGACTCTCCTTTCCCCGTCGTTCTGCGACGACTCGTACTCGCCTTTCGATTCCTTCTCCACGAGCCGGTTAGCTTCTACTGCACTGCTGATCGGTCACCGACGACGGATAAGCATTCGGAGCCGCTCCCGTCTCCGGATGGCCGCCCGATCCTCACCGCACGCCCGGGGGAAGGGGCCCATCATCACTGCCGTCATCGACGCGACCACCCGTTCCCGATCCGTCCCCCCGGTCGGTCCCGGCCTGATCGTGCACGAGTGGGTCGAGCGCCGCGGAGGCGCCGAGCGCGTGCTCGAGGCGATGACCGAGGCCTTCGCCGACGCCGACGTCCGCGTCCTCTGGAGCGACTGCGCCGAGGTCGTCGGCAGGCCCGTCTCGGAGTCCTGGCTGGCGCGCACGCCGCTGCGCCGCCACAAGGTCCTCGCCCTGCCGGCGATGCTGCCCACGTGGCGGCTCCCGGTCGGCGCCTCCCGCGAGTGGGTGCTGGTCAGCTCGCACCTCTTCGCCCACCACGTCCGCACCAGCGGACCGACCCGCAAGCTCGTCTACGCGCACACCCCGGCCCGCTACATCTGGGAGCCCGACCGCGACGGCCGCGGCAGCAGCCTCGCCGCCCGCACCGCGAGCCTGCTCCTCAAGCCGATCGACCGCCTCCGCGCCGCCGAGGCCTCCTCCATCGCGGTGAACAGCCTCTTCACCGGGCAGCGGGTGCGCGACGCGTGGCACCAGCCGTCGAGGGTCATCTACCCGCCGGTGAACACCGAGCTGCTCTCGACGATCACCGACTGGCGCTCCCCGCTCGACGACGACGAGCTGCGCCTCCTCGACTCGCTCGCGCGGCCGTTCATCCTGGGCGCCTCGCGGTTCGTCCCCTACAAGCGCCTCGAGAAGGTCATGGACGCCGGAGCCCGCACCGGGCTGCCGGTCGTCATCGCCGGGCACGGCCCCTGGGAGGCGCGGCTCCGCGCCTACGCCGAGGAGATCCGGGCCGACGTGACCTTCGTCATCTCGCCCTCCGACCAGCTGATCCGCGCGCTCTACGCGCAGGCGCTCGTGTACGTCTTCCCCGCCGTCGAGGACTTCGGGATCATGCCCGTCGAGGCGATGGCCTGCGGGACGCCGGTCATCGGGACCGACATCGGCGGAGTGCGCGAGAGCGTGTCCCTCGCCGGCGGGGGCGTCATCGCCGACCTCGAGGGCGATCCGGACTGGAGCGACCTGCTGCGCCGTGCGCTCGCGCTCGACGTCGACGCCTTCCGGGCCCGGAGCCGGGTCTTCTCGCGCCGGCGCTTCATCGCCGAGATCCAGGACTGGGTCGCCGAGCAGACCGCCTGACGACGGCGCTCCCCGCCGCGGGAGGCCGTCCGTGCGCGCGTCACCGTGCGTGCGGACGACCCTCCCGCGGCGGGATCAGAACAGGCCGCGCGGGGGCTCGATCGAGGCGAGGACGCCGGGGGCGGCGATCACGCTGAGGCGGCCGACCTCCTCCGGGGTCAGCTCGGGCAGGCGCTGCGCGAGGTCGAGGAAGCGCTCGATCTCGGACTCCTCGAGCACGTCGGCGGCGAGCGTGCGGAACTTCGACACGTACTGCTCTCGGCTGAACGGGTGCGCGCCCAGCGGGTGCGCGTCCGCCACCGCGATCTCGTCGACGATCGTCGTGCCGTCCGTCATCAGGATCTCGACGCGGGCGCCGAACGCCTTCTCGCCCGGATCGGTGGAGTGGTAGCGGCGCGTCCACTCCGCGTCCTCCTGCGTGGTGACCCGGTGCCAGAGCGCGATCGTGCCGGCGCGGGCGGCCCGCTCGGGGGCGTAGCTGTGCACGTGGTGCCAGGCGCCGTCCTGCAGCGCCACCGTGAAGATGTACGGCACGGAATGGTCCAGCGTCTCGCGGGACGCGGCCGGGTCGTACTTCTGCGGGTCGTTCGCGCCCGAGCCGATCACGAAGTGCGTGTGGTGCGAGGTGTGCAGGACGATCCGCTCGACGCGCTCGGGATCGGCGGCCTCGGGGTGCGTGCGGTGCAGGCGGCGGGCGAGGTCGATCAGCGCCTGCGCCTGGTACTCGGCCGAGTGCTCCTTCGTGTACGTGTCGAGGATCGCGCGCTTGGCCTCGCCGCGGTCGGGCAGCGGGACGTCGTAGCTCGCGTCGGCGCCGTCGAGCATCCAGGCGATGACGCCGTCCTCGCCCTCGTAGATCGGCGACGGGCTGGTCTCGCCGCGCATCGCCCGGTCGACCGCCTCGATCGCCATCTTCCCCGCGAAGGCCGGCGCGTACGCCTTCCAGCTCGAGATCTCGCCCTTGCGCGACTGCCGCGTGGCGGTCGTCGTGTGCAGGGCCTGCGCGACGGCCTGCTCGATCGTCGCGACGTCGAGGCCGAGCAGCGTGCCGATCCCGGCCGCGGCCGAGGGGCCGAGATGCGCGACGTGGTCGATCTTGTGCCGGTGCAGGCTGATCGCGCGCACCAGGTCGACCTGGACCTCGTAGCCGGTGACGATGCCGCGGACGAGCTGCGCCCCGCCGATGCCCGCGTGCTGGGCGACGGCGATCAGCGGAGGGATGTTGTCGCCCGGGTGCGAGTACTCGGCCGCCAGGAACGTGTCGTGGTAGTCGAGCTCGCGCACGGCGACTCCGTTGGCCCAGGCCGCCCACTCGGGCGAGACCCGGCGGGCCGGGTCGACGCCGAGGACGACCGAGCCCTGGCCGCCGATGGAGGCGGGGTGCGCGAGAGCCTGCGCGCGGGCGGCGACGACCGGGCGGCGCAGGAGCGACGCGGTGGCGACGGCGGCGTTGTCGATGACCCGGTTGACCACCATCTCGGCGACCTCGTCGTCGATCTCGACCGGATCGGCGGCGACCTCGGCGAGCGCGTGGGCGAGCTGCCCGTGTCGCGGGAGCTCCTCGTCGCTGCGGTGGACGCGGACGTGGTGTTCGTGCACGGGCGGCTCCTTCGTCTCTCCCCCAGGCTATCGCCCGCCTCCGGCCCCGGCCGCGCGGGCAGAATGGGCGGATGTCCTCCCCCACGCGCGTCGCGGCGCTCGACTGCGGCACCAACTCCCTCCGCCTGCTGATCGCCGACGTGGAGGGCGGCCGCCTCCGGGACGTCCAGCGCCGCACCGAGCTCGTGCGGCTGGGCCGCGGAGTCGACCGCACCGGCCGCTTCGATCCGGCCGCGCTCGAGCGGACCCTCGCCGTCACCCGCGAGTACGCGGCCGCCGCGCAGGAGGCCGGCGCCGAGCACCTCCGCTTCGTCGCCACCTCGGCCACCCGCGACGCGGCCGACCGCGAGGACTTCCTCGCCGCCGTCGAGCGGATCCTCGGCGTCACCCCGGAGACGATCTCCGGCGAGGAGGAGGCGCGGCTCTCCTTCCGCGGCGCGGTCTCGGCCGTCGACTCCGCCCGGCCCGTGCTGGTCGTCGACCTCGGCGGCGGCTCGACCGAGCTCGTGCTCGGCGGAGCGGAGCCGGAGCAGGCGCACTCGATGGACGTCGGCAGCGTCCGCCTGACCGAGCGCCACCGCCGGGCCGCCGCGCCGACGGAGGGCGAGCGCGCGGCGATCCGGGCGGACGTGGGCGCCGCGCTGGCCGCCTCCTCCGTCGACCTCTCGCAGGCCCGGAGCGTCGTCGGCGTCGCCGCGACCGTGCTCACGATCACCGCGCACGTCCTCCGCACCACCGACCGCGCCGCGCTCGAGACGTCCCTCCCCCTCTCCGACGTCCTCGCCGCCTGCGACGAGCTCGCCGCGCTGTCTCCGGAGGGGACGGCGGCCCTCCCCTGGGTCCGCCCGGGGCGCGAGGACGTGCTGGCGGCCGGCGCGCTGGTCTGGGGCGAGGTCCTCCGCACGGTCCACGAGGCGTCGCCGGGCGTCGACCGGGTCCGCTCGACCGCGCACGACATCCTCGACGGCATCGCGCTCGGCCTCGCCTGACGCCCGCGCGGGTCAGGCGGTGAGGGCGCTCCCGGAGTCGCGCGGGAGCCGGGCGGCGGCGGCGAGCGGCACGAGGGTCAGCACCGCGAGGGCGAGGAAGGCGACGCGGTAGGGGACGAGGCCGGGCCCGATCGCGGTGCCGACGGCGAGCGCCACCGCGCCCACTGCGACTCCGAGTCCGGCCGCGATCTGCTGCGTGGTGGCGTTGAGGGTGTTCGCGCCCGACATCCCCTCCTGCGGGACCTCGGCGAACGTGACGGTGTTGTAGGCCGTGAAGCCCGCCGAGCGGGCCACTCCGCTCAGCACCAGCAGCGCCACCACGAGCGCCACCGGAGTCGCCGGCTCGAGGAACGCCATCGCCGCCATGCACGCCGCCCCCACCGCGCTCGCCGCGACCAGCACCCCGCGGAAGCCGAGGCGCCGCAGCAGAGGAGTCGTGGCCGGCTTGATCGCCAGGTTGCCGACGAAGAGCGCCAGCACCACGGAGCCGGCCTGCACCGGGCTCCAGCCGAACGCGTCCTGGAACAGCAGCGGGAGCAGGAACGGCACCGCGTTCACGGTCGCCCGGTAGAGCGATCCGCTCGCGTTGGCGACCCGGAAGGTGCGGAAGCGGAAGGCGTCGAGCCGCACGAGCGGATGCTCGGCGCGGCGCAGGTGCCGCACGGCGAGCGCCGTCACGACCGCGCCGACGAGCAGCGGCGCCACCGCCCGCCCGTCGAGCTCGGAGCCGGTGAGGAGCCCCGCCGCTCCGACCAGCGCGCCGAGCCCGACCGCGACGAGCACCAGCCCCGTGACGTCGAGCGGGGGCGGCGCGCTCTCGGCGGTGCCGGGGACGATCCGGCGCGCGATCGCGAACGCGACGACCCCGAGGGGCAGGTTGATCAGGAAGATCCAGTGCCAGGAGGCGACGGTCGTGAGCAGCCCGCCGAGGAACGGCGCGATCACGGGGGCGACCAGACCCGGCCAGACCAGGATCGCGATGGCGTGGATGATCCCCTCCCGCGGAGTCGCCCGCAGCACCGCGAGCCGGCCGACCGGCACCATCAGCGCGCCGCCGACGCCCTGCAGGACCCGGGCGCCGACCAGAAGCGGCAGCGTGGGGCTGAGCGCGCAGAGCAGGGAGGCGAGGGTGAAGACGGCGATCGCGCTGGTGAAGACGCGGCGCACACCGAAGCGCTCGCTGAGCCAGCCCGAGGCCGGAATGAGGACGGCGACGGTGAGGAGGAACGCGGTGACGGTGATCGAGACCGCGGCGGAGTCGACGCCCAGGTCGGCGGCGATCGCGGGCGCGGCGGTCGTCACGATCGTGGCGTCGAGGTTCTCCATGAAGAAGCAGCCGGCGACGAGCAGCGCGAGGGAGCGGTGGCGGGGGTCCGTGCTGTCCTCCTCGGCGTGGGGCTGTCGGCGGCGAGCGTAGCGCGGCGACGGCGCGGCCGCCGGGCGGGTACCGTCGCAGCATGAGCGCTGCAGCCGAGACCAGGACGATCCAACTCCGACGCTACGAGCTGATGGACGGGGTGATGGACGACTTCCTCGCCTGGTTCCCCGAGCGGATCGTGCCGGCGCGCGAGGCCCACGGCTTCCGGATCGAGTTCGCCTACGCCGACCGCGAGGTGAACGAGTTCGTCTGGGCGGTCAGCACGGCCGGCGACGCCGACGCGTTCGCCGAGGTCGAGCGGGCGTACCTGGCCTCGCCCGAGCGCGACGCCGCCTTCGCGGGCGAGCCGAAGCGCGTCGCGGTGCAGCACGTGCGGCTGGTCGAGCGGATCGTCTGACCCGGGCGGCGTCCGAGCCGAGCGGCGTCCGACCCGGGCGCCGTCGTCTCCGGGGCGCCGCCGACTCCGGGCGCCGTCGGGTCCGGGCCCGTCAGCTCCGGGCGCGCCGCACGGCCGCGAGGACGCCGCGGACCACGAGCGTCCCGACCGCGATCGACCCGATCGCTCCGGTCAGGCGCGCCCAGACGTGCTTCGGCCGGTCGATCCCGGCACGGTCGGCGGGCGAGGGGAGCGAGGCGGGCGCGAGCGTGCGTCCCGCGGCTCCCGCCTCGGCCATGTGGGCGAGCCGTCGCACGGCCTCGCGGTTGCGGATCCAGAGGAACGAGTGCATCAGCGGCTTCGGGACGAGCGTGCCCGGGCCCTTCACGGGGGCCTCGTGCATCCGCACCTTCGCGCCGCGCGCGTGCGGCTCGACCTCGACGTGCACCCGGGCCTCGCCGAGCGGCCAGCCGGCGGCCTGGATGACCATCCGGCGAGGCGGGTCCCACTCGAGAACCGTGGTGCGGTCGTCGATCACGAGCGGCCACAGGCCGAAGGAGTGGTGCAGCTGCGAGCCCACGTGCGGGAAGTCGGCGTCGACCTTCCGCATCCGCGACGCGCCGACGACCCAGCTCGGGAACAGCCAGCCGGAGGCGAGCACCGCGAAGACGGACTCGGGCGGGCAGTGGACGACGCGGGTGGTGCGGGACATCGCGGACTCCTTCGAGTGGTGGTGGGGCGCGTGGCGGCGCCGTCCCTCAGCCTGGCAGGCCGGGGGCGGCGACGGGCGCAGCGCAACGGCGGCGGCTCAGGCCGGGTGCGCCTCCGGCGACAGGTCGGGCGACTCGCGCACCCCGAACTCGTGCCGCAGCGCGCTGCGGGCGGCGTGCCAGCCGGCCATGCCGTGCACGCCCGGCCCGGGCGGGGTGGACGAGGAGCAGAGGTAGAGCCCCTTCGCGGGCGTCCGCCACGGGTCGGTCGTGGGGACCGGGCGCGAGAGCAGCTGCGCGACGCTCGCGGCGCCGGCGGCGATGTCGCCGCCCAGATAGTTCGGGTTGTAGGCCTGCATGTCGCGGGCGGTCATCGAGGAGGCGCCGATCACGCGGTCGCGGAACCCGGGGGCGAAGCGCTCGATCTGGGCGGTGATCGCCTCCTGCTGGTCGGCGGGCGAGTACCGGGGGACGTGCGTGTACGCCCAGAGGACGTGCTTGCCCTCGGGCGCCCGGGTCGGATCGGCGATCGAGGGCTGCGCCACCAGCACGTAGGGGCTGCGGCTGTGCCGGCCGCGCTTCACGTCGCGCTCGGCGGCCGCGATCTCGGCGCGGCTGCCTCCGACGTGCAGCGTGCCCGCGCCGGCGAGCTCCGGGTTCGTCCACGGCACCGGCCCGTCGAGGGCGAAGTCGACCTTGGCCACGCCGTTGCCGTAGCGGAAGCGCTGGAGGGCCGCCGCGTACGCCGGGGGCAGCCGGTCCCCCGCCATCGCGAGCAGCGCCGTCGGCGTGCCGTCGACGAGCACGGCGCGGGCCGGGGGCAGCTCCGAGAGCGAGGTCACCTCGACGCCGGTCTCGATGGTGCCGCCGTGCGCCCGGAGGTCGTCGGCGAGCGCGTCGACGATCGACTGGCTGCCTCCGATCGGCACCGGCCAACCGCGCGCGTGGGCGTAGGCGCCGAGCGCCAGGGCGGCCGCGGCCGTCGACGGGCTCGGCATCGGGCGGATCGAGTGCGCGGCGACCCCGGAGAACATCGCCGGGGCGACGTCCTCGCGGAAGCGCAGGTTCCACACCGGGGTGCCCTGCTCGAGCACCCGCAGGCCGAAGCGGATCAGCACGCTCGGGTCCGTCGGGATCCGCAGCAGTGCGTCGTTGGTGAAGCCCGCGACGCGGTCGGCCCGCTCGGAGAGAGGTCCCATCAGGGAGCGCCACGCCGCTCCGTCGCGGCCCAGCGCCTCGGCCGTGCGGTCGAGGTCGCGGTAGGCGATGCCCGCGCGGCCGCCGTCGAGCGGATGCGCGTACGAGATCTCGGGGACGACCAGCTCGATGCGCCGGTCGAGCCCGAAGGCGCGGAAGAAGCCGGACGCGAGCGCCATCGGGTGCACCGCCGAGCAGACGTCGTGGTGGAACCCGGGCAGCGTCAGCTCCGCCGTGCGCGCGCCGCCGCCGATCGTCTCGTTGCGCTCGAGCACGGTGACCGAGAGCCCTGCCCGCGCGAGCGTGACCGCGGCGGCGAGGCCGTTGGGCCCCGCCCCGATGACGACGGCGTCGACCACGGTCACTTCCTCCGCAGGGCCGAGACGACGCCCGCGGCGCCGGCGGCGAGGGCCGCGGCGGCCCCCGCGTAGCTCAGGGCGCGGTGGCGGATCATCCAGATCTGGGGCGTCATGGTGTGCGCGCGGTCGCTGAAGAGGCCGCGGGCGCCGTGATCGCCGGGGACCGGCTCATACACGTTGTTCGGGAGCATCGGCTCCGTCTTGTCGGGGGCCTGCTGACCGTCGAAGGCGCTGCGGGCGAGGTACCAGTCCATGAAGCGCCCGGCGAAGCGGTCGCCGAGGATGGTGCCCGCGGTCGGCTCGCCGACCCAGGTGCGGCGGCGCGGCTTGTCGGCCACGTCGGCGATCGCGATCGCGCCCACCTCGGGCTCGTAGATCGGCGGCACGGGCTGCGGGTGGTGCGGCAGCTGCGACTTCACCCAGTTGAACTGGATGGTGTTGAGCGCCGGCATGTCGACCTCGGACAGGCGCACGCGGCTCTTCGCGTGCAGCAGCTCCGCGGTGACGGCCTCGGTGAAGCCTCGGGCGCCGAACTTGGAGGCGCAGTACGCGGCCTGCAGCGGGATGCCCCGGTGCGCGAGGGCGGAGCCGACCTGGATGACGTGCCCGCGGTCGCGCGGGGTCATCCGGGAGAGGGCTGCGCGGGTGCCGTTGACGAAGCCGAAGAAGTTGACGCCCACGGCGCGCTCGAAGTCGGCGGGCTCGGTCGAGAGGAACTCGCCGAAGACGCCGACCATCGCGTCGTTGACCCACAGCTCGATCGGGCCGAGCTCGGCCTCGACCCGGTCGGCCGCCGACTCGACGGCCTCGCGGTCGGCCACGTCGGTCGGGATGCCCAGCCCGCGCCGGCCCTTCTGCTCGATCTCGGCGACCGTGGCCGCCAGTCCGTCCTCGCCGCGCGCCAGCACGGCGACGTCCCAGCCGCGGGAGGCGAGCTCGCGGACCGTGGCGCGTCCGAGCCCGGCCGTGCCGCCCGTGACGACGGCGACTCCGCGGCTCATGCGCGGGCCTCGCGGGAGGAGGTCTCGAGGCGGGGGTGCTGCGTCATGGTGCGGGCTCCTTCGTGAGGGCGCGGTGTGCGTCGGGAGTCCCACGCTAGGCGGGAGCGGCGGCGCGGCGCGCGGGGTTGCGCCCGATCGGTGGAGAGCTCGGTGGATCCGCGCCCGGGGAGGAGAATCGCTCCCGACAGCTCCCGGCTCTCCTCCAGAGACCGCCGCCAGACTGACGCCCGCCCGAGCACCCTCCGACCGGATCGACGCATGACCTCTCTCCTCGACCTGAGCCTCGTCTCCGGCCCCCTCGTCGTCGCCGTCTACGTGCTCGCGATCGGAGCGCTCCTCCTCCTGCTCGCCGCCCACGTCCGCGCTCCCCGCCGCGGGCGCTCCCGGCGCGGCGGGATCGCCGTCGCGGTCCTCCTCCTGGGCCTGATCGGCGGCGCCGCCCTGGCCGCCCTCGTCGACGGGCCCGACGGCCCGTTCGGCGTCGACTTCACGCCGGTCACCCGGGTCGCGATCGGCCTCGGGATCGGCGGGCTGGGCGTCGCGCTGGTCGTCCTCGGCCACGCGATCGCCCGCCGGCGCGCGCGGGGAGTGCTCGCATCGCTCGCGGCCGGAGTGCTCATCGTCGCGGCGGCCGCGATGACCGTCAACATCGACTTCGGCCAGTACCCCACGGTGCGCAGCGCGCTCGGGATCAGCGCGTACTCCGACTCCTCCGTGCCGGTCGCCGCCGCGGACGGACCGCACTCGGACCTCGCGACCTGGACCGCCCCGGCCGGGATGCCCGCCGTCGGCTCGGTCTCGACGGTCGCCATCCCCGCCACCGCGTCGGGCTTCCCGGCCCGCGACGCCGTGGTCTACCTCCCGCCCGCGGCCCTCACCGCGGCACCGCCGCTGCTGCCGGTGATGATCATGCTCTCGGGGCAGCCGGGGTCGCCCTCCGATCCGCTCTCGACCGAGAAGTTCCAGCAGACCCTCGACGCCTACGCCGCCGCGCACGCCGGCCTCGCGCCGATCGTCGTGTCGCCCGACCAGCTGGGCGATCCGGACAGGAACCCGATGTGCGTCGACTCGCCGCTCGGGAAGTCGGCCACGTACCTCACCGTCGACGTCCCGAACTGGATCCGCGCGAACCTCCCGGTGCTCGGCGACGCGCAGCACTGGGCGATCGGCGGCCTCTCGCAGGGCGGGACCTGCTCGATCCAGCTCGGCGCCGGCCACCCGTCGCTCTTCGGCAACATCGTCGACGCCTCGGGCGAGCTCGCGCCGACCCTCGGCAGCGAGGCGGCGACGGTCGCGCAGGGGTTCGGCGGAGACCAGGCCGCCTACGAGGCCGCGAAGCCGGTGAACGTCCTCGCGGAGAACGCCCCCTACACCGGCACCGTCGCGATCTTCGGAGTCGGCGCCGAGGACACCTCGTTCCTCCCCGGAGCGAAGACCGTCTACGCCGCGGCCGTCGCCGCCGGCATGAGCGCCACCTACCTCGAGGTGCCGGACAGCGCCCACGACGTCACGGCGTGGTCGGCGACCTTCGACAAGGGCCTCGAGATCCTCGCCGACCGCTGGAAGCTCGTCCCCGCCTCCTGAGCGGCTCCGGGCCTCAGGCGCTCTCGACCAGCCGGACCGCCGCCTCGACCCCGCCGCTCCACGGCGCCCCGTGTCCCGGTACCACCCAGCGCGCCCCGGTGGGCAGGAGCGCCCGGAGCGACGCGAGCGCCTGCTCCGGCTCGTCGGTGAAGGGCGCGGGCTGCGGACCCGTGCGACCGGTGAGCACGTGGCGGGTGGTCAGCCCGTCGCCGACGAAGACCGCGTCGGCCAGCGGCACGTGCACGGCGATGCTCCCCGGGGAGTGGCCCGGGAGCGCGATCACGCGGGGAGCGCCCGGCAGGTCGAGCGTCTGCCCGTCGTGCACTTCGACGACCTCGGTGAGCGGCGGGACCGTCGCGATGCCCTTCCGCAGCGCGTAGGCCGCGAAGCCGAGGAGCGGCAGGACGCGCAGCCGCGGTGTCGCGGTCCTCGGCTTCGCCCCGCCCTTCGCCCGCTCGGCGTCGGCGGCGTGCACGTGGACCGGCACGCCGTGGTCGCGGCGCAGGCGCTCGGCGAAGCCCACGTGGTCGGAGTCGCCGTGGGTCAGCACGACGCCGCGCACGTCGTCGAGGGTGCGGCCCATCGCGCGCAGCTCGGCCAGGAGCTCCGGCCAGAGACCGGGCAGGCCGGCGTCGATGAGCGTGACGCCCTCGTCGGTGTGCACGAGGTGGACGGCGACGATGTCGGTGCCGATGCGGCGCAGGTGGGGTCCGAGTTCCATGATGGCTACGCTAGTTAGCCATCATGGCTACTGTCAATAGCTATACTCGGCCCATGCCCACTCCCGACCGCACCTCCCTCGAGGCGATCGTGCGCGCCGCCGGCGAGCTCCTCGAGCGCGACGGGCTCGCCGGGGTCACGATGAAGGCCGTCGCGCAGAGCGTCGGAGTCCGCGCTCCCTCCCTCTACAAGCGCGTCGAGGGGCGCGAGACGCTGATCCGCCTCGTCGCCGCGGACGCCCTGACCGTGCTCGCCGACCGCCTCGCCGACGCCCCGGGCGCCGCCGCGCTCGCCGACCGCCTCCGCGCCTTCGGCCACGAGCGGCCGGCCGCGTTCCTCCTCGTGACGGCCCCCGCTCCCGGCACGCCCGTCGCCGCCCAGGAGTACCGCGACGCGGCGAGCGCCCGCCTGCTGGAACTCACCGCGCAGCTGGCGGGCGAGGAGGACGCCCTCGAGGCGGCGCGCACGCTGACCGCCTGGGCGACGGGGTTCATCGGGATGGAGATCACCGGCGCCTTCACCCTCGGCGGCGACGTGGAGAGCGCCTGGCGCTTCGGGCTGGGGCGGATCGTCTCCGCGCTCGCTCCGGCCGCGTCGCGCTGAGCGCCGCCGCTCAGGCCCGGCGGAGCGCCGCCTCGTCCTCGAGGAACCGCGGACGGCACGCGACGATCCCGCCGACCAGCAGCACCGCCACTCCGGCGAACAGCAGCGCGTACGCGCCGCTCCAGTCCCCCTGCGCCTCGTAGAGCACGCCGATCAGCAGCGGACCGAGGCAGGCGAGCCCGTAGCCGAGCCCCTGCGTGGCGCCGGAGAGGGTCGAGGAGCCGGTGGCCGTCCGCGTCCGCGCGTTCACGAGCGTCAGCGTCATCGGGAACGTGCTGACGCCGAGCCCGAGGCAGACCACCCACGCCACGGCACCCTCCAGCGGAGCGACGACGAGGCCGGCGTATCCGACGGCGAGCAGCGCGCAGCACACCACCACGACCACGACCGGGTTGCGCATCCCCAGCGTCAGCGGCGGCACCACGAAGGCGGCGGCGAGGCCGAACACCGAGAACAGCGCCAGCAGCGCCCCGCCCTGCGCCGGATCCGCGCCCGCGTCGACGAGGATCGTCGGCAGCCAGGTGATGATCCCGTAGGTGTGCAGACCGGTCATCCCGAGCATCAGCACCATCGCCCAGAGCAGCGGCGTGCGCCAGGCCCCGTCCACGCGGCCGCCGGCGGCGGCCGGAGCCGCCCCGCCTCCTCCGCGGGCCGCGAGCGCCGCCCAGAGCAGGCAGGCCGCGGCCGTCATCACGGCCCAGATCCCGATCGCCCAGCGCCACCCCGCCGTCGAGGCCAGCGGCACCG
Organism: Rathayibacter sp. AY1H2; assembly: GCF_002931985.1. Lineage (NCBI taxonomy): Bacteria > Bacillati > Actinomycetota > Actinomycetes > Micrococcales > Microbacteriaceae > Rathayibacter > Rathayibacter sp. AY1H2. Next base: position 175,183 of record NZ_PSUV01000003.1, on the reverse strand, counting down.
CGACCAGCGGAGCGACGAACTGGCCCACCTGCAGCAGCGCCAGGTAGAGCGAGCTGACCGTCTTGATCCGCTCGGCGAAGTACCGCTTCACGATCGGCACGATGAGCACGTTCGTGGTGCCCACGCCCGCGAAGGCGACGACGGTCGAGAGCACCAGAGCGACCGGGCTCGGGCTGAGCGCGCGGAGGGCGATGCCCAGCGTGGTCACCAGCGTCGCGATCGCGAGCGTGCGCTCCAGGCCGATCCGGCGCGAGACGGCCGCGGCGACGAAGCCGAAGACGGCGAAGGAGGCGGTGACGATCGTCCCCAGCGCCCCGTAGAGCGAGGGCCCGAAGCCGAGATCGGCGCCGATCGTGTCGAGCAGCGGGCTGAAGCCGGTGACGGCGGTGCGGAGGTTCAGCGCGGTGATCGCGATGGCGGCGAGGGCCAGGAGGGCGGTGGCGCGGAGCGTCGGTGCTGCGGTCATGGAGTCCCCGGGAGATAGGATGATGGGATGAATTCTGGCGAGTCTAGCCCCGCGGCGCCGTTCCAGCGCGAGAGCGTGATCGACCACATCACGGCGCTGTTCCACGAGGAGATCCGCTCCGGCCGCTGGGCCGTCGGCGAGCGGATCCCGGTGGAGGCCGAGCTCGCCCGCTGGACCGGCGCCGGACGCAACTCCGTCCGCGAGGCCGTCCAGGCCCTCGTGCAGGCGGGCCTCGTGCGGCGGGAGCAGGGGCGCGGCACGTTCGTCACCGCGCGCTCGCAGCTCGCCGAGTCGCTGCGCCGCCGCATCCCGAGCGCCGCCCGCCGGGAGGGCCTCGAGCTGCGGTTCGCGATCGACGGGGCGACGGCCGCGCTGGCGGCCGAGCGCCGCACCGGGGAGGACGTCGCCGCCCTCCGCTCCCTGCTGGCCCGCCGGGCCCGCTCGTGGGAGGCGCCGGAGCTCGCCGAGCGGATCACCGCCGACACCGCGCTGCACCGGGCCGTCGTCGTCGCGACCCACAACGACCTGTTCGTCGAGCTCTACGACGGCCTCACCGGCATGTTCGAGTCGGTGCTGGAGGAGGACGTCGGCGGCGAGGAGGACGTGCACGCCCGCCAGCACGCCGAGCTGGTCGAGGCGATCGCCGCGGGCGACGCCGAGGGGGCGCGGCGCCGGATCGAGGAGCTGCTCGCGCCGCTGCTGGCCGAGGCGCAGCAGGGCGGCGGCTGAGGCTGAGGGGATCCTCAGCGGCGGGCGACGAACGGCACGCGCTCGCGGCCGGCGCCGTGCCGCCCACCGAGCGGCATCAGCCGAGTGGGATCAGCCCCGCGGACGACGGGTCGACCAGAGCGCCCACGCCACCAGCAGCGGCTGGAACGCGAGGCGCACGGCGCGCTTGCGGTCGGTGTCGAGGCCGAAGGCGCTCGTCCGCGTCACCCACTGCGAGACGTTGCCCGGGAAGATCGCGGTGAAGAAGGCGGCGGCCGCGGCTCCGACCAGCGGCGCCCGGCGGCGCGCGAGCACCAGCGAGGCGCCGAGCCCGATCTCGACCACGCCCGAGGCGAGCACGACCGCGTCCTTGTCCAGCGGCACCCACTCGGGGACCTGCGCCTGGAACTCCTCCCGCTTGCGGGTGAGGTGGCTCACCCCCGCGAAGAGGAGGGCGGAGCCGAGGAGCACCTTGGCGCCGGTGCGGAGGAGGGAGGGGGAGGAGGATGTCATGCGCTCCATCGTTCCCGATGCGGGCCGCCGCCGCCGCCGTGGCGCGGCCACTGCGCACGAACGTGCCGGTGTCGGAGGCGGCGCCTAGTCTGATCGCGTGACTGACCGCATCCTCGTCCTCACCACCGGTGGCACCGTCGACAAGGAGTACTCGCTCGCGGGCGAGCTCGAGATCGGCGCCCCGATGGTGCCGCGCCTGCTCGCCCCGGTGCTCACCACGCTCGAGTTCCGCGTCGAGGAGGTCCTCGCCAAGGACAGCCTCGAGCTCGACGACGCCGATCGGGCCCTCATCCGCGAGCGGGTGCTCGCCGCCGAGGAGGACCGGATCGTCCTCACCCACGGCACCGACACGATGACCGCGACGGCCGAGGCCCTCGGCGTCGTCCGCGATCGGGTGGTCGTCCTCACCGGCGCGATGCAGCCCGCACGGATGCTCGACAGCGACGCCGCGTTCAACCTCGGCACCGCGGTGGCCGCCGTGCAGCTGCTGCCGCCGGGCGTCTACCTCGCGATGAGCGGACGGGTGCTGCCCGCCGGCTCCGTGGTGAAGGACCGGTCGATCGGCGTGTTCCTTCCGGCCTGAGCCGAACCCGGGCCAGGGTCGCCCGCGGACGGGCTCCCGGCCGGACCACCCTCAGGCCTCGGCGAGCCCCGCGGTGCAGGCCGCGCAGAGCCCGAAGACGTCCACGACGTGGTGCGCGTCCGTGAATCCGTTCTGCGACGCGACCGAGCGCGCCCACTCCTCGACCTCGTCGGCCGCGATCTCGACCGTCAGCCCGCAGCGGCGGCAGATCAGGTGGTGGTGGTGCGTCCCCGGCGTGCAGGCGCGGTAGAGGCTCTCGCCCTCGGGCGACTGCAGCGAGTCGGCCTCGCCCTCCACGGCCAGGTCCGAGAGCGCGCGGTAGACCGTCGCGAGCCCGATCGGCGAGCCGGAGGCGTGCAGCGCGCTGTGCAGGCCCTGGGCGCTGACGAAGTCCTCGCGACGCCCGAGGGCCTCGCGCACCGCCTCGCGCTGCCACGTGTTGCGCTTGACCACTGGACCACCTCCACTCCGCACGACCCGGGCCACGCTACCGCCCCCCGCCGACGGCGAGCCGGGAGCGCCGGACGCCCTTGCGGCCGATGATCCGGCAGACCGCGTAGATCGCGAACGAGATCGTCGTCACGTAGGGGCTGATCGGGATCGATCCACCCAGCGCGAGCAGGATGCCGCCCACCAGCGCGCCGACGGCGAAGAGCACGCTCAGCAGCGGCACGACCACCGGCGAGGCGGAGAGGCGCAGCGCCGCGGCCGCCGGCGTCACCAGGATCGCGAGCACGAGCAGCGAGCCGACGATCTGCACCGAGACGGCGACCGCGAGGCCGAGCAGGAGCATGAACGCGATCGAGAGCGCCCGGGTGGGGATGCCGCGCGCGGCCGCCACGTCGGCGTCGACGCTCGCGAAGGTGAGGGGGCGCCAGATCAGCGCGAGACCGACGAGGACGACCACCGAGATGCCGATCAGCCACCCGAGCTGCGGGTCGTCGACCGCGACGATCTGACCCGTGAGCAGGCCGAACTTGTTCGCGCTGCGGCCCGGGTAGAGGGCCAGGCAGAGGATGCCGATGCCGAGTCCGAACGGCATCAGCACCGCGATGATCGAGTTGCGGTCGCGGGCGCGCGAGCCGAGCACGCCGATCAGGACCGCCGCGATCAGCGAGCCGACGATCGATCCCTCGACGACGCCGACGCCCAGCAGCAGCCCCGCGGAGGCCCCCGCGAACGAGAGCTCGCTGATGCCGTGGACCGCGAACGCCATGTCGCGCGACATCACGAAGACGCCGATGAGCCCGCCGACCACTCCGAGGACCGCGCCGGCGATCACCGAGTTCATCAGGAGCGACAGCAGCGCTCCGTAGTCGGAGAAGTCGAAGATCTGCGACCAGACGTCCGTCACGACTGCCCCTCCTCGTGCTCGTGCACGTGCGAGTGGTCGGGGGCGCCGACCACGATGACCCGGCCCCGGGCGCGGATCACGTCGACGGGTGCGTCGTAGAGCTCGCTGAGCACCTCCGAGCGCAGGACCTCGTCGGGGGTGCCGATCCGGAACCGGCCGCCGGCGAGGTAGAGCACGCGGTCCACCATGCCGAGCACCGGATTCACGTCGTGCGTGACGAAGAGGACGCCGAGGTTCCGCTCGCGGCGGTGCCGGTCGATCAGCTCGCTGACCGCCCGCTGGTGGGCGAGGTCGAGCGCGATCAGCGGCTCGTCGCAGAGCAGGAGCGCCGGGTCGCCCGCGAGCGCCTGGCCGACGCGGACGCGCTGCTGCTCGCCGCCGGACAGGCTGCCGATGGGGGCGTCGGCGAAGGCGGTGGCGCCGACGGCCTCGAGCAGCGCGTCGACGGCCGCGCGCCGGGAGCGGGAGGGCAGGGGCAGGCCGAACCGGTGGCCGTCGATCCCGAGCCCGAGCAGATCGCGCGCGCGCAGCGGAGTGCCCTCGTCGGCGAGCCTCTGCTGCGGGATGTAGCCGATGCGCCGGTTGCCGCGGTGCACGGGCTCGCCGAGCACCTGCAGCTCCCCCGCGCTCAGCTGCTGCTGACCGAGCACCGCGCGCAGGAGGCTCGTCTTGCCGGAGCCGTTCGCCCCGAGCACCGCGACGAACTCGCCGGCGCGCACGTCGAGGTCGACGCCGCTCCACAGCTCGCGGTCGCCGAAGCGGAGCCCGGCGCCGCGCAGCCGCAGCACGGACGCCGAAGGGCCCGCCTCCGGGGAGACGGGCCTGGTCGGGGAGTCGTGGCTCACTGGGAGAGGGCTCCCTCGATCGCGTCGAGGTTGGCGGTCATCCAGCCGGTGTAGTCGTCGCCCTCGGGCAGCGTCTCGGTGACGGGGACGGCCGGGATCCCGGCGGCCTTCGCGGCGTCGAGCACCGCGTCCGTCTGCGCCCCCTCGGTCTGCTCGTTGTAGATCAGCGCGTCCACGGCCTCGCCGGAGAACAGCGCCAGCGTCTCCTGGAGCGTGGTCGCGGGGACGTCGGTGCCCTCCTCGACCGCCTCGCTGAAGGCCTCGGGAGTCGCGTCGGTCAGGCCGAGCGCATCGGTCATGTACAGCGGGACGGGCTCGGTGATCGCGATGGAGCGGCCGGAGAGTGCGCCCTTCAGCTCGCCCTCGCGGGCGATCAGGGCGTCGAGCCCCTCGTCGAGGGTGGCGAGATTGGCGGAGTAGGCGGAGGCGTTGTCGGGGTCGAGCGCGGCGAGCTCGTCGCCGATCCGCCCCGCGACCTCCTTCATCACCGAGAGGTCGTACCAGACGTGCTCGTTGAACTCCGCGTGCTCGTGCCCGCCCTCCGACTCCTCCTCCTCCGCGTGGTCGTGGACGTCCTCCAGGCCGGCGATCACGGTGGCCGTGATGACGGGGGCCTCGGTGCCGGCCGCGCTGATCATGGTGTCGAGGAAGTGGTCGTAGCCGCCGCCGTTCTCGATCACGAGGGTCGCGCCGGACACGGCGAGCTGGTCGCGGGCGGTGGCCTCGTACTCGTGCGGGTCCTTGTCCGGGCTGTCGATGATGCTGGTCACCTCGACCAGGTCGCCGCCGATGCTCGAGACGAGGTCGCCGTAGACGTTCGTCGACGCGACGACCTTCATGGGCCCGCCCGCGGCGGCGGCGGAGGAGCTGTCGGAGGCGCTGCCCGCTCCGGAGCAGCCGCTCAGGGCGAGCGCGGTGCCGCCGAGGAGGGCGGTGAGGGCGAGGAGGCGGGTCTTCACGGTGAGCCGATCTGGGTCAGGGGCCGGGCGGGTGCCCCCACGCTAACGGCTATTGATAACGATTGTCAAAATCGTGCAGAGGCGCCCGCCGGTCATCCGCGGACACACGCGGACACGGGGCGACACGCGCCTCGCTCCGAGCACCTCGCCCCTGGCACAGTCGCTGCACACCGCCCCCGACGAGACGAGGACACCGTGACCACCACCGCACCCACGACCACCGGCGCCGACGCCGCGACGCCGATCGGCGCCGCCGCCGAGCACTGGTCGGCCGCCCCCCGGCCCGACTCCCCCGACGCCTGGCTCGTCCGCGCCGAGGAGGTCGCCGCCGTGCTCGCGACCGACGCCCTCGAGCGCGACCGCGCCGGCGCCGCCCCCTTCGCCGAGGTCGCCCTGCTCAAGGCGGCCGGCCTCGTCACGCTGCTCGGGCCCGCCGAGCACGGCGGCGGTGCCCAGGAGTGGACCACCGCCCTCCGCGTCGTCCGCACCGTCGCGCGCGGCGACGGCTCGATCGGCCAGCTGCTCGGCTACCACTACCTCTGGGCCTGGGCGGCCCGCCTCGTGGGGACCCCCGAGCAGATCATCGCGGTCGAGCAGCTCGCGACCGAGGGGGACCTCCTCTACGGAGGCGCGGTGAACCCGCGCGACTCCGACCTCACCGTGCGGGAGGAGGGCGACGAGCTGGTCTTCACCGGCCGCAAGTCGTTCTCGACCGGCGGCGTGGTCAGCGACCTGACCGTGCTCGAGGGGGTGCTCGAGGGGACGGACACCCACCTCTTCGCGATCGTGCCCACCGATCAGGAGGGGATCGTCTTCGGCCGCGACTGGGACAGCCTCGGCCAGCGCCTCACCGAGTCCGGCTCCGTCGAGATCCGCGGCGTCCGCGTGCCGTGGGCGGCGGCGGCCGGCTTCGTCGACAAGGTCTACCGTCCGCTCGTCTACAACACCCTCAACGTGCCCGTCATCCAGCAGGTCTTCGCCGAGTTCTACCTCGGCATCGCGCAGGGAGCTCTCGAGCGCGCGGCGCAGTACACCCGCGAGCGCACCCGGGCCTGGCCGTACGGCGGCGACGACAAGGAGCGCGCCGGCGACGAGTGGTACGTGCTCGAGGGATACGGCGACCTGCAGTCCCGGCTCTGGGCCGACGAGGCGCTGATCGACGCGACGGGGGCCGCGCTCTCGGCCGCGCTGCACGCTCCGCGCGAGGAGCTGACGCCTCGGCGCCGCGGCGAGATCGCCGTGCGGATCGCCGCCGCCAAGGCGCGGATCGTGGAGGACGGCCTCGCGACGGCGACCCGCGTCTTCGAGCTGACCGGCGCCCGCGCCTCCGCGAGCTCGGTCGGACTCGACCTCTACTGGCGGAACCTCCGCACCCACTCCCTGCACGATCCGCTGCCCTACAAGCGCCGCGAGGTCGGCGTCTTCGCCCTGCTCGACACCGTCCCCGAGCCCAGCTGGTACACCTGATCGGCTGCGGGGCGCGTCCTGCTCCGGCGACGCGCCCCGCCCACATGCCGCCCCGGCGTCGATCCGCGACAGGGCGGAGCGGAGCCCCGGGGTAGCGTGAGGGCCGAGCGGAGGGAGGACCGTGGCCGTCACGCTGCACGACGTCGCCCGCGCCGCCGACGTCTCGATCAAGACCGTCTCGAACGTGATCAACGACTATCCGCACGTGCGCCCGGCCACCCGCTCCCGGGTGCAGGCGGCCATCGCGCAGCTGGGCTACCGCCCCAACCTCTCCGCGCGGAGCCTGCGCCGCGGCCGCACCGGCGTGATCGGCCTCGCCCTGCCGGAGCTGAGCCTCCCCTACTTCGCCGAGCTCGCCGACAGCGTGATGCGCGCCGCCGACGAGCGCGGCCTGACGGTGCTGATCGAGCAGACCGGCGGCGACCCCGAGCGCGAGCGGAGCGTCCTGGCGAGCGAGCGCCGGCAGCTCACCGACGGCCTGCTCTTCAGCCCGCTGGGCCTCGCCGACGAGGACGCACTCGCGGTCGGCTTCCCCCTGGTGCTGCTCGGCGAGCGGATCTTCACCGGGCTGGTCGACCACGTCACCATGCAGAACACCGCTGCGGCGCACGCGGCCACCGCGCACCTGCTCGCCTCCGGAAGGCGCCGGATCGTGGCGCTCGGGACCCACCCCGACGCCGCCGTCAGCTCGGCGTCGCTCCGCCTCGAGGGCTACCGCGCCGCGCTCGCCGAGGCCGGCATCGCCTACGACGAGCGGATGATCGGCGTCTCGGGCCCGTGGCGGCGCTCCGGCGGCGCCGAGGCGATGCGCCGCGTGCTCGCCTCCGGGCTCGACTTCGACGCCGTGTTCGCGCTCAACGACACCCTCGCGCTCGGCGCGGTCCGCGCGCTCCAGGAGGCGGGGGTCCGCGTCCCCGAGGAGGTGGCGGTGATCGGCTTCGACGACATCGACGAGGCGGGCTACTCCTCCCCCAGCCTCTCCAGCGTGGACTCGGGGCGCGACGAGATCGCGCGCACCGCGGTCGAGGTGCTGCAGGCCCGGATCGAGGGCACCCGCACCGGCCCCGGGACGCTCCACGAGGCGGCGTTCACCGTGGTCGCCCGGGAGTCGACCGCGGGCCGGCCGATCGCGGAGGACCCGCCGGTCGGCCGGGCGTCGGCCGGGGCCTAGGCGCAGGTCCCGCTGCCGCAGATCTCGCGGCGGATCCAGGCTCCCGCGTCCGCGACGGCCAGCTCGCCGCGGCGGAGTAGCCGGCTCCACTCCACGGCCCGCGTCGTCAGCCGGTCGTCGGCCGAGCCGCGGACGTCGCCGCCGACGGTGCGGAGGAACAGGTGCGCGAGCGGGCCGCCGAGGTACAGCGTGGCGCCCGCGACGCCGGCGAAGTGGCGGGCCTGGCCGCGGGTGCCGTCGTCGTAGGGGCGGCGGAAGCCCTTCCCCCGGACCCGGTTGCGGCCGCCGTGCGCCAGGTCGAGGGCGCCGAGCGGGGCGCTGCGGATGCCGGCGACGTCCTTCGCGACGGCCGCGAGGAACGCGCGCGGGCGGGGATGCGACGCCGCGAGGGCGTCGGCGCGGTCGGCGAGCTCGGAGCAGGCGTCGGTGACGGCATCGGAGGAGGGCACCCGCCCAGTCGAGCACAGGTGCGCTGAGCGGCGGCGGGGAGGGCCGACGCGCGAGGAGGTCTGCCGACCTCGGCAGCGGCGCAGCGAGGCGGGTGGGGCCCGTGCCGCTCTTGACAGCAGCGGAGGCGGGGCGGACCATCGTGTACAACGTTAGAAAGACCGCTCGCCGCCGAGCCCGCTGCGGGAGCCCGAAGCCCGAAAGGCCCTCATGACCGACGCCTCCGCCGCCACCGCGCGCATCAGCCTCGACCCCGCCGCGGTCGTCGCCCCCGTCACTCCGCGCCTCTTCGGCTCGTTCGTCGAGCACCTCGGCCGCTGCGTGTACGACGGCATCTACGAGCCCGGCCACCCCGCCTCGAACGAGGACGGCTTCCGCCTCGACGTGGTCGAGCTGGTCAAGGAGCTGGGCACCACGACGATCCGCTACCCCGGCGGCAACTTCGTCTCGGGCTACCGCTGGGAGGACGGCGTCGGCCCGCGCTCCGAGCGCCCCCGCCGCCGCGACCTGGCCTGGCACTCGCTCGAGACCAACGAGGTCGGGCTGGACGACTTCGCCAAGTGGGCGGAGCTGACCGGCAGCGAGATCATGTACGCCGTCAACCTCGGCACCCGCGGCGTCCTCGAGGCGCTCGACGTCCTCGAGTACGCCAACGGACCGGCCGGCACCGCTCTCGCCGACCAGCGCATCGCCAACGGCGGGACCGAGCCCTACGACATCCGCATGTGGTGCCTCGGGAACGAGATGGACGGCCCCTGGCAGGTCGGCCACATGAGCGCCGACGACTACGGCAAGCTCGCCTCCCGCACCGCCAAGGCCCTCAAGATCGCCGACCCCTCGCTCGAGCTGGTCGTCTGCGGCTCGTCGAGCTCGTCGATGCCGACCTTCGGCGAGTGGGAGCGCGTGGTCCTCGAGCACGCGTACGACGACGTCGAGTACGTCTCGTGCCACGCCTACTACCAGGAGTACGACGGAGACCTCGGCTCCTTCCTCGCCTCCTCCCTCGACATGGAGTACTTCATCGCCACCGTCGCGGCGACCGTGGACCACGTGAAGTTCAAGCTCAAGAAGACGAAGGACATCAAGCTCTCCTTCGACGAGTGGAACGTCTGGTACCTCGAGGAGTGGCAGGCCAAGGAGAAGGCCGACGCCGAGGGCGACCAGAGCACCCGCGAGTGGGCCTACGCCCCGCGCCTGCTCGAGGACGTCTACTCCGTCGCCGACGCCGTCGTCCTCGGCAACCTGATGATCACGCTGCTGAAGAACTCCGACCGGGTCACCTCCGCCTCCCTCGCGCAGCTCGTCAACGTGATCGCGCCGATCATGACCGAGCCGGGCGGAGCCGCGTGGCGCCAGACCACGTTCTTCCCGTTCTCGACCACCGCGCGTCTGGCCTCCGGCTCGGTGCTGCGCCCCCGGATCGACGCGGGGACCTACTCGACCGCCCGTCACGGCGACGCTCCGCTCATCGACTCCGTCGCCACCGTCGACGAGGGCCGCGCGGCCGTCTTCCTGGTGAACCGGTCGCAGACGGAGCCGATCGAGGTCACCGTCGACGTCAGCGGCCTCGGAGTCTCGAGCATCGCGGAGGCGCTGGCCCTGTTCGACGAGGACCCCTACGCGAAGAACACGCGTGACGACCAGAACCGCGTGCGCCTGCGCGAGGCCACGGCGACGCTCGAGGACGGCGTGCTGACGCTGACCCTCCCGCCCGTCTCGTGGACGGCGGTCGCGCTCACGGCGTAGCGACGTCCGACCCGCAGGACCGCGTCCGGCTTCCCGGAGCCGCGCGGACCCGCGGGCCCCGTCGGGAACCGTCCCGGCTCAGGCCGCGGGCCACAGCGGGGAGGAGGCGCTCGAGCTGGTCCGCGAGGTCGTCCGCCACCCCCACGAGTACGTGGCGGGGATCGGGCTCGACAACCTCGAGACGGCGGGTCCGCCCGAGCGCTTCGCCGACGCCTACCGCCTCGCCGGGGAGGCCGGCCTGGGCCGGACCGCCCACTCCTCCGAGCACGCCCCGACCGCGGCCGACACGACGACCTGCCTCGATCTGCTGGGCTGCGACCGGATCGACCACGGCTACTTCGTCCTCGAGGACCCCGCCGTCGTCGAGCGCGTCCGCGAGCAGGGCGTCGTGTTCACCGTCGCCTCGACGACCTCGCGCCGCTCCTGGCGGCCCTGGCGGCGCGCGTCCATCCGGGCGATGCTCGACGCGGGACTCGGGTCGTGCCCTGCTCCGACGATCCCGGGATGTTCCCGACCACGCTCGCCGACGAGTACCGCCTCGCCGCCGGCCCGATCGGCGCGACCGCCGCGCAGCTGCGCGCGATGGCGCTCACCGGAGCGGAGGCCTCCTGGCTGCCCGCCGACGAGAAGGAGAGTCTGCGCGCGTCGTTCGCCGCGGAGCTGGACGCGCTGGACGCGGAGTTCGGGCTCGTCTGAGGCCCGGGACGCGACGGGCTCCCCGCCCTGACAGAGTGGACGGATGAGCCCCCTCCCCGATCCCCTGGCCTTCGACCTCGAGGCGCTGCGCCGGGAGGTGCTGCCGGACGACGGGGGCGAGGTCGACGACAGCATCCCCGCGCTCGCGGACGCCGACCCGGGACTCTGCGCGATCGCGCTCGTCCTGCCCGACGGGTCCGTCCGCGCGAGCGCCGACGCGGAGTCGGAATTCAGCATCCAGTCGGCCGTGAAGCCGTTCCTGTTCGCGCTCGCGCTCCTCGACACCGGCGGTGACGCGCTCGACCGCGTCGGCATCGAGCCCACCGGCGAGGCCTTCGACGCCCTCAAGCTCGAGAGCGGCACCGGGCGCCCGCCGAACCCGATGGTCAACGCGGGAGCGCTGCTGACCGCCGCCCTGGTCGACGGCGGCGACGCCGACGGCCGGAGCGAGCGGATCCTCCGCGGCCTCTCCGCCTTCGCCGGCCGCCCGCTCTCCGTCGACGAGAGCGTCGCCGCCGACGAGCACCTGCTCGGCGACCGGAACCACGCCCTCGCGCACCTGATGCGCGCGGAGGGCACCCTGCACCGCAGCGCCGACGACGCCGTCTCCGCGTACGCCCGGGCGTGCGCCGTGCTGGTCGACGTCCGCGACCTGGCCGCGATGGGCGCGACGCTCGCGTTCGGCGGCGTGCACCCGGGGACCGGCGAGCGGGTCGTGCCGGCCTCGGTCGCCCGCGACGTGGTCGCGGTCATGGCGACGTGCGGCGTCTACGACGGCTCGGGCCGCTGGATGCGCGCGGTCGGCGTCCCCGCCAAGTCGAGCGTCTCGGGCGCCCTCGTCCTCTCCGCTCCCGGCCGCCTCGGCGCCGCCGTCGTCAGCCCGCCGCTGGACCCCCAGGGCACCAGCGTCCGCGGCGCCCGCGTCGCCGCCCGCCTGAGCGACGCCCTCGCCCTGCACTCCTTCGCGGTCGCCCCCCGCTGACCGCTGCCGTTCCCCCGCTCTCCCGCTCCCGCCGGCGCAGCCGCGGCCCGTGCCCCGCGCCGTCGCAGGCGCCGGCGCCCACCGCACCCTCAGCGGAGACCACCCGCCCTCCCGCGACAGCGAAGGGCCGAGCCGCATCCGTGCACGCTCGCCCTCAGGGCCGAGCCACGTCAGCGCACGCTCGCCCGCAGGGCCGAGCTGACCGCCGAATCGCGTTCCAGCGATTCGCCGTAGCGGTACGCTCCCCGCTCCACGAAACGCACCACCTCGGACAGCCGACCGCGGAGCGGATGACGACGAAGGAGGAATCCGCTCGATCGAGCACCGCCGAGCTCACCGCCGAATCGCGTTCCAGCGATTCGCCGTAGCGGTACGCTCCCCGCTCCACGACACGCCCCCACCTCGTACAGCCGACCGCGGAGCGGATGACGACGAAGGAGGAATCCGCTCAATCCAAGAGCAGCGCCGGTTCCTCCAGCACGCTGGCGACGTCGGCGACGAAGCGGCTGACGACGTCGCCGTCGACGACGCGGTGGTCGAAGGAGCCGCCGACCGTGGTGACGAAGCGGGGGCGGACCTCGCCGTCGACGACCCAGGGCTTCTGCTTGATCGTGCCGAGGGCGATGATCGCGACTTCGCCGGGGTTCAGGATCGGGGTGCCCGTGTCCATCCCGAACACGCCGATGTTGGTGATGGTGATGGTGCCGTTCTGCATGTCGGCGGCGGTGGTCTTGCCGTCGCGGGCGTCGAGGGTGAGCTTCTCGAGGGCCTGGGCCAGTTCGAGGAGGCTCATCGACTGGGCGTCCTTGACGTTGGGGACGAGCAGTCCGCGCGGGGTGGCCGCGGCGATGCCGAGGTTGACGTAGTGGCGGACGACGATCTCGGTGTCGGTCCAGGCGGAGTTGACGGTGGGGTTGCGGCGGACGGCCCAGATGATGGCCTTGGCCATGATGAGCAGCGGCGAGACCTTGACGCCGGCGAAGTCGGGCGAGTTCTTGAGGCGCTTGACGAACTCCATGGTGCGGGTCGCGTCGACGTCGACGAAGACGCTGACGTGGGGCGCGGTGAACGCGCTCGTCGACATCGCGGCGGCGATCGCCTTGCGGACGCCGCGCACGGGGATGCGCTCCTCGCGGTCGTCGCCCCAGGCGGGGGTCTGGATGTTGCGGAAGACGCTGGCCTGGGAGGCGTGGCGGATGACGTCGTCGCGGGTGACCTCGCCGGCGAGGCCGGTGGCCTGCACCTCGAGGAGGTCGACGTCGAGGTCCTTCGCGAGCTTGCGGATCGGCGGCTTCGCGATGACGGGGAGCGCGGCGGCGGCCGGGGCGGTGGCGCCCGGTCGGCGGCGGCGGGTCTGGACGTGTCCGCCGGCGGTGCCGTAGCCGACGAGCGCGGCTCCGGAGCCCTCGCCCGGCTCGGTGGTGGAGGGGGCGGGCGGAGTGGCGGCCTGCGCGGGGTGGGCCGGAATCGCGGGCACCTCGGAGCCGATCGAGCCGGCTCCGGCCTGGACGGTGATGATCGCGGTGCCGACGTCGACCGTCTGGCCCTCGTCGACGAGCACGTCGACCACGGTGCCGCTGAACGGCGAGGGGAGCTCGACGAGCGACTTGGCGGTCTCGATCTCGACGAGGACCTGGTTGACGGCCACCTCGTCGCCGACCTTGACCTTCCAGGCCACGATCTCGGCCTCGGTGAGGCCCTCGCCGACGTCGGGGAGGAGGAACTGCTCTGTCATCGGGGGGACTCCTGTGGGCTCGTGCGGGCGGATGTCGCGCGCGTCAGTACGCGAGCGAGCGGTCGACGGCCTCGAGCACGCGGTCGACGTCGGGGAGGAAGAGCTTCTCGACCTTGGCGGGCGGGAAGGGGGTGTCGAAGCCGGCGACCCGGAGGACCGGCGCCTCCAGCGAGAAGAAGGCGCGCTCGGTGACGGTCGCCGCGATCTCGGAGCCGAGGCTCACGTTCGCGGACGCCTCCTGCGCGACGACGAGCCGGCCGGTCCTGCGGACAGACGCGAGCAGCGGCTCCCAGTCGATCGGGGAGAGCGAGCGCAGGTCGACGACCTCGACGCTCGTGCCCTCCTCGCCCGCGAGCTCGGCGGCCTGGAGGAGGACCGCGACCATCGGGCCCCAGCCGACCAGCGTGACCTCGGTGCCCTGGCGGACGACGCGGCTGGCGTGCAGCGGCGCGGCGGAACCGCTGAGGTCGACGTCGCCCTTGGGCCAGTAGCGGCTCTTGGGCTCGAAGAACATGACGGGGTCGTCCGAGGCGATGGCCTCCTGGATCATCCAGTAGGCGTCGTTGGGAGTCGACGGGCTGACCGCGCGCAGGCCCGCGGTGTGCGCGAAGTACGCCTCGTTGCTCTCCTGGTGGTGCTCGACCGCTCCGATGTGCCCGCCGTAGGGCACGCGGATGACGACGGGCATGGTGATCGCACCCTCGTGGCGGTTGGTCATCTTGGCCAGCTGCGAGGTGATCTGGTCGAACGCCGGGTAGATGAACCCGTCGAACTGGATCTCGCAGACCGGGCGGAAGCCGCGCATCGCGAGCCCGATCGCGGTGCCGACGATGCCGGACTCGGCGAGCGGCGTGTCGAGCACGCGCTTCGCCCCGAACTCGGCGTGCAGGCCCTCGGTGATGCGGAAGACGCCGCCCAGGGGGCCGATGTCCTCGCCCATCAGGAGGACGCGGTCGTCCTGCGTCATCGCGCGGCGGAGGCCGGCGTTGAGCGCCTTGGCCATGGACATGGACTCGAGCTGCGACCCGGTGAGGGGCGGCTGCGCGGCCGTCGTGCTGGTGTCGATCGTCATCACTCGCCTCCGAACGATTCTTCGTAGCGCTGCAGCCACGCCTTCTGCTCCTCGACGAGCACGTGCGGCTCCGAGTAGACGTGGTCGAACATGACGCCCGTGGGCGGGACGTCGAGGGCGAGGAGGCGGCGGCGGATGTCGGACGCGAAGTCCTTCGCCTCCTCGTCGACCTCGTCGAAGAAGGACTGCTCCACGCCCTCGCTCCGCAGGAACGCGGCGAAGCGGGTGATCGGATCCTTCGCGACCCACGAGGCGAGCTCGTCGTCGGTGCGGTACTTCGTCGGGTCGTCGCTCGAGGTGTGCGCGCCGATCCGGTAGGTCAGCGCCTCGATGAACTGGGGACCGCCGCCGGAGCGCGCGTCCTGCAGGTGCTTGGCGGTGACCGCGTAGCTCGCGAGCACGTCGTTGCCGTCGATCTGCACGCCGGGGATGCCGAAGCCGGAGGAGCGGAGGTAGAGGGGGCTGCGCGACTGCGTGGCCACGGGGACCGAGATCGCGTAGTGGTTGTTCTGGAGGAAGAAGACCTCGGGAGCCTGGTAGCTCGCGGCGAAGACCATCGCCTCGCTGACGTCGCCCTGGCTGGAGGCGCCGTCGCCGAAGTAGACGACGACGGCCGCATCCTTCTCGGGGTCGCCCGTGCCGGTCGCTCCGTCGAGGGTGAGGCCCATCGCGTAGCCGGTCGCGTGCAGGGCCTGCGAGCCGAGCACCAGCGTGTAGAGGTGGAAGTTCCCGTTCGTCGGGTCGGTCGGGTCCCAGCCGCCGTGCGTCGTGCCGCGCAGGAGCGCGAGGACGCCGAGCAGGTCGATGCCGCGGATCTTGCCGACGACGTGCTCGCGGTAGGAGGGGAACACGTGGTCCTGCGGGCGCATCGCGAACGCGGAGCCGACCTGCGCCGCCTCCTGGCCGTGGCTCGGGACCCACAGTCCGAGCTGGCCCTGGCGCTGCAGGTTCGCGGCCTCGGTGTCGAAGCGGCGGACCACCGCCATCTCGCGGTAGAAGGAGCGGTGCTGCGCCTCGTCCACCCCGTCGAGGTAGGAGGCGTACTGCTCGGCCGCGGGGGTCGGCGAGAACCGCCCGTCCGCGGAGAGGAACTGGACAGTCGGCGACTCCGTGCTGGTGGCTACCACCCGACTAACCTATCCGTCTCGCGGGGTGGCCCTCGGGGAGGGAAGCCACAATCTCGGCCGCCGCGCTGAGGAGCTTGTCGACAGAGCGCGCCTCGCCGACGGAGACGCGGATCCCCTCCGGCGGGAACGCGCGGACCACGACCCCGGCGCGCTCGAAGACCTCGGCCGCCCGCGCCGTGTCCTCGCGGGTGTCGAACCAGAGGAAGTTCGCCTGCGACTCCGGGATCGTCCAGCCCTGGTCGAGCAGCGCCCGCCAGAGGTCGTCGCGGAGGCGGGTGATGCGGTGGACGCGCTCGAGGAGCTCCTCGCGGTGCTCGAGGGAGGCGACCGCCGCTGTCTCGGCGAACCGGGTGACCGAGAGCGGGATGGCGGTGGAGCGGGCCGCGTCGAGGATCCGCGCGTGGCCGATCGCGTAGCCGACGCGGAGGCCGGCCAGGCCGTACGCCTTGGAGAAGGTGCGCGCGATCACGAGGTTCGGGTAGCGGCCGAGAAGGCGGGTGCCGTTCACGGCCCGCTCGTCGTCGACGAACTCGGCGTACGCCTCGTCGAGGAGCACGAGGACGTCTCCCGGGACGCGCTCGAGGAGCGCCTCGACGTCGTCGGCGGTCGCGACGGTGCCGGTGGGGTTGTTGGGGCTGCAGACGATCAGCAGGCGGGTGCGCTCGGTGACGGCCTGCGCCATGGCGTCGAGGTCGTGGGTGTCGTCGGCGCGGAGCGGCACGCGCACGCTGGTGGCGCCCGCGGTCGTGACGAGCGAGGGGTACGCCTCGAACGAGCGCCAGGCGTAGACGACCTCGTCGCCCGGGCCCGCCGCCGCGGTGATGAGCTGGGCGATGACCGCGACGGAGCCGGCTCCGACGATCACCTCCTCGATCGGGACGCCGTACTCCGCGGCGAGCGCTGTGCGCAGGGCGGTCGCCGCCGCGTCCGGGTACCGGTTGAAGTCGTCCACCTCGCGGACCCGCGCGAGCACGGAGGGCAGCGGGTCGAACGGGTTCTCGTTGGAGGAGAGCTTGAAGGCGTCGGCGGCGGCCGCGCGGCCCTGCTTGTAGGCGGGGAGCGCCAGGATCTCGGGGCGGAGGCGGACGGGAGGCTCCTGCTGGTCGGTCACCCGCCCCATGCTAGGCGGCGCGGCGGCGGGCGCCCCGCCGTTCCGCGCGCGCCGTCCCCCGCCCTCGACGGGCGTGCGCCGGCCCCCCTTCCCACCGGTCGAGCGCCGCCGGTGCGGCCCGGAGGTGCGGCCGACCCGGGTCTCGGATGCGCGAACCGCCCCGCTGACCGGCGCCCACGGCGGCCGTCCCCCGATTAGGGTGCAGTGATGCGGAGTCGAGGGCGAGCCGAGCGGCGCGGGGGTGCGCGCCCGCTCCTCCGGGGCGCCACGGCCGCGATCGCCCTGCTCGTCGCCGCCAGCGCGCTCACCGGATGCACGCCCTCCGCGGAGGGCACGCAGGCGACCCCGACTCTCCGCGAGACGTCCATCGACGTCGCCGCGCCTCCGGCCTACACCGCCGCGCGCGAGGCCGGCCTCGCGCTGCGGGACGACTCGCTCGCGCTCCTCACCGCGACCGACGGCACCGTCGCGGGCGCGGCCCGCACCGATCTGCTGGTGGCGATCGGATCCCTGAACGCAGCGCTCGAGGGAGTCTCGGCCGACGCCATCACCACCGCGACGACCGCGGCCGGGGAGCAACGGACGGCGCTGGCCGAGCGCGTGCTCGGCCTCGCCACGTCGACCCTCGCCTCCGGTCGCGGATCGACGTCCCGGCGGGCGGTGCTGACCGACGCGGTCGAGCAGCTCCGGAGCGCTCTCGCCTCGGGAGCCGCGGTCGCTCCGCTGGCCGTCGCCGTGATCGAGGCGCGCGAGCCGCTGGTCCCGGAGCCGGGCAGCGGATTCGCTCCTCCCCCGCGCCCCGCGCCTCCCGCAGCTCCCCGGCCGACCACGGCGCCCGAGCCCACCCAGGAGCCGACGCCCGATCCCCCGGCTCCGGAGCCGGCTCCCGCGCCCGCCCCCGAGCCGACCGAGGCCCCGCAGCCGACGGCGGAGCCCCTGCCGCAGCCCGAGCCCACCGCGGTGCTCCCTCCGCGGACCTGCGCCGACGACCCCCGCCTCTGCACTCCTGCGCCCGAGCCGACCATCGGCGGGCCCCTCACCTGAGCCCCGGCTCGCGGCCCGCCCCGCCCCGCCTGCGGGGATAGTGGAGGCATGAGCAGACTCCTCCTCGGCCTCCTGACCAACGCCGTCGCGATCTGGCTCACGACCCTGGTCGTGGCGGGCGTGCGCGTGGACCCGTACGAGGAGGGCCCCGCAGCGGCGGTCCTCACGTACCTGCTGGTGGCGGTGATCTTCGGCGTCGTCAACGCCGTCGTCGGCGGAGTGGTGCGGGTGGTCGCATTCCCCCTGTACGTGCTGACGCTCGGCCTGGTCTCGTTCCTCGTCAACGGCCTCCTGCTGCTCCTGACCGCCTGGATCAGCGGCCTCTTCGGCTTCGGCCTCGTCGTGGACGGCTTCTGGTGGGGCGTGCTCGGCGCCCTCGTGCTCGCCCTGGTGAACTGGTTCATCGGCCTGCTCCTGCGCCCCTTCCTCCGCCGCCGTCAGGACTGACACCGCGGGCTCGGCAGTCAGCATCGGCCGCGCCGCCGCCGCCCGGGAGGCGTCGCGCGCCATCGGTGGACGACGGCCGCGATCGGCCTGCTGTGGAGGAGCCGCGGTGCGCCATGATGGGCGGGTGACCCCCGACTCCCCTGCGCCCTCGGCCTTCGCCGTGTGCTTCGTCTGCACCGGCAACATCTGCCGGTCGCCGATGGCCGAGGTGGTGCTGCGCTCCCTGGCGGAGCAGGCGGGGCTCGGCTCCGCGATCGAGATCAGCTCGGCCGGCACCGGCGAATGGCACCTCGGCGAGCACGCCGACAGCCGCGCCCTCGCGGCGCTGGAGCGTCACGGCTTCGACGGGGGCCGCCACCGCGCCCAGCTCTTCGACCCGTCCCGCTTCGCCGAGTTCGACCTGGTCGTCGCGCTCGACCACGGGCACGAGCGCGCGCTGCGCTCCTGGGCGCGCACCGAGGTCGACCGGCAGAAGATCCGCCGCCTGCTCGACTTCGAGCCCGGCCTCTCCCCGCAGGGCGACGTCCCCGACCCCTACTATTCCGATGCGGCGGCGTTCGACTCGGTGCTCGCGCTCATCGAGCGCGCCTGCCGGGCCCTCTTCGCCCAGATCGAACCAGGACTGCGCGGCAACCGCTCGGTCCGCCCCGACTCCACCGACGCGCGCGCCGCCCTCGCGCAGGACACCTGAGAACCGGAAGGCACCACCGCATGACCTCGCTCCCCACCCAGCCGCTGAGCCCCCTCGACGGCCGCTACAGCGGTGCCGTCTCGTCGCTCGGCGAGTACCTCTCGGAGGCGGGGCTGAACCGCGCGCGGGTGCACGTCGAGGTCGAGTGGCTGCTGGCGCTGACCGACCGCCGCCTCTTCGGCTCCGAGCCCGTCGACGCGGCGACCGCCGAGGAGCTGCGCCGCCGCGCCCGCGACTTCGGCCAGCCCGAGATCGACGAGCTGGCGACCCTCGAGGCCCGCACCCGCCACGACGTGAAGGCCGTGGAGTACCTCGTCCGCCAGTGGCTCGAGGAGCTGGGCCTGCAGCGCATCGCCGAGCTCACCCACTTCGCAGCCACCAGCGAGGACATCAACAACCTCTCCTACGCGATCGTAGTCCGCCAGGCCGTCGGCGAGATCTGGCTGCCGAAGCTGCGCTCGGTCGTCGCGTCGCTCCGGGAGCTGGCCGTCCGCTACCGCGACGAGTCGATGCTCAGCCGCACCCACGGCCAGCCCGCGACCCCGACCACGATGGGCAAGGAGTTCGCCGTCTACGCGTACCGGCTCGAGCGGGTCGTCGCGCAGATCGAGGCGACGGAGTACCTGGGCAAGTTCAGCGGAGCGACGGGCACGTTCGCCGCGCACCTCGCCGCCGACCCCGGCACCGACTGGCCCGCCCTCGCGGAGGAGTTCGTCACCTCCCTCGGCCTCGTCTTCAACCCGCTGACCACCCAGATCGAGTCGCACGACTGGCAGGCCGAGCTCTACGGCAGGGCCGCGCACGCGAACCGCATCCTGCACAACATCTGCACCGATGTCTGGACCTACATCTCGCTCGGCTACTTCCGGCAGATCCCCCAGGCCGGGGCGACCGGCTCGTCCACGATGCCGCACAAGATCAACCCGATCCGCTTCGAGAACGCCGAGGCGAACCTCGAGCTCTCCAGCGCCCTGCTCGACTCGCTCGCGCAGACCCTGGTCACCTCGCGCCTCCAGCGCGACCTCACCGACTCGACCACGCAGCGCAACATCGGCGTCGCGTTCGGCCACTCCCTCCTCGCCCTCGACAACATCGCCCGCGGCCTGCTCGAGATCGACCTCGACCCGACCGCCCTCGCCGCCGACCTCGACGGCAACTGGGAGGTGCTGGCCGAGGCGATCCAGACGGTGATCCGCGCAGAGGTGGCGGCCGGCCGCTCCTCGATCACCGACCCGTACGCGCTGCTGAAGGACCTGACCCGCGGCAAGCGCCTCGGTGCCGACGACCTCGCCGTCTTCGTGCAGGGTCTCGACATCGGCGACGCGGCGAAGGAGCGCCTGCTGGCGCTGACGCCGGGCGGCTACACGGGCCTCGCCTCGTCGCTGGTCGACCGCCTGAGCTGATCCGCCGGGCAGCGAGCGCGCGGGTGCCGCCGTCCTCGAGAGCGAGCACTCCGACTCCTGCGTGCTCGCGGCGGCGCGGTCGACGGCGGCGCGATGTCGGGGGTCGCACCTAGCGTCGGCGGCATGTCAGCGTGCGCGATCGGAGGGTGCGCCTCCTCGGCCGAGACGGGCGCCCCCCTCGCGCTCTGCGCGGCGCACCTCGGGCTCGCGCACGACTGGGTCGCCCGCGAGGACGGCGTGATCGACGTCCTGCCCTCGCCGTGCGCCGCGTGCGGGTCCCGCCTGGGCGTCCGGCTCCCCTCCGCCTGGCTCTGCGCCGCCTGCGAGTGGCGGCTCGGCGACGCACCCGACGGCGAGCTCCCGCCGCCCCGGGTCGACGTCGTCTACTACATCCGCTTCGGCGAGCGGATCAAGATCGGCACCAGCGGCAATCCCCGGCAGCGCCTCCACCGGCTCCGGCACGAGGAGCTCCTCGCGTTCGAGCGCGGCGGGCGAGCACTCGAGCAGCATCGGCACGCCCAGTTCGCCGACGAGCGCCTGGAGCGCACCGAGTGGTTCGCGCGCAGCCCCGCGCTCGACGCCCACATCGAGACCGTGCGCGCCGGGGAGCCCGACCCCTGGGCGCTGCACCGCCGCTGGCGCAGCGAGGCGCTGGCCCTGCGGCTCTGACGCGTCGGCTGCGAGCGGGCGGCTGCGACTCGACCGCTCCGACTCGCCGGCTCCCACTCGACCGTTCCCGCTCGCCGGCACTGCGTCGGCGGGTCCCGCTCCGCCGAGCCGGACACCGGGACGGAGTGCCGGGGAGGGCGCGCCGGGGACGGGTCCCCCGAGGACCGTCCCGCAGCCGCCGCACGACGCGCTCAGCGCCCCCAGGCGTCGACGAGCAGCGGACCGCGGACATCGCGGAGCCGGTCGACCAGGCGGTCCGCCAGCGCGGCCGTGACCCCCGTGGCGACCAGGTCGTGGGGGCCGAGCGGCAGCAGCTTCCCCGTGCGGATGCGCACCACCTCCCACCCGGCGGAGCGGAGCGCGCGGTCCTTCCGCCGGTCGGCCTCCTCGCGGTGCCCGACGTGCTCGAGTCCGTGACGGCCGGTGGAGTCGTACTCGATCGCGACGCGCAGCTCGCCGAGCGGCTCGTCTTCGATCCGGCGGACACGGCGGTGCGTCTCGCGCGGCCGGAGCGGCGGCAGCTGGAGGGGTGGATCGAGCGGACGGAGGAGTCGACGACGCGGCGGGCGCGGATCCGCTCGGGCCGGTGGGCGACACGGACCCGCGGCCGGTGAGCGACGCGGACGTCGGGAGCCCCCGCGCGATCACGGCGGGCGGCGCCAGGAGGACGAAGGAGCCGTCGCCGGGGGCGGCCGCCGGCGCGAGCACCTCGGCGAGCCGACCGCCGATCATCGGCGCGGCCCGGGGCAGGCGCGGCGAGGCGAGCTCGGCGCAGTCGGGGCACCAGGAGGAGCGGCGCCGCTCCCGGCCGGGACGGTGGCGTTGCTCCTCGGGGGTGGCGACGAAGACATGCCCGGCGTCGCAGAGCCAGCACAGGTACACGTCGGCCGCGGGCGGGATCTGGCTGAGCACGATGCCCTCGTTGTACTCGGGCCGGTACTGCCGCACCAGGACGGGGTAGGACGCCCACGCCTCCCGGTAGGTGCCGACCGCGTAGGGGACGTCGGCGCCGCGCGAGAACCGCCGCCGCTGCCACCACCGCCCGATCGCCTCCGCCACCCTCCGCACGCTACGCGCGACCACCGACGCGGAAGCGGCGCCCGCATGCGCAGGCGGGATCTCGAGACGCCCTCCGGGCTGCTCCATCAGCATGCGCGGCGGAAGGGACTATCCGCCCGCGCGGCGTGCTCCCGGCCGACTGGGAGCGGCGGAGCCGTCCCTCGCCTAGTGTGCGGAGTCCTGCTCGTCGATGTCCGCGATCTCGGCCTCGTCCGGCTTGAAGGTCAGCGAGAACATGGCGATCGCGACGAGCACGACGATGAAGGCGACGCCGAACGAGATGAGCGCGACGACCGGCTCGCGGGTCGAGAGCATGACGACCAGGCCGACGAAGGCCGCCATCACCGCGGAGAAGCCGATGAGCTCGAGCGGGCGCAGGCGGTCCTTGCGGGTCGGCTGGAACGTGCGGGGCGTGAACTCGCCGGGGTCGCGCGCCGGGGCGGAGTCGGCCGCCGAGGCGCGGTCGGCGGGAGAGGCGGGGTCGGGCTGCTGGCCTTCGGCGGTCATCGGTCTCCTCCGGAGGTCGGTGTCGTGGGGGCGACGGGATCGTGTCCGGTGGCTGCGTCGGCGCCGGCGGCCCATTTGAGCGAGAACGCCGCGATGGCGAGGAAGACGGCGACCATCACGGCGTAGGCGCCGAGGAGGCCGACGGTGACGACGGGGTGGGGCGGGAGGAGTCCGAAGGCGGCGCCGAGGAGCATCGTGCCGACGCCGACGATCACGGAGTCGCGGGCGGCGAGGCCCTGACCGCGGCGGCCGCTCGAGAACTCGAGGAAGCCGGAGAGCAGCGCCCAGCCGGCGACGAGGGCGACGAAGGAGAGCAGGTTGGCGACCGGGAGCGCGACGAGCGCCGCGACTCCGGCGACCAGGGTGAGCACCGCGGAGCCGAGGGCGAGCGGGCGGGCCCGGCCGCTCCAGCTGCGGAGCCCGAGGGCGAGCGAGACGGCGCCGGTCGCGATCGCGAAGCCGCCGAAGACGGCGAGGCCGAAGGCGGGCCCGTGGTCGGGCGAGAAGGTGACGACGCAGCCGGCGACCGCCGCGATCACGGCGCGCGCGAGGGGCAGGGTCCACAGGCGGCGGTCGGAGTCGGCGGCGATGGCCACGGTCGAGCCTCTCTGGGATGGAGGGAGAAGGCGTCCGGGAGCGGACGGCTGGGCGCGCGACGGCACGGCGACGCGGACTCCAGCGATTTTACGCTCCCGCGGCTCCGCCCAGGCCCGGAGCGGGGCCCGGGGCGCGATCCGGGGCGAAGTCGCAGGCGGCTCAGCCGAGCCAGACCTCCTCGACCCGCGGGAACACGGCGTCGGCGGAGAAGCGCTCGCGGAAGCGCGCCCCGGCCTTCTCGACGACCTCGGCCCGGGCGTCCTCGTCGGTGATGAGCTCGGTCAGCGCGGCGGCGAGGCCCTCGACGTCTCCGGGCGCGACCACGCGGCCGCAGCCGTCGCCGAGGACCTCGGGGATGCCGCCGACCGCGGTCGAGACGACGGCCGCGTCGCGGGCGAGGGCCTCGAGGATGAAGATCGGCATCGCCTCGTCGCGCGAGGGCAGGACGGCGATGGACGCCTCGTCGAGCAGGGCGAGCAGGCGGGCGTTCTCGAGCGAGCCGAGGAACTCGATCCCCGGGACGCCGCGGTCGACGACCTCCGGCTCGCGGATCGGACCGGCGACAAGCAGGCGCCAGCCCTCCTTGCCCTCGACCTGCGCCCACGCCTTCTGCAGCACGTCGACGCCCTTGCGGTGGCTGACGACGCCGCCGAAGACGACGGTGCGGGTCTTCTCGCGCGGGGTGCCCTGCTCGAGCGCGTTGGGCACGAGGTGCACGCGCTCGGCGGTGACGTAGCGGCGGCAGATCGCCGAGGTCTCCTCCGAGAGCGAGATGATCTCGTCCGCGCTGCGCAGCACGTCCTTCACCAGGCGCGGGTGCGCGGCGGTGAAGGCGGCGAACTCGCTGCCGTGCAGGTGGGCGACCGTGCGCAGGCCCAGGCGGTGCGCGAGGCGGAGGAGGGACCCCTCGCGGAGGAACGAGCCGCGCTCCGAGAGGTGGACGACGATCACGGCGCCGGGCTCGCGGCGCGCGATCGCGACGATGCGGGCGGCGGCGCCGGCGGCCAGGCGGGCCGCGGCGACGTGCTCGCCCGGAGCGGTGCGGGAGGAGATCACCCGGACGTCCGAGCGCTCGAACGGCCAGCGCAGGTACCCGTTGACGACCTGCGTCATGCCTCCGGGGACCTCTCCGCTGCGGCCGACGTGGTACACCCGCGTCTTCGGGCCGGCAGGGGCTGCCGCGGCGGCCGGGCGGCTGCGGGGCGGCACGGCGAGCAGCGCCTGGATGTCGTCGCGGACGCCGCGGAGGCGCCCGCGGGCGACGAGCAGCTTCTCGAGCAGCTCGCTCCGGCGGGCGACGACGGCGGAGAAGGTCTCGACGCCGGCGGCCGGGGTCGTCCGGGACATGTCGACCGTGACGTCGTGGATCCCGATGGTCTCGAAGTGGCGCGAGGCCTTCGTCGATCCGTCCATCTGCAGGCTCACCGGGGCCGCGCCCTCGGTGAACGCCATGATGATCACGTGCAGCCGGTCGCTCATCGCGACGCGGGCCGTGCGGTAGAGCTCGCGCAGCAGGATCTCGTGCTCGTCGTGGGTGTGCGCCGGATCCCAGTCGAGGATGTCCGCGTCGAGGTCGGCGGCGAGACGGCGGGAGCGCTCGGCGTCGACGGCGACCTGCGTGACGACGACGATGTCGAGGTCCTCGCGCTCGGCGAAGCCCTTGATCGCGGCCAGCCACTCCTGCTCGGGGTAGGGGCGGGCGTCCACCTCGTGGTCCTCGCGGAGGGAGAGGACCAGAACGCGCCGCTCCTCGTCGGGCTGCGCGGCGAACGCGGTCAGCTCCGCGTCGCTCGAGCCCTCGCCGTAGCCGAGGTCGGGCATGGCGGCGCCGACGCGCATGTAGCCGGCCGTCTTGTCGTCGCGCCAGCGGGTGTAGCTCGAGAGCGCCATCGAGGGCCACATGATCGCGCGGGGCAGCGGGGCGAAGTTGCGGGTGCCCACGCCGGCGCGGATCACGCGGCCGCCGCCGAGGCGCACGAGGGCGATGCCCGGGAGCATCACGAGGTGCTCCTTCATCCCGATCAGGGTCAGCTGGATCTCTCCCGGCTTGAACACCGAGTTCGCCCGGCCGGCGAGGGCCTCGCGGGCGAGCGCCGCGTACCAGCGCAGGAGCGAGCGGTACACCGTGTCGTCCGGGCCCAGGCGCAGGCCGTCGTCGTAGCCCCACGGCGAGTGGCCCACGTAGACGTGGAGCGGACCCGACTCGCGGAGCCAGTCGAGGAGCTGGCGACGCAGGATGATGTCGCCGATGTTCTCGTACTGGCCGCGGCCGACGGCGAAGATCGATCGGGCAGGTGTCACGGGCGGGCCTTTCGGAGGGGTTCGCGTGGGGGTGACCGGTGCGGAGCGGGGAGCGTCGCGGGTCTCCCCGGTCGATCCTCCTGCCGCGCTGCCGTCGTGGGCCGGGCCGGCCGGGCTCCGCAGGAGCGGGCTCGGGGCCGATGGCGCCCCGGGCAGACTAGCGCAGGCGGGCTCGGCGGCTCGAGGAGGAGTGCTCGCGTCAACAGCCGTTGGTGACCAGGAAGGCCTTGAGGAACGCGCCGGTCTGGTAGACGTACTGGTTCACCAGGTAGTCCAGGCCCATCGGCTCGCCCGAGGGCACCATCGAGAGCTCGCCGGAGTAGCAGCGCTCGATGATCATCTCGGCGCGCACGAGGTGGGAGGCGTTGGTGATCACGATGACGTGGTCCCAGCCGTACTGCTCGGCCATGTCGCGCAGCTGCCGGGCCTCTCCCTGGGTCGTGAGCGGGTCGGCGGAGTAGCAGAGGACGTCGCCGCCGGGCTCGTTGCACTTCTTGTACTTCTTGGCCTCGTAGGGAGCGTTCATCTCGCCGGGGCCGACCGAGAGCACCATCGTGTCCGTCGCCCCGGAGGTGATGATCCGGCGGGCGAACTCGACGCGTGCCCTCGTGGAGGGGCCCAGCACGAAGACCGCGTCCGCCTGCTCAGGGATCGGGTCGATCGGGGGCGTGACGTAGAGCGGGATCCCGGCGCCGAAGAGGGCGAGCACCACGAGGGGGACGAGCAGGAGCCGTCCGATCACGGTGCGAGCGCGGACCCGGGGGCAGCTCGGGCGCTCCCGGGACGGCGGGGTGGACGGGCGGTCGCCGGTCGCGGTCGTGGCCGTGTCCATCGCGTCCTCCCTCTCGTCGGGACCGCCGCTCGCCCGCGGCGGGTGATCCGCGACGCGGGTGCGACGGCGATCACCAGTGGAGAGCCCATCATCGCAGTGTTTCGGCGAGGGGTCGGCCCGGTGAACGCCCGGTCAATTCTCTCGCCCAGCGGCCCGGCCCGGGGCCGTGTCCAGAGTCGCCGGGTAGGGTCGCCGTTCCTCGACCGAGCAGCACTCCCCCTCGTCCATTCCGCGGACGGGCATTCCCGGAGTCCCCTCCCGATCCGACATCCGCCCTCCGATCCGTCGTCGACAGCGCGTGTGACCGTTCCGTATACACGCATGCGCGGCGGTCCGCCAGTCCTTCAGCGGAATCGCTGATATAAGCCCGACCACCACGCCCGAATGGGGTACTACAACCTGAATCCGTCTCATCCAGCCATCAGTCGCAAGGCCCGTCTATAGCGTCGGGAGGACCAGCACCACCCCCTTGAGCAGCCCCCTCGAACCGCCCCCGACGCCCCCTCGAAGACCCGGAGCCGATCGTGAATCCTCAGACGACGCCAGACCCGACCCGCCCTCGCCGACGACGCGCACGCCTCTCCCTCACCACCGCTCTGATCGCCGCTCTCGGCATCCTGGTCGCCCCCCTCACGGCGCCCGCCGCCTCCGCGGCCACTCTCGACCCGGGCGCCGGGCAGAGCACGCGGATCCAGGAGACGAACTCCTCGCTGACCTACAGCGGCTCGTGGCGCACGATGACGGGCGGCGACAGCGGCGGCGGGATCAAGTTCCTCAACAGCACCGGCTCCGTCTCGTTCAGCTTCCGCGGCACCGGCTTCAGCTGGGTCAGCCGCACCACCGCCTCCGCCGGCATCGCCACCGTCACGGTCGACGGCGCGAGCACCTCGGTCGACCGGTACACGAAGACCACGGCGTACCAGGTCCCGGTGTTCACGAAGAAGGACCTCGCCGACACCGTCCACACGGTCAAGATCGCCTGGAGCGGCACGGCCAACAGCTCCGCGAGCGACAAGAACCTGGTCATCGACGCGTTCGACATCACCCGCGCGACTCCCGCCACCGAGGAGCCGACCGACGAGACCGGCGGCGGCGAGGACGACGGCCCCGTGCTCGATCCTTCCGGAGCGACCAGCCTCCTCGTGCAGGAGACCGACCCCGCGCTGCAGTACACCGGCTCGTGGAGATCGATGGCGGGCGGCGACAGCGGCGGCGGGATGAAGTACCTGACCTCCGCCGGATCGGTGAAGTTCACCTTCGTCGGCACGTCGTGGCGCTGGATCAGCCGGAAGACCTCCTCCTCCGGCATCGCCGCGGTCTCGGTCGACGGCGGACCCGTCACCAAGGTCGACCGCTACAGCTCGACCGCGCAGTACCAGGTGCCGGTCTACGAGACGACCGACCTCGCCGAGGGCACGCACACCGTGACCATCTCCTACACGGGGACGAAGAACTCCCAGTCGACCGACAAGAACCTGATCATCGACGCGTTCGTCCTCGCCGAGGACGGCCTCGCGACCGACGCCGTGGAGCTCTCCCCCCTGACCGACGGCTACACCGTCGCCTGGGACGCGCCCTTCAGCTCGCGGGTCGTCTCGTACGACGTGCACCGCTCGAACGAGGACGGCTCCGGCGACACGGTCGTCGGCACCGTCGCCGACCCGGTGCGCCAGTACCGCGACGAGACCGCCGAGGCGGGACGCGCCTACACGTACACCGTCACGGCGACCGACGACGCCGGCCGCGACTCGCGGCTGAAGGAGTCGGCCACCACCTCGGCCGACATCCTCGCCTCCCGCGCCTCGCTGCTCGCGGCCTTCGACTGCCCCGCCGCCACCAAGACGGTGTCGACCTCGGCGCAGCTCGTCACGGCCCTGACCAACCCCTCCTCCGGCGACGTCATCCGCCTGGCCGACGGCGTCTACACCGGCAAGTTCGCCCTCCGCGGCACCGCCGCCCAGCCCGGCTCGATCTGGATCTGCGGCTCGCCCAACGCGGTCCTCACCTCCGGATCCACCTCGAGCGGCACCGCACTCATCCTGAACACGGTGAGCGACGTGCACCTCGTGGGCTTCTCGGTCCGCAGCTCCTTCCAGGGCATCCAGGTGCTCGCCAGCAAGGGCGTCCAGATGGCCGGCCTGACGGTGAGCGAGATCGGCTACGAGGCGGTCCACTTCCGCAGCCAGACCACCGACTCCCTGATCGTCGGCAGCACCATCCGCCGCACCGGCCTCGTCTCCGCCAAGTACGGCGAGGGCGTCTACGTCGGCACCTCCGACCGCAACTGGTGCGAGTACAACAGCTGCAACCCTGACCGCACGGCCCGCATCGCGGTCGTGGACAACGCGATCAGCGACACCGGCGCCGAGCCGATCGAGGCCAAGGAGGGCACCCTCGACGGCGACATCATCGGGAACACGGTCCTCGGCGGATCGCGGCTCGCCTCGGACGTCGTCTCGCTGATCCTGGTCTCGGGCAACAGCTGGCTTGCCGCGGGCAACTCCGCCGCGGGCACCACCACCTACGGCTACCAGGTGATCACCCGCGCCGACGGCTCGGGCAACGACAACACCATCAGCGGCAACCTCGCGCTGAAGACCAGCAACGCGGTGGTCTACCTCCACCAGCCGTCCAACTGGTCCACCAGCGGCAACACGCTGAGCTGCTCCAACTCCGGGAAGGACCTGATCGGGAACGTGGCCTGCACGCCGTGACCTGATCCGCTCCCCGCGCGCAGAACCGCCGCCGTCGTCCCCTCGACGGCGGCGGTTCTGCGTCTGCCCGCCTCCCGCCGACCACGCGGGAGTCGGCGGAGTCGCGCGCCAGTACGGCGACTTCTGCGGACTCGCGGGGTGAGCGGGCTCCCGGGAGCCGGTTCCGGCCACGGCGGGCGCTGGAGAGGGCTGGACGGGCCGGGCAGGTCCCGGGGAGTCGAGCGGGCCCGGACGGCGACGCCGCCTCCTGTCGAGTCCGCGGAAGTGGGCGGAGTCGCGCGCGAGTACTGCGACTTCTGCGGACTCGCGGGGTGAGCGGGCTCCCGGGAGCCGGTGAGGCACGTGATCAGGCCACGGCGGGCGCTGGAGACGCTGAGGAAGGACGGACCGGTCGGTCGGCCCCGGAGAGCCCGCGGGCCCGGACGGTGACGCCGCCTCCTGCCGAGTCCGCGGAGGTGGGCGGAGTCGCGCGCGAGTACCGCGAGTTCTGCGGGCTCGCGGAGTGAACGGGCTCGCGGAGGGGTGGAGGGGGCTGGAGTGCCGGCCAGGCGTCGGAGGGGCCGGCTGGGCCCGGAGAGAGGGCAGCCGGGCCCCCGCCGGGCACCGCGCAGTCCCCGGACGCGGAAGAGCGCACCGCGGCCGGGGCCGGGGTGCGCTCTTCCGCAGCGTGCGAGGACGCGATCAGACGATCGCGGGGGCCTTCTGCAGCTTGTGGCGGGCCAGGACGACTGCGCCGACCACGGGGGTGCCGGCGGTCTCGATCCAGTGCACGTCGGCGGCGGCCTGGGGCGAGTCGACCTTGCCCTCGATCAGGACGAGGACGGCGCCGTCGGCCACGCCGCGGAAGGTCGGCGACTGCTCGGTCGCGCCGAGGGTGCCGGTGACGATCAGGACGATGTCGTAGACCTTCTCGAGCTCCTCGACCAGCGCACGGAGGGCGTCGGTCGGCATCGGCGTGCCGGCCTGGGCGCCGCCCGCGGGGAGCAGGTCGACGCGGTCGGTCGAGCGCTTGATGATCGCGTCGTCGAGCGAGGCGGCTCCGGCGAGCACCTCGCGCAGGCCCGGGCGTCCGCCCGAGGCGGAAGCGAGAGCCGAGCCCTCGGCGGTGCCGTCCACGATCACGACGGACGAGCCGAGCACGGCCAGCGCCTTGGCGAGCAGCACCGCGCTGGCGGTGTGCGGGGTCTTCTCGGACGCCGGGGCGATCGCGAAGGAGGAGTACGAGCGGGTGCGCGCGATGGCGGAGAGCTCGAACGCCACGGCCGAGTAGCGGGCCGGGATCTCGGTCGAGTTCAGCATCTCGTCGAGCTTGGTGGCCTTGACCGGGACGATGCCCAGCAGCGGCCGGTCGATCGCGGAGCGGACGTCGTCGCCGCTGCGGAGGCGGCGGTCGAGGGCGGTCATCACGATCGCCACTCCCACGCCGACCACGGCGCCGCCGAGGATGCCGAGCGCGAGCAGGACGAGGATGCCACCGGTGACCGGCAGCTCCGGCGGGAGCGCCTGGCTGAGCACCTGGAGCTGGATCTGCGGGACGGCGACGCCGTTCGTGGTGGTCGCCGGATCGGCGCCCTTCACGGCCGCGTCGAGCTGGGCGGCGACCGCGTTGGCGATGACCGCGGCCTGCTCGGGCGAGGGGTCGGTGGCCGAGATCGTGATGACCACGGACTCCGGCTCGGCGAGGACGGTCACGCGCTTGGCGAATTCCTCGATGGGCTCGTCGATGCCGAGGCCGTCGATGACGCCCTGCAGGACGGTGTCCGAGGTGCCGAGGGCGACGGAGGTGACCGTGGCCTGGGAGGCGGCGCTGTTGGCCGCGACCCGGTCCGCGGTCGAGAGGACTCCGGACGAGGAGACCGCGACGTACACGCGTGCGTCCGCCTTGTACTGCGGGAGGAGGACGGCGTTGAGTACCAGGGCCGCCACGGCGCCGAGCAGAGCGAAGGCGACGATGTAGACCCACCTCCGGCCGATGCCGGCGAACAGTCCGTTCAAGGTCATGGTGTGTGGTGTCCCTTTCGTCGACTGCACCGGAGTGCAGGGGGTCTGACTGTAGCGTCGTGATGTGTCGTCCGCGTTGCGCGGAACCGGCCGCGAGGTTTCGCGCGGGAGCGGTGGATCAGAGGTGGGCCTGCAGGAAGGCGAGGATCGCCTTCTTGTTGTTCGGGGTGTTGTTCTGGAGCCCGTGGTGGCCGGAGCCGTCCACGCCGACCTCGGACGCCACTCCGGCGTCCTGCAGGGCGACCTGCATCGCGTCGGCCTGCTCGACCGGGACGAGCTCGTCCTCGGAGGTCAGCCAGATCTGCGGGGCGTCCGTGGAGTCGACCGAGGTGATCGGCGACGCGGGGATGCTCTGCGGGCAGGTCGTCGAGTCGATCTCGTCGCAGTCCAGGTAGGAGAGGATCTGCTCCTTCGCCTCGGGCAGCGGCGTGCCCAGCGACATCCCGGTCTCGGTCATGTCGGCCACCGCCGAGAAGGCGACGACCGTCTTGACCCGCGAGCCCTCGGTGAGGGAGCCCTCGCCGAGCGTGCCCATGGTCGCTCCGATGATCGCTCCGGCGGAGCTGCCCATCACGCCGATGCGGGCGGGGTCGAGGCCGAAGCGCGTGACCTGCGCGGGCTCGCGCAGCCACTCCACGGCGGCCTGCGCGTCCTCGATCTGGCCGGGGTACCGGCTGTCCTGGAGGAGGCGGTAGTCGACGGAGACCGAGACGAAGCCGCGCTCGGCGTAGTACTCGCAGAGCTCGGTCATCCCGCCCTCGTCGCGGGCGCCGTCGACGAACCCTCCGCCGTGCAGCATCAGCAGCGCGGGGCGGTCGGTGCCGCCCGCGGTGGGGAGGCAGGCGTCGGCCTTCAGCGAGACGCCGTCGACCGAGCGGTACTCGATCGCCTTCTCCGTCGTGAAGCCGTCGGGCGTGCGGACGGGCTCGGGCTGCGAGGAGCAGCCGGCCAGCCCGAGGGCGACGGCCACGACGGCCGCCAGGACTCCGGCTCTGCGTGCTCGTGTCGTCTTCACTCGTGGGACTCCGCTCTCTTCTTCTCGTAACTGGGGGAGGTGCCGGGCTCATCGGCCGGGACCGCGACGGGATCGGAGACGACTCCGGGGCCGCGCGCAGGGACGGGCACGGGCTTGCGCCGCTTGCCGGGGCCGCCGAGGGCGGCCGGGGGGACGTAGATCCACTTGACCTTCGAGAGGTAGCGGGTCACGAAGAGCGAGAGGACGACCGCGAGCACCATCACGACCAGCAGCAGCGGCACCTCGAAGCCGCCGATCTCGGAGCGGTCCTCGGGGAGGATCACCCGCAGGATCGTGATGGCGATCACGATGAAGTAGAGGTGCAGCAGGTAGATGTGCAGGCTGCGCTCGCCGCAGATCGTGAAGAAGTTCAGGAATCGCACTCGGGAGAGGGCCCGCGACACGAGGATGCCCATCGCGACGGCGGCCATCTGGCCGGCGAGGGCGAGGAACGGCACCCAGCGGATCGGGAAGAGGAAGAGCACCGCGCTCAGCACGACGAAGACCGGAGTGACGTAGAGGAACGCGCGGCTCCCCTTCTGCTCGACGAAGTCGATGATCCTCTTCGAGTAGAGCGTGCCCACCAGGAAGAAGACGAACAGGGCGCCGATGCGGTTCCAGCCCACGTTGGTCGTGTTGAGGAGACCGGTGGTGAACATCGTCCCCATCACCGCGGCGAGGGCGACCTGCACGCGGTGGTCGACCTTGCGCAGGAGCCACGCGCCGAGCGTGAAGAGGACGAGGCCGTAGATGAACCAGTAGCTGCTGCTGGGCCAGAAGAACAGCAGGAGCAGGTTGAGCGGGTCGGTCGCGGGGAGCTCGCCGAGTCCGCCGTTCGCGAGCGGCACGACCAGGTAGAAGGCCATGCGGATCACGGACCAGACCACGTAGAGCCAGAGCAGCGGGTACAGCCTGCGGCGCCAGAGGTCGCCGAAGCTCCAGGTGCGGATGCGCGAGCCGAAGAGACCGGACACCAGGAAGAAGAGGGGCATCGGGAACAGCTCGAACACGACCTTGATGCGGCCGAGAGTGTTCTCGACCCCGATGTCACCGAGGTACAACGACGTGTGGTAGTACACGACCATCAGGATGGCGGCACCCTTGGCGAAATCCACCCATTCGCGTCGGGCCCCGCCCGCAGGCTTCAGCAGCTTCATTCTCTCCCCCTTGTGCCCGGTCGTACCGCTCGTGAATTCCATCCGAGGTGAACAAGGCTCAGAGAAGGACGCAGGCTCAGTCGCAGAATGCGACCGAGGATCAAGACTAAGGGTGTATCGTCCGCGCCGCACATTCGACGGAATAGTGACGAGGACTCGATTGCCGGGAAGCGCACTCCGGCCTCTCCGCGCACCGGGGAGACGACGGTCACCGGCGTCCGTTCCCGGCGCTCATCGCCGCTCGGTAGAGCGCGGGCGCCGCGGCGGCGAGCCCGAAGAGGACGGAGCGCTTGAGGTCGCGCCGGCGCACGAGCGCGACCAGGTGCCGGAGTCCCGCCTCGTCGTGCGCGGCCCGCCAGAGCCGGTCGGCCTCCTCGGGGCTGTGCGCGCCCGAGGTGGCGTCCTTGAAGCGGGAGAGCAGGGAGAAGCGCGCGCGGTAGTAGGAGTAGTCCTGCGAGTCGAGGAGGCGCGGGTCGAGCCCACGGGCCGTCCGCTCGATCACGGCGGCGAGCCCGGCGAGCGAGTCGGCGCGCTTCGCGCCCGAGCGGATGATCGAGCCCGAGCGGAGGCGGTACTCGTAGACGGAGTCGGGGACGACGACGACCTCGTCGGCCGCGGCGAGCAGCTGCGCGACCTGCGCCTGGTCCGAGTGCTGGCGGATCCGCGTGAACTCGATGCCGTCGAACAGCTCGCGGCGGAACAGCTTGTTCCAGAGGTGCCCGGTCAGCTCCCCGACCAGGAGCGCGGTGAAGGCGCCCCGGCCCGAGAGCGCGAGCGGGCCGCGCAGGGAGCCGACGGGCGTGGATCCGGTGGCGTCGACCGCGACCGCCTGGGCGACCACCACGTCGGCGCGGCCCGCCTCCCCCGCCGAGAGCATGGCCTCGACCGCGGTCTCCGGCCACTCGTCGTCGGCGTCGACCAGCCAGACCCACTCGCCGGCGGCCTCGCCGACGGCGCGCTCGCGAGCGGCGGCGACGCCCTGGTTCTCGTCCTGGCGGAGGTAGCGGATCCGCTCGTGCTCCTCGGCGAACGCGCGGCCGATCGCCTCGGTCCCGTCGGTCGAGGCGTCGTCGACCACGAGGATCTCGAGCTCGGCGTGGGTCTGCCGCAGCAGGCGCTCCAGGGCCGAGGCGAGGTGCGCCTCCTCCTGGTGCGCCGGGACCACCACCGAGACGAGGGTCACTTCTGCCCCACGACCCGGCGGAGCACCGTCTCGAGGTCGCGGCCGCTGGACTCCAGCGAGAAGCGGTCGAGCCAGCGGTCGATGCCGGTGATCTCGAGCTCGCTCGCGCGGATCAGCGCGTCGGCGAGGTCGGAGGCGGAGGGGGTGAGCGCGAGCTCGCCGGTCAGGCCGGGGACGATCGCGTCCGCGACTCCGAGCGCCCCGGACACGGCGACCGAGGGGACGCCGGCGGCGGCCGCCTCGACCAGCACGTTGCCGAAGCCCTCGCGCAGCGACGGGAGCAGCACGACGGCGTTCTCGTCGAAGTGGTGGAACCAGTCCTCGACCCAGCCCATGTCCTGGAAGTCCACGCCGCGCGCGGTCGCCTCCGCCTTCATGCTGCCGAGCAGCGGGCCGCCGCCGAAGGAGACGACCTTCGCGGGGATGCCGCGGCGCTCCAGCTCCTCGGCCGCGAGGATCGCGAGCTCGGGGCGCTTCTGGACGACGAGGCGGCAGGGCAGCACGATCTGCAGGCCCGCCGCGGTGCCGGGGGTGCGCGAGACCTGGCGGGAGCGGTCGACCTTGGCGGTCGCCGGGTTCGGCACGACGGTGCAGCGCTCGCCCGAGACGCCGAAGCCGGCGACGAGCTCGCCTGCGACGGGGTGCGAGATCGCGATGACGTGGTCGGCGCGGCGGTAGAGCGTCTTGGCGAGCCCGAGCTGCACCTTCTGGGTCCTCGAGAAGCCCGGGATGCCGAGCGAGACGAGGTTGCGCTCGCTCACGATGGTCTTCGGGCGGTCCGCCTTCGCGGTCATCTCGGCCGAGGCCAGGAGCACGATGTTCGGGTAGCCCTGCAGGGCGACCGCGACGTCGGGGGTGCGGCGGCGGAACAGCTCCTTGAGCATCCGCGCCTTGCCGACGTGGCCCTTGCCCTCGCCGATGCGGTGCAGCACGGCGCCCTCGGGGAGGTACTCGTCCGTGCCCTTCACCGAGGTGGTGACGACGTCGACGTGGTGGCCCTGCTCGAGGAGCCAGCCCATCCAGGTGCGGGCGACGAACTCGGCCCCGCCGCCGTGCAGCGACGTGACGACGAACATGATCCGCATGCGCGGTCCCTTCTCCTGCGCCGCGCTCATCGCACGACCTCCGCGCCGAGGCCGCGGGTGTTGAGCGCCGAGAGGCGGCGCACCTCGGGCATGGCCGCGTCGATGGTGGCGCGCACGCCGCCGTCGCCCGGCTCCGCGAGGATGCGGTCGATCACCGGGAGGACGCGGTCGGCGAAGCCGGGGACCGGCTCGACGCACAGCTGCGGCAGGCCGATGAGGCGCATGATGCCCTCGACCTTGCCCTGGGTGGCGAGGGTGATCGCGGGGACGCCGAGCGAGAGCGACATGATCGCGAGGTGCATGCGGCCGGTGACGGTCAGCAGGGCGTCCTCGGCGAGGCCGCGGATCTCGGCGGGCATGAGCACGCGGTCGACGACGGTGACGCCCTCGGATCCCACGCGCTCGGCGACCGCGCGGACGGCCACCTTGTCGTCGCCGATGGGGCGGGAGACGTGCGGGAGGAGCACGACGTGCACGCCGGCGGCGCGGAGGCGGTCGACGATGCGCTCGTACTCCGGCACCTGGTCGACCATGCCGGCGACGAGGGCGCTCGCGTTCACGAGCGCGAAGGGGACGCCCTCGGGCAGCCCCAGCCCCTCGCGGAAGCTGCGGTCGCGGGTGCGCGCCGAGAAGACGATGTCCGTGACCTCCTCGACGCGCTGCACGCCGATGCTCCGGGCGCGCTCCGCCGAGAGCGGGTCGCGGAGCATCGGGACGACGCCGGCGCGGGAGGCGGCGATCAGGGAGCGGCGGGCGGCGAGGCGCGCCGCCGCGTTCCAGGAGAAGCCAAGGATGCGCGTGGGCACCCCAGCCTCGGCGGCCGCCTGCGCGAGCAGGGAGCGGCGGACCGAGCCGCGGAGGCTGTACTTGCCGTCCATCATGTCGGCGCCGACGACCGAGACCGAGCGGGCGCGGCGGATCAGCGCGGCGTAGGCGCGGAGGTCGGCGGCGTGCGCGTCGCCCACTCCGTAGACCAGGTGCGGGAGCTCGACGACCTCGACCCGGTCGGCCTGCTCCTCGGGGATCACGACGTCGCCGGCGTAGCGCTGGACGACCACGACGGGACCGGTGGTGTTCTCGAGGAACGCCTCCAGCATCGCCTGGTCGCCGATGTTGCCGCTGCCGGGAGCGGCGATCACGAGGTGCGACTCGGGCTCGGGTCGGAGGTCCACGAGGGCGGCACGGAGCACCGCCGCGTCGCGGCGGGCGGGCAGGCGGGTCGTCGTGACGAAGTCCTTCTTCCAGGACTTGACGACGCCGAGCTTGAGTTTCATCGATCTCTTTCGGTGGGGGGAACGGCGGCGGGAGGCCGCTCGGAGTCGGGGGTGCCGGCCGTGACGGCTCCGTCGACCAGCGCGCTGTCACCGGTGGGGCTGGTGGCGTCGACCGTGGCCGGGGCGGGAGCGGCGGCCGGGCGGCTGCGGCGGAAGTGGCGGCGCAGGTCGGCGAGGCCGAGGATCTGGCGGCGGAACGCGGGGAGGATCAGCATCCAGAGCCCGACCCCGACCAGGACGGCGGCACCGCCCACGAGGAGGCGGAGGACGGGCTGGTCGGCGGCGATCCAGACGGTGGAGAAGGAGGAGCCGACCATGATCGAGCCGAACGCGATGCCGCTGCGGAGGCCGTTGGTGAACATCTCGCGGGCGGGGGCGTCGGAGGTGCGGCCGATCCAGATCAGCGCGATCGGCCAGGTGAGGGCGAGCGAGCCGGCGTACGCGACCGCGACGCCCGTCACTCCCCAGTTGGAGCCGAGCAGGATCAGGACGACCATCAGCGGGCGGGTCGCCAGGCTGTACCAGACGCTCTGGCGCACGAGGCCTTTGGAGAGGAACACCCACCAGGAGCAGTACGCCGTGGCCTGGAAGAACCCGGCCACGAGCAGGATCTGGAAGATCGGGACCGAGGCGAGCCAGCGCTCCCCCAGCAGGATCCGGATGACCGAGTCGGACTGGGAGCCGAGGACGGCGAGCACGAGGCCCATCACCGTCAGCATCGCCGACTGGCCGAAGAGGATGAACGTGCGGAACCGCTCGCGCTCGTCCTGCAGCTTGGAGAGCACGGGCAGGGCGACGCGCTGCGCCGGGGCGTTCAGCTGCTGCAGCGGCAGCATCATCAGCTGGAACGCGCGGTTGTAGAGGCCCAGGTCGACCGGGCCGAAGCGCGCGCCGATGATGACGGAGTCGACGTTCTTGCTCGCGTAGGTCAGCGCCTGGGTCGCAAAGACGCCGCCTCCGTAGCGGAGGAAGTGGCCCATCGCCTCGCCGCGGC
Source organism: Rathayibacter sp. AY1H2 (assembly GCF_002931985.1). Lineage (NCBI taxonomy): Bacteria > Bacillati > Actinomycetota > Actinomycetes > Micrococcales > Microbacteriaceae > Rathayibacter > Rathayibacter sp. AY1H2. The sequence goes on along the minus strand of NZ_PSUV01000003.1, from coordinate 137,228 downwards.
GGTAGCGGCCGGGACGCCAGCCCGTGATGAAGACCAGCATCAGCACGCCGATGAGCGGCTGCACGACCTGGCTCGCGGCCAGCGCCCAGTAGCCGGCGCCGCCGAGCGCCATCAGCACGCCGACCAGGAGGCCCAGCACCTGGCCGACGATGTCGACCAGGGTGAGCTTCACGAAGCGGAGGTGCCGGGCGAGGTCGGCGCGGAACTGCGTCGAGATCCCGTTGAGGAGGAACGTCGAGGAGAGCACGACGGTCAGCAGCTGGAGCCGGTCGTCGCCGTAGAGGGCGGCGATCGGCCACGAGGCCGCGATGACCAGCAGGGTGAGGGTGAGGCCGATGCCCGCGTTCATCCAGAACAGGTTGCTCTTCTGGCCCGGCGTGATCTCCTTCGCCTGGATGGCGGCGGAGGAGAGGCCGAAGTCGCGGAAGATCTCGCCGATGCCGATGATCGCCGTGACCATCGCGAGCAGGCCGTAGTCGGCCGGCGCGAGCAGGCGCGCGAGGACGACGATGCTGCCCAGCTGGACGGCGATGCGGATCGCCTGCCCGCCGATCGTGACGGCGGCGCCGCGGCTCGCGGAGCGGCCGAGGCTCGGAGACGGCTTCTGCGTGGTCCCGGTCATCGGGTCGAGCCCTTCTTGGTGGCGATCGCGCCCTCGTAGGCCTTCTTGAGCTGGAGTCCGAGCACGTCCCAGTCGCGACCGGAGAGGGCGGGGAGCCCCTCCGGCGGACGGGTGCGCGTGCGCTCGAGGGCGGCGGTGATCAGCTCGGGCGTGAGATCGCCGTCGTACTCGATCACCCAGTCGCTGCCGACCTCCTCGGCCAGGGCCGTGTTGGTGGGCGTGCGCGGCACCAGGATCGGCCGGCCGAGCGAGAGGGCGACCAGGATCGAGCCGGAGTTGTGCATCTCGCGGTAGGGCAGGACGATCAGCTCGGCCCGGCCGATCTCGTCGACCATCTCGGCGTCGTCGACCCGGCGGAGCGTGGTGCGCACCCGGGTGTCGCGGGCGGCCCGCTCCTCGACCAGCTCGCGCTGGCCCGTGCTGGGGCTGCCGACCACGTGCAGGGAGAGGGAGTCGTCCTCCACGCCGCGGAACACGTCCATCAGCTCGACGACGCCCTTGTACGGGCGGATGATGCCGAAGTAGAGGACGCGGCCGTGCTCGCGCTCGGGCAGCGGGTGCTGGGCGAACTGGTCGCGGTAGTGGCCGTGCAGCACGGTGACGGCGGGCGCCCGGCCGGGAGTGACGGTCGTGGGGTTCAGGCGGACGAACAGGTCGGTCGCGCGGTCGATCCGGGCCAGCGAGCGGCGCTCGGCGGCGGGACCGAGCTCGTGCGGGTGCAGGTTGTGCACCGTCCGCACGAGCGGGATGCGCTGGAGCGCGAGGCGCACCAGCAGCACGTCGAGGGCGCGGCGGCGGAGGAAGCGGTGCAGCGGGCTGCGGCCGCGGATCATCAGCTCGGGCCAGTGCACGTGCAGCACGTCGTAGTCGGCGAGCAGGGCGCTGCGCCAGGAGAAGAACAGCAGCTCGACGCCGGGCGCCAGGCCGTCGACGATCGAGTCGACGTACTGCGTGGTCGAGTCCGGCGGCGCGAGCGACTGCTGGACGACGAGCGCGGCCGGCGACGAGTCGTTCCTGCGGGCGAGGCGGCTCATCGCTCGCCCCGCATCCCGACGGCCATCGGCGCGTCGAAGATCCTCGCCCCGAGGGGCTGGCGCATCCGGATGCCCTTCGAGAAGTCGGGGACGTGCACCGGGTTGAGGCAGATGATGACGAGGAATCCCAGGAGCAGGTGGCTGGGGCGGACCGCGTCGATGGCGTTGTAGCCGGCGAGGCAGACCATGAAGCCGAGCAGGCCCGCCGCAGGACCGACGTCGCGACGGCTGAGCGTGGCGCCGAACATCGCGGCCACCATGATCACGAAGAGCAGCAGGCCGGGGATGCCGACGCTGATCAGCAGCTGCAGGAACGAGTTCTCGATGACGACGTCCGAGAACCGCCTGCCGCTGATGCCGGACGTCGCCGCTCCGGAGCCGAGCCAGTGCGTGAGCTCGGCCGCCTTCAGCGACACGGTCACCGCGAGGTCGCGGGCGCCGGCCGAGATGGAGGCGTCGAGGTTGTTGTTGCGGGCGGTGACGGGCTCGAAGTTCAGGACTCCGACACCCGCGACGAGCCCGGCGATCAGGATCGAGCCGGGCCGGAGCAGCGAGCGGTTCGGGTTGAGGAAGCCCACGGCGACGAGCGCGACGATGACCGCGACGGCGATGGCCGCCATCGGTCCGCGCGAGACGGTCGCGACGACGCCGCCCGAGGCCAGGATGCCCAGCAGCAGGTCCGACTTGCGGGAGCCCTGGAGCCAGGAGCCGAACGCGAGACCGGCGCCCACCGTGAGGAAGGTGCCGGCGAGCAGCGGGTGGCCGAAGGTGATCTCGGCGCGGTAGAGCGACCAGTGCTGGTCCTGCTCGTAGCCGAGGGCGCCGTAGACGGCACCGAGGATCGGGGAGCTCTGCGCGACCAGCTCGAGGGCGGCGTAGAGGGCGAGCAGCCCCGAGAGGATCACCCACGTCTTGCGCAGCAGCACGGCCTCGCGCTGGGCGTCGAAGACGAGCATCGGCACGCCCACGCAGATCGCGAAGCTGAACATCCACGAGACGCCCTCGGTCGCGTAGGAGCTGCGCACCGTCGCCAGGGCCGACCAGAGCATGAGGGCGATGAACGCGAGGATCACCACGGCCCGCCACGGGGAGAGCACGAGCTCGCGGGTCCACGCCTTGACGGGGGCGCGCCACAGCTCGGGAGCGAGCCCGCGCCGGATCGCCCAGATCACGAGGATGACCGCCCAGAGCGTCATGCGGAACGTCAGGGTCGAGGGGGTGAGCGGCGTCGGGACGAGCGCGAAGAACGCGAGCGCCATCGCCGGCAGCCAGTGCGCGGGGACCCTCAGCAGCACGTAGGCGCCGACGATGCCGCCGACTCCGGCGGCGATCACCAGGAGGCCGGTGGCCGGCTCCCGGGTCGAGAAGATGTACCCCATCCCGAGGACGATCACCAGGGCGACCGAGAAGAGCGCGCCGACGAGGAGTCGTCGCGGGAGGATGTCGATCACGTCAGGGAGTCCTTCTGGCGTCGGAGCGGAGTGGTGGAGGAGGGGGCGGGCGGTGCGGCGCTCACGGGAGTGGTCCCGTCGGCCTCGATGAGGATCGCGATGCCCTCGCGAGCCGCCTCTCGGCGGCTGGGACGCCTGCGATGCCGTGCCCTCCTCCTCCACTGCTCGACCCTGGCGCCGACCCCCGGGGAGGAGGGGTCGCGTCGATCCTGCCGCGGATCAGGCGGGGCCCTCCTGGAGCCAGCGGCGGAAGGTCCCGACCGAGTCCTTGTTGGTGAACTCCGGTACGACGTGACCATTATCGAATTCGGCGCCGCTGTGGTACGCGATCGTCGCCTCCCTGGCGACGGGGAGCGCCAGGCGACGCAGGCGTCCGCCGTGGAGCTCGGCGGGAGCGAGCTTGTCGGCCGTGCCGGCGCTGACGCGCAGACGCATGCCCTTCCACGCGTCCTGCGGCAGCCGGGCGGGGTTGGTCGCGCGCATCAGCGCCCGGTCTCCCCCGTACACGGCGAGAACGCGGTTCGACGGACTGGTATCGCGCGCCGCGAGGTCCTCGACGTCGAAGACGCTGCTGGCGTGGTACGCCCCGTAGATGTTCGGCACCATCTTCTTCGCGTAGGCCCAGCACATCATCGCTCCGCCGCCGGAGTTCGAGCGGAGGAAGCTCGCGCGGACGTCCCAGAGGTTCTGCACCCAGGCCGTGGCGGCCGTCTGCACGGCGAGCGCCGTGGGGTTGGTGTAGTTGCTCGGACCGCCGAAGTCCGGACAGATGCTGACGAAGCCCAGGTCGACGAGTGGATCGGCCGAGTACCTGTAGGCGAAGTAGAGCGACGTGTAGTCGCTGCCGCTGGCGTGGTAGAACCAGGCGACCGGCACCGAGGAGCCTGATTTCGGCTTCGCCGAGTGCGGGACGAAGAGGCGGGTGGAGTCGCCGCCGATCTTCACATCGATGATCTCGTAAGGCTTCCTGCCGTTCTTCGAGAACGCGGTGTCGAGGCGCGAGACCTCGCCCGGAAGCTTCGGGATCACGCTGTAGTTCGGCGCGGCGAGCGCCGGGGTCGCTACGAGAGCGGAGGCGGTCGCGGCGGCTCCGACAGCGGAGGCGGCGAGCAGGAGGCGGCGCGAGAGGCCGCGCGGGGTGTCAGTCATATCGAGAATCCTTCGGAGCTTTCGCCATCAGTGTCGAGTCGGCCGACCATTCCGAATTCGACGCACATGAAGTGACGTCCGGCCCCCCAACCCATTCGAGAGTGTACGGGCCGCGGATGACGCGTGGATGTCGTTCTCATCACGTCTGGTCGCTCGGGCGGGGATCAGCGGGAGGAGGGGAAGAGTCGGCGGGAGAGGCCCGAGGACTTCTCGGCCGTCTCGTGCACCACGAAGGGCACGGCGGAATCGGCGGAGACGACCCGCCTCGCCGCGGCGAGTTCGAGCGTCTCGCGGGAGAGGCCCTCGATGTCGACGGTGACCGCGAGGCCGGAGTCGGCCAGGCGGGTGGCGATCTGCACCTGGTGGTCGTCGACGTGCTCGCCGAACGAGGCGCGGCGCGGAACCAGGATCGGCACCCGGCCCTGCTCGATGGCGCTGAGCGCGGTGCCCACTCCCCCGTGCGCGATGACGACGTCGGCCGCCTTCATCGCGGCGTTGAGCTCGTCGTGCGGCACGGAGTGGCGGCCGTCGATCCCGAGCCCGGAGACGTCGTTCGCTCCGGTCTGCCAGAGCACCTCCACGCCCTCGAGCAGCGGCGCGAGCGCGGCGAAGAAGCGGGGGAACGGGTAGCCGTCCTGCGTGCCGACCGAGACCACGGCGCGGCGGATCGGCTGCGGGACGACGTCCTCGACGCGGTAGGTGTCGAAGATCGAGCCGCCGAAGCTCCAGCGGTCGTCGGCCCAGGAGCGGTACTGGGTGTAGGTCGAGACGGCGGGGACCCGGGCGAGGATCCGACCGGTCATCGACGGGCCGAGCACGCGGGCGGCGCTCTCGATGTAGTGCGCGGGGATGCCGCGCGAGGCCGCGAGCGGCAGGAAGGAGAGGGCGGGGCTGGCTCCGGTGCTGAAGACGGCGTCGAAGGACCCGCGGGCCAGCAGGGAGCGGCCGATCATCGCATTGCGGAGCACCGGCACCACGGCGCGGGGCGGCGGATCGGCGAGGTGGGTCACGCGCCGGTCGGCGAGGAGGGTGCGGCTGAGGGCGCTGTCGACCGTCGCCCAGTGCTGCTCCTCCGGGTCGACTCCGAGGAGCCCCGAGAGGGCGAACATCTCCTTGAGATGCCCGCCGCCGGAGCAGACGAAGAGATACGAAGCCATACGCGCCTTCACTGGTGATGATCGAGATAACAGGCGTGTGGATGATCGATCGTCCGCCGAGAACGACCCCCCGGTCCCTGGTGCAGAAGTCGCCCGATCATAGCAGGGAGGGTCTCCGAGGGGCACTTCTCTGAGAGAACTGTTCACCTCGCCGGAAAGCGATAGGGGCTCATTCGACAGGCGATATCCGCTCACTTCTCCGGAGGGTGGAAAGCGATATCCGCTCGACTCGGGGATGACCGGGAACGCCCATCGAGCGCTCGATACCGGACTGGCCGATTCCCGTCGATCACCTGCACCGCACGGGCCGCGCGCGTAGCGTCGGACCACCGGCGCAGAGGCCGGTCGACCCAGGAGGAGCGCCATGAGCGACAACGAGCAGAACAGCCCCGTGATGGACGGAGCCGAGGACGCCAGCAACGACGAGAAGCTCGGCGGCCTGATCGACCAGGTCGAGCACGACCACGGAGCCGAGGGCGCCGGCGCGATGGCCGACGCGCTCCGCGACCGCGCCGACGAGACCGACACCGAGATCACCGAGGAGTCGGACGCGTCCGGCCCGGTCGAGGACAGCGGCACCGCCCAGGTCTGAGCGACGGGGCCCGGAGGACGACTCCGGGCCCCGCTCCCTGATCGCTGGGGAGAGCGGTGGGCCCTCCGGATCGCTCGTCAGAGCGGCCCGGCGAGCGCCGCCCGATGTGCACCGGAGCGGCTCGGTGAGCGCCGCCCCACCCCCAAAGCCCTGTTTGACGGTGCGGGAGCCGCCGGTCACCATGGCCGCATGTCCTCTCTCGACGAGCTGCGCGCCACCGCGCATCCGATCCGCCTCCGCCTGCTGTCCCTGGTGACGGGAGCGGCGATGAGCGCCGCGGAGGCCGCCCGCGAGCTGCAGCTGTCGCAGGCGACGGCGAGCTACCACTTCCGCGTGCTGGAGCGCGCCGGGCTCGTGGCCGTCGTCGAGACCGTGCGCCTGCGGGGCGGCGAGGCGAAGAGGTACCGGCACGAGGCCTCCGGAAGGCCCTTCGACGTGACCGCGTCAGTGGACGCCGGGCCGGAGGAGGAGCGGGACCTGCACCTCGAGGCCCTGATCGAGGAGCTCCGGCGGCGCTCGTCGAGCCGGGCGGACGGTCCTCAGCTCTCGACGGACGCGGAGCTCTGGGTCGACCCCGAGGTCTGGCGGCGGGTGGTGCGGCACGTCGGGGAGGCGTCCGCGCTGCTGCACGCGGCGGCCCGGCCGCCGAGGACCCCCGGGACCGCGCCGGTGTCGATGACGACCGCGATGTTCCCGCTCCGCCGGCCGTGACCCGCGACGGGCGCGGGCCGCTGGCGCACGGTCCTCTCGCGCACGGCCCCTTCCGCTGGCTCCTCGCCGCCCGCACGACCGGCGTCCTCGGCAACGCCGTCGCTCCGATCGCCCTGGCCTTCGCCGTGCTGGACCTGACGGGCTCGCCGACGGACCTCGGACTCGTCGTCGCCGCGCGCTCCCTCGCCAACGTCGCCGTCCTGCTGCTCGGCGGCGTCCTCGCCGACCGGCTCCCCCGCTCCGTGATCCTCGTCGGCACCGCGCTCGCGGCAGCAGCCACTCAGGCCGCGGTCGCCGTGACGGTGATCACGGGGACGGCGACCGTCGCGGCCCTGGTCGTGCTCAGCGTGCTCAACGGCGCCGTCGCGGCGATGAGCCTGCCCGCCGCGGCCGCCCTCGTCCCCGAGACGGTGCCGGTCGGCGAGCTCCGCCCGGCCAACGCCCTGCTCCGCCTGGGCCTGAACGCCGGGAGCATCGTCGGCGCCTCAGGCGGGGCCGCGCTCGTCGCACTGGTGGGTCCCGGGTGGGGGCTGGCGGTCGACGCCGCAGGCTTCGCCCTGGCCGCGGTCCTCTACTCCCGTGTGCGGCTGCCGCGGACGGTCCGCTCGGGCCCGGGCGCCTCCGTCCTCGCCGACCTCCGCGAGGGGTGGCGGGAGTTCACGAGCCGGCGCTGGGTGTGGATCGTCGTGGCGCAGTTCACCGCCGTCAACGCCGCGTTCGTCGGCGCGACCACGGTCCTCGGCCCGGTCGTCGCCGACCGGTCCTTCGGCCGAGCGGCATGGGGACTCGTGATCGCCGCGCAGACCGTCGGCCTGGTGATCGGGGCCGTGATCGCGCTGCGCTGGCGGCCCCGCCGTGCGCTGGGGGCGGGCGTCGCCCTCATGGCGGTGACGGCCGTCCCGGTCGCCGCCCTCGGAGCCGTCCCGGCGCTCCCCGCCCTCCTCCTCGCCTTCGCCCTCGGCGGAGTCGCGCTCGAGATCTTCGCCATCGCCTGGGACCAGTCGCTGCAGACCCATGTCCCCCGCGAGGCGCTCGCCCGGGTCTACTCCTACGACATGGTCGGCTCCTTCCTCGCCGTGCCGCTCGGGGAGGCGCTCGTGGGCCCGCTCGCCGACCTCGTCGGGCTCGACCGCACCCTGCTCGGCTGCGCCGCGGTCGTCCTCGTCGCCTCGCTCCTCGCGGCCTCCAGCAGGAGCGTCCGCGGGGTGGGCACGGACCGTCCGCGGCCGCAGACGCTCTAGCGCGTCACGGGAGGCGCGGGTGCGGAGGAAGGGGCGCACCACCCGGAGCCCGGGGGGAAGCAGCTCCAGGACGCCGTCCCAGGTGGCGGGGACGTCGGGGAAGCCGTGCACGAGCACGAGCGGAGTGCCGTCCTCCGGTCCCTCGTCGAGGTAGTGGACGTCGGTGAAGCGCGTGGACAGGACGCGCGCACCCGTCCCCTCCTGCTCCGGCCCGTCCGAACGGGAGTGCCGCGGCCCGCTCACGGGCGGTAGAGGGAGTCGACGGGGACCTCGCGGCTCGAGCCGTCCCGGGTGGTGATCGTGACCGTGCCTGCGGGCCCGGCGGCGAGACCGTCGGACGAGGGCCACCAGGCGGTCCAGGAGCCGCCCTCGAGGGTCGCGACGACCGGCTCGACACCGGCCTCGTTCAGCACCACCGATTCCACGTCCGCGCCCGCGAAGCCGACCGCGTAGATCAGAGCGGCGTCCCCCTCTCCGAAGGTTCCGGCCGAGCTGAGCTGGACGGCGTCCGCGGCGAGGGGGCCGACCGGTGCGGCGTCCGCCACCTCCCACATCCCCGCGCCGTTCCCGGCGCTGAGGCAGTAGTAGCGGGAGTCGTCGAAGCGGTAGATCATCGAGGCGGCGTCGCCGCGCGCGTCGAGGTGCGAGACCTCCGCCGGCCCTGCCTCGCCGTTGGGGCTCTGCAGGTTCGTCGCGCACCACTGCGTCGCCGACTGCCCGAGCTCGGAGCTCGGCAGGATGCGCTCGGGGATCGCGGTCCAGGAGGCGAGCACCGCGCGGTTCAGCCCGACGGAGCCGGTGCCGGGGATGAGACCCGGGACCACGACGACCACCGCGGCTGCGGCTGCGGCGGTCAGGAGCACGGTCGCCGCGCCGGCGACGGCCCAGTCGCGGGGGCGGAAGAAACGGGGAGCGGCCGCGTCCTCGCTGACCAGGATCTCGCCGAGGAGCGCGTCCCGACGTGCGGCCTCGCCAGCGGTGAGGGGGGTGCGGGGCTCGGCGTCGTGGGCGCGGAGCAGGTCGAGGAGCTGGTCGGTCATGAGAGGGTCCGTTCTGCCGTGCCAGGAGAGGAGGGTGGAGTCGAGGGGGGCGAGCAGCGCCGCCAGCCGCCGCTTCGCGCGGCTGAGCCGCATCGCGTAGGCGGCCCGGGAGCAGCCGAGCACCTGCGCCGCCTCGGCCTGCGGGAGGTCCTCCCACACGTGGAGGGCCAGAGCCTCCTGCTCGGCGAGGGGCAGCCGCTTCCACGCGCTCGCCAGGTCGAGGCGGTCGCCGACCGACGGGTCGGCCTGCTCCTCCGGGGCGAGGGTCCCGATCCGCACGGCCAGCGCCTGCCGGCGGTTCTCGCCGCGGGCGGCGTTGAGGATCGCGTGCCGGGCGGTGCCGAACAGCCAGGGCCGCACGTTCTCCGGCAGGTCCTGCCGGCGACGCCAGGCGGCGAGGAAGGTCTCGCCGACGATGTCGTCGACCGTCGCGGCGGGAGCGCGGCGGCGGACGAAGCGGAGCAGGTCGTCGAAGTGGGCGCGGTACAGCTCGGAGAAGTCGTCTCGGGAGCGGATGCTCATGGTTCCCCTTTCGCGGAGTCACAGGTACATGTCCGGCTGCGGCGGCGCTGCAACATCCGTGTCGGCGGGAGTCCCGCTGGGGCGGTGGCCGCGGCGTCCTGCGCGGCGCTCCGTGTCCGGGCAGGATCCACCGCGCGGAGGAGGTCCTGCGAGCGGCAGGCGGCGATCCGCATCGACCGCACGCCGGAGAGGAGGGGCCCTCGGCGGGTGGCGGGCTGTCGGCGGGAGCAGCGGACGCGCGGTCATCCCCGAGGCGCACCGGACGCTACTCCCGAACGACGCACGGACTCCTCCGGCCCGGGACTCTGGCAGAACGCCGCCGAGCCTCTGCTCCCGGCGCCCGTCCCGCCCCAGGAGACCCTCGTGAACCGCGCCCTCGCCCTCGCCGCCGCCTCAGCCCTCGTCGTCGTCGACGTCGTCGCCGCCGACCAGCGCGCCGCTGACGCCCGATGACCGGCTCCGGGAAGCCGGCCGGCGATCAGGCTCCGCTCCGCCTCACGCTCGTGCACGTCGACTTCTGGTCGGCCGTCAAGCTCTCGTTCCTGCTCGGCCTCGCGCTCGCGGTGCTCGGCCTCGTCGCCGTCCTGGTCGCCCATCCGCTGCTCGTGCACTCGGACCTCTTCACCCAGGCCGACACGCTCCTCGGGCAGGTCGTCGGCGATCAGGTCGACCTCGACGCGATCCTCTCGCTGCCGAACGTGCTGGGCTTCGCGCTCGTCGGAGCCGTGCTGAACACCGTCGTCGCCACCGCCCCGGGCGGGGTGGGGGCGCTGCTCTTCGGATCCGCCGCCGCCCTCGCGGGCGGGCTCCCGGTCGGCCTCGCCCGGGAGTGAGGGGCTCCGCTCCGACTAGGCCGCGAGCCCTCCCTCGGGAACCGGGGACGGACGGTCGTCACCGAGGAGCGGCGCCTGCTCGGGCTCGGCGGCGACGACCATGTCGCGGCCGGACGCGGGGGTGAGGAGCTCGCGCAGCCAGAGGCGGTTCACGGCGTGCAGACGGGGACGATCGAAGCGGTACTCCAGCACCGCGTTCGGCTGCACGAGGATCGCGTGCGAGCGCGGCTCCGACTCCTGCAGCGTCCTCCAGGTCAAGCGGAACGGCTGCCCCTGCTCCATCCGCGCGCGCACGGCGATCCGCACGTTCGCGAGCGTCCGGTCCTCGAACTCGATCCGGCGCCGCCAGGCGCCGAAGATCAGCACTCCCACGGGGGCTCTCCTCATCGTGTCGGTCGAGCAGCCCGCACAACGGCGGGGGCGGCGGGCGCGAGGCTCGCAGGGCCGGACCGCCATCGGACGGTCCGGTCGTGGGGACCGGAGTAGAGGTGGGTCCGAGGCTGGTCCCTTCCCGGAGGTGCGCGGACGGAGTGCGCTCCCGCGTCAGTCGGCGAAGATGGCGCCGACCGGCTCGCGCTTCTCGGCCTGGAAGCGGTCCTCGGCGCGGCCGAGAGCCCAGTAGGCCGAGAGCGAGAGCGCCCGGCGCTCCACGCCCCACTCGTCCTGCAGGAGGGTGCGCAGCTGCTTCATCGCCGTGCGCTCGCCGTGCGCGAAGACCTCGAGCACGCCCTCGGGCCTCGGCTCGGCCCGCACGGCCACGACCAGCGCCCGGCCGGCCTCGAGACCGCCGCGGTGCAGCCAGCGCACCTCCACTCCGGCCGGAGCGGGAAGATCGAGCTCGTCGGCGGCCGAGTCGACCTCGATCAGGACCAGGCCGCGCGCGTGCGCGGACATCCCCTCGAGGGCGGAGGCGATCGCCGGCAGAGCGGAGTCGTCGCCGAGCAGCAGGTGCACGACCTCGGGGTCGGCGCTCGGCGACCAGGCGCCGCCGGGCGCGGAGAGGGCGATCCGGTCGCCGGGAGCCGCGGCGAGCGCCCACGGTCCCGCCACCCCTTCGTCGCCGTGCACGACGAAGTCGACGGCGATCGAGCGCCGCTCGAGGTCGACCGAGCGGACGGTGTAGGTGCGGCGCACGGGCAGCTGCTCGGGGGCGACGCTCGCCCGGAGCGCGTCGAGGTCGAAGGGCGGCTGGAGGTCGGAGCCGCGCGGCGGGAGCAGGAGCTTCACGTAGCGGTCGGTCGCGGCGAGGCGCTCGGGGTCGGACTCGGCGAGGAACGCGTCGAGCCCGTCGCCGCCGAGGTGCACGCGGACCAGGTGGCCGGTGAGGCGCTCGGTGCGCAGCACGGTGAGCACGTGCTGGCTGCGGGCACGGCGCGGGCGGTCGGGGGACGGGGCGGCGTCGGTCATCCGTCCAGCATGCCCGGTCGTGCTCGGTGCGGGCCGAGTGCAGGCCGCTCGCGGGCGGGCGGGCGCCGAGGGGTCACGAACGGTCGCTTCGGGAGGGAGGAAGGGACCGTTCGTGACGCATCGGAGCAGGCCGATGCGAGGCCGGGACGTCGCGGCGGTGCCGAGCGCGAGGCGGCGGCGCGGGCGCGCGTACGGACGAACGGTCGTCGAAGGGTCACGAACGGTCGCTTCGGAAGGGAGGAAGGGACCGTTCGTGACGCATCGGAGCAGGCCGCGGCGAGGCCGGGACGTCGCGGCGGCGCCGAGCGCGAGGCGGCGGCGCGGGCGCGCGTGCGGACGAGCGGGCGTCGAGGGGTCACGAACGGTTGCTTCCGACGGGTGGAGGGGACCGTTCTCGACGCATCGGAGCGGGCCGGGGGCACGGCCGGGACATCCTGCGCCCAGCGCGAGGCGGCGGCGCGGGCGCGCGTGCGGACGAACGGGCGCCGAGGGGTCACGGCCGGTCGCTTCGGGAGGACGGAAGGAGCCGTTCGTGCCGCATCGGAGCAGGCCGAGGGCACGGACGGGGCATTGCGGCGGGGATCCGCGCGAGGCGGCGGCGCGGGCGGGCGCTGATCCGTCGCTCACGGCCTGCGGAGGAGCGCAGGACGGGCCGTCCGCGACGGATCGGAGCGGGCCGGGCGCGACTGGGCGCCGCATGCGGAGCGAGCGCGGGCCTGCCGGAGGGCGCCGGGCGTCGATCCGTCACGAACGGCCCGTGCGGGAGGACGGAACGGGCCGTCAGCGACGGATCGGAGCGGGCGGCCGGAGGCCGGGCCGACGGAGCGGAGCGGACAGCAGCGCCCGTCGGCGGAGCGGGCGGCGCCGCGGCCGGTCAGCGACGGGTGGGAGCGGGCCGCCGGAGGCCCGGACCGACGGAGCGGAGCGGACAGCAGCGCACGCGGGCGGGGCGGGCGGCGCCGCGGCCGGTCAGCGACGGCTGGGAGCGGGCGGCCGGAGGCCCCGGCCGACGGAGGGGAGCGGACAGCAGCGCACGTCGGCGGAGCGGGTGGCGCCCCGGCCGACGGCCCGGCGGACGGCCCGGCGGGCGGCCGGTGGCGCGAGGTGCGCTCGCGCGGGGCGCGGCGGCGGGGGCGCGCCTACTCTCGCGGGATGACTGCGACGGCTCCGCGACTCCGGCACGACCGACTGGTCGCCCCCGACGTGCTGCGCGGAGTGGCGGTGGCGGCCATGCTCGTCGCGCACGCGATGCCGCTCGTGCCGAGCGCGCGCACGGGAGTGGTCGGGTTCCTGGCGTGGAACGTCAACGATCTCGCGTCACCGCTGTTCGCGCTGGTGATGGGGATGTCGGCGGCCCTGGTGCTCGCGCGGCCCGGTGCCTCCCCCGGGCGGGTGCTGCTGCGGAACGCGATCCGCGGCGCGGTGCTCGTGGCGCTCGGCGTCTGGCTCGAGACCTGGGGCAGCTGGATCGCGATCGTGCTGCAGTACCTCGGCGTCGTGCTCGTGCTCGGCACGCCGCTGCTGCTCCTCCGCTCCCGGACGATCGCCGCGCTGGCCGCTGTGCTCGCGCTCGCCGCCGGGCCCGCGAACGCCGCGGTCGCCGCCGCCGCACCCGGCTCTCCGCTCGCCGTCTGGCTCTTCACCGGGCCGAGCTACCGCGCGACCAACCTGCTCCCCTTCTTCCTCCTCGGAGCCCTGCTGCTGCGGCACGGCGCGCAGCGCGACCGGCTGCTGCCGGTGCTCGCGGCGGTCGCGGTCGTCGCGTACCCGGTGCGGCCGCTGGTCGCGCTCCTGCTCGGCGTGGAGTCGCCCTCCGGCAGCCTCCCGGACACCCTGCACGACCTCGGGCTCGTGCTCCTGGCCTACGTGGCGGTGGTGCTGCTGACCACGTCGCGCTCCACCGCGGTCCAGCGGCTGCTGGTGCCGCTCCGGGCGATCGGCACGCTCGCGCTCTCGGTCTACGTGCTGCAGGTCGCTCTCGTCGCGGCGCTCGCGCGGGCGGGCCTCGGCTACTCCGCCGACACTCCGCTCGCCGCTCTCGCCCTCGTGCTCGGGCTGTGCGCGGCCGCCGTGCTGTGGTGGCGGTTCCTCGGTGCGGGTCCCGTCGAGCGGCTGACGGCGCGGCTCACCGGGCTCGTGCCGCGCTGAGCCGCCCGGCCGCCCGGCTGGGTCCGCGGCGAGGACCTGAGCCCGCTGCGGTCCGCGGCGAGCTCGCCTGAGCTCGCGTCGGTCCGCGGCGAGCTCGCCTGAGCTCGCGTCGGACCGCGGCGACCCCGGCTGAGCCCCCGACACCCGACGGCCCGCGCACGGGCCGCCGGGCGTCCCCTCCCTCAGCGCGCGAGCGCCGACGCCTCCTTCGCGAGGGCCGGGCCGTGCGCCGCGAGCACCAGGTCGCGCACCGCGGTGGCCGGGAGCGACGCGGCTCCGGCCGGCAGCAGGTCCGCGTCCGAGGCCAGCACGAGCGGGGTGTCGGCCGATGAGGACGGCAGCCTCCCGTGCGTGCCGCGCACGAGCGACGCGTCCAGGGGCACCAGGTTCATCGCGTAGCGCAGCCCCAGTGCCTTCTTGGCCAGGTTGCCCGCCGCCTTCGCCTTCACCAGCGGGTCGGCCGGATCGAAGAAGAGCTCGGCCGGGTCGTAGCCGGGCTTGCGGTGGATGTCGACGCCGCGGGCGAAGTCGGGCGCGCGGTCGTCGTCGAGCCAGTAGTAGTAGGTGAACCACGCCCCCGGCCGGGCGACCACGACGAACTCGCCCGAGCGCTCGTGGTCGAGGCCGTAGCGGGCCTGCGCCTCCCGGTCGAGCACCTCGTCGACGCCGTCGAGCCCCTCGAGGATCGAGCGCACCTGCGGCAGGTCCGCCGCGTCCTGCACGTAGACGTGGGCGACCTGGTGGTCGGCGACGGCGAACGCGCGCGACGTCCACGGGTCCAGCTGCTCGCGGCCGTCCTGCACGTAGACCTCGAGCAGGCCCTCGCGGCGGAGCGCCCGGTTCACGTCGACCGGGGTGTCGGCGTCGGCGATCCCGTACTCGGCGACCACGATCACCGACGCGCCCAGCGCCTCCGCGTCGTCGAGCAGCGGAGCGAGCACCACGTCGAGCTCCGACGCGGCCCGGCGCGCCTCGGGCGAGTCCGGACCGAAGCGCTGGAGGTCGTAGTCGAGGTGCGGCAGGTACGCCGTGGTCAGCTCGGGCGGTCCGGAGCCGTCTCCGGCCAGCACGTGCCGGGTCGCGTCGACCATCCACTGGGTCGAGCGGAGCGACGCGGTCGGCCCCCAGTACTGGAACAGCGGGAAGGCGCCGAAGCGCGAGACCAGCTCGTCGTGCAGCGCCGGCGGGCGCACGTACGCGTCCGGCGACTTGCGGCCGTCGGCGTGGTAGATCGGGCGCGGAGTGACGGTGACGTCGGTCGTCGCCCCCATCGCGTACCACCAGCCGATGTTGGCCGCGCGGTACGGCTCCCCGCTCAGCCGGCGCGCGGTCTCCCAGACCTTCTCCCCCGTGACCAGGCGGTTGTGCTGGCGCCACAGGTGCACCTCGCCGAGGTCGCGGAAGTACCAGCCGTTGCCGACGATCCCGTGCTGCGCGGGCATCGAGCCGGTGAGCATGGTCGACTGCACGCTGCAGGTGACCGCGGGCAGGACCGTGTCCAGCGGCAGGCGCCCGCCCGCGCGGGCCAGCCGCGAGAGGCGGGGCATGTCGGCGAGCGCCGTCGAGGTCAGCCCGACCACGTCGAGCAGCAGCACGGGCCTCACAGCGCCGCCGCCTGCGGGAGGAGGGGCGCCAGCAGCGCCTCTCGGGAGGCGGGCGTGAGCAGGTGCGCGGCCGCCCAGGCGAGCTCGGCGCCGATGCCCGTCGAGAGGTCGCTCGGGGCGTCGGCGAGCACCGACCAGGTGTAGGTCTCGACGTCGAGGTGGATCTCGTCGTACGGCCAGGCGGCGTCGACCGCCGAGACCGCCTCCGCCAGGACGGCCGTGGTCGCCGAGAGCGGCGCCTCCGGCCGGTGGTGCAGCGGCACGTGGAAGTGCACGCGCCACGGGCCGGTGCCGGGGAGCGTGTCCAGCGCCTCGGGCAGGTCGTCGACGCGGAGCACTCCGTCGATCCCGTTCTCGCGGGTCTGGTGCAGGTAGCGCTTCTCGACGAACGGGGTGAGCGCGGCGCGGCCCGAGGGGTCCTCCAGGTGGAGCGCGGCCGAGGCCTGCACCTTGACCACGCGCAGGCCCGCGTCGCGGATGCGGCGGACGGCCGAGACCGGGTCGGCGAAGGAGACGGCGAGGTGGCAGGTGTCCAGGCACACGCCCACGTACGCCGGGTCGACCACTCCGATCCGCGGGTGCAGCCAGTCGACGACGTCGTCCACGGTGTCGAGGATGCAGCCGGGCTCGGGCTCGATCGCCAGGCGGATCGCGTGGCCCGTGGAGCGGCGCAGGTCGCGCAGCTCCTCGACGAGCCGGGCGAGGTTCCGGCAGGCGGCCTCGTCCTGCTCCCGTCCCCAGCCCTCGCGCCAGCCCAGCGGCAGCGTCGAGATGCTGCCGTCGGCGCCGGCGGGCAGCAGGTCGGCCAGGATCCGCGCGCAGTCGATCGTGTACTGCAGGCGCTCCGGCGTGGTCCAGTCGGGGCGGTAGACGTCGAGCTTCACGACCTCGGCGTGGAACGCGGCGTACGGGAACGCGTTGAGCGTGCGCACCTCCAGGCCGTTGCGCTGCAGGGCCGCGCGGAGGACGGCGCGGTCCTCGGCGCTGGCGACCAGGCGGGCCGCGAGGTCACGCGGGATCCACAGGCCGACTCCGACCAGGGCGAGCCCGGCGGCCACGCGCGCGGGTCCGGCGTAGACGTCGAGCTGGCGGACGACTCCGGCCAGGTCCTCGGCGGGATGGACGTTGGTGCAGTAGGAGAGGTGCATCACACGACCTCCGCCACGCGCGGCGCGCCCCGGAGCACGGAGTTGCCCTCGAAGGTGCGGCCGGCCGACTCCTGCACGTCGAAGCCCGCGACGGGCGAGAGGTCCAGGCGTCCGCTCTGCCCGTAGAACTCGACCGGGTTCTGCCAGAGCAGCCGGTCCACGTCGCCCGCGCTGAAGCCGGCGACGAGGAGGAGGCGGCCGGTCTTCGCGGTCGTGAGCGGGTCGGAGCGGCCCCAGTCGGCGGCGGAGTTGACCAGGACGCGGTCCAGCCCGATCCGCTCGACCAGCGTCACCAGGCGGGTCTCGTCCATCTTCGTGTCGGGGTAGATGGAGAAGCCCATCCAGCAGCCGGAGTCGCGGACCGCGTCGACGGTGACCTCGTTGAGGTGGTCGACGAGGACCCGCCCGGGCTCGAGCCCCGAGTCGGCGACGACCTCGAGGGTCCGGCGGGTGCCCGACTCCTTGTCGCGGTGCGGGGTGTGCACCATCGCGGGGAGGCCGTGCTCGCCGGCGAGCTCGAGCTGCTGGCGGAAGACCTGGTCCTCCTCGGGGGTGAGCGAGTCGTAGCCGGTCTCGCCGACCGCGACGACGCCGTCCTTGGCGAGGTAGCGGTCGAGCTCGGGCAGGACGGCCCGGCAGCGCGGGTCGTTCGCCTCCTTCGGGTTGAGCCCGATGGTGCAGTGGTGGCGGATGCCGAACTGCGCGGCGCGGAAGCGCTCCCAGCCGATCAGGGCGTCGAAGTAGTCCGTGAACGAGCCGACGTTCGTGCGCGGCTGGCCGAGCCAGAAGGAGGGTTCGACGACCGCGCGGACGCCGGCGTCGAACATCGCCTGGTAGTCGTCGGTGGTGCGGGAGGTCATGTGGATGTGCGGGTCGAAGATGCGCATCGTCGCGCCTTTCTCATCGGTGGTGGTGCCCCGCGGTCGGGGCGGCGTTCGGGGGCGGTCAGCTCGGCAGGAGCACCGCCAGATCGTCCGGGAGCGGGCGCCCGGCCGCGCGGCGCTCGTCCGCGAAGCGGCCGGCCATCGCGCGCAGCTCGGCGTCGCTGCGCTCCTCCAGCCCGGCGACCGCCGCGAGCGGGACGCCGAGGAAGACGAGCTTGAGCACCCCGTGCCGCCAGGCGTGCGCGTCGAGGTGGCGGCGGGCGAAGGAGCCCATCGCCGCGGCGACGAGCCGGGTGTCGTTGGCGCGCAGGGCGTCGGCGGTCAGCTCGAGACCGGCGAGGGTCGTCGCCGGTCCCGGGTCGCCGAGGGCGTTCAGCCCGGCCAGCACTCCGCGGCGCTCGGCGCCGTCCCCGCCGCGGTAGAGGCGGAGGAGGAGAGCGGCCAGGTCGTCGTCGCCGAGCGCCTGCGCCGCGGCCTGCACCAGGGCGGCGCGGGCCGCGTCGTCGTGCGTGCCGTGGACGAGGCCGTGCGGGTCCTCGGCGGGCCGGAGCGGCTCGCGTCCGGCCTCGCGGCCCGCGGCGGGGAAGAAGCGCTCGATCCGCGACGGGCGCTCGAGGACGGCGGAGCGGGCGGCCGCGGTCCACGGGTGCTCGGCGTGCGAGGAGGCGCCGCCGAGCGCCTCCTCCATCGCCGCGAGGCTCGCCACGGCCAGGCGGGGCGCGTCGTGCGAGTGCCGGGGCAGCTCGACGGCGGCGATCCCGCGGTAGCCGATCTCGGCGAGGGTCGCGAAGGCGGCCGCGAGGTCGAGCGATCCGGTGCCGAGCTCGAGGTGCTCGTGCCGCTCCGGGAGCATGTCGTCGACCTGCACGTTCAGCAGCAGGTCCCCGGCGCTGCGGAGGGCTCCGACCACGCCGTCCGGCTCCACCACGACGCAGTGGCCGAGGTCGACCGTCAGCCCGACCGACTCCGGGTCGCCGAGCTCGCGGCGCAGCAGCAGCGCGTCGGCCACCGTCTCCACCAGCATCCCCGGCTCGGGCTCGACGGCCAGCCGCACGCCGTGGCGCTCGGCCGTCGCGACGACGCCGCGCATCCGCTCGACGAGCAGCCGCCAGGCCGCGGCCGCATCCGCGCCCGCCGGCACGACCCCCGACCAGAGGGAGACGGCGTCGGCGCCCAGCAGCGCGGCGATCTCGATCGCGCGCTCGAGGAAGCGGACCCGGGGGCCGGCCTCCTCGTCGACCAGCGTGGGGCGGTGCTTCGCGAACGGGTCGAGCAGGTACCGCGCGCCCGTCTCGACGACCACGCGCAGGCCCAGCTCGTCGAGCCGCGACCGGAGCGCCAGCGTCCGCTCGCGCCAGTCGGCTGCGAAGGGATCGAGGTGCGGGTGCCCGAGGGTGAGCGCGACGGCGCGGTACCCCGCGGCGTGGATCACCGTGAGCGCGTCGTCGAGGGTGTGGTCGGCGAAGCCGTTGGTGCCGTAGCCGAGGACGGGTCCGGTGGCGCTCATGTGATGTCCGCCGTCCGCGGGCGGCGGAGCAGGAGGGAGCCGAGCGCGTCGAGCGCGAGCAGCGCCGCCCCCAGCTCGGGACGCTTCAGACCGGCGAGCGCAGCCTGCAGCGGGATCATCCCGGTGATGCCCGCGCGGGTGGCCGTCCGCGCGGCCGCGGCCGTCGGCGTCCGCACGGCCTGCAGCTGCGCGGTGAGCACGAGCAGGAGCCAGCGCCCGAGGCCCGCGGCGACGACCGCGGCGGGGGCGGCCCGGCGCTCGGCCAGAGCGCCGGCCGCGGTGGACAGCGCGATCGCCGCGGTGCCGGCCGAGACCGCTCCCGCCGCGACCGGGGTGGTGCCGTGCACCTCGCCGCGCGAGAGCACGGTGACGCCGAGCGTGTGCGCGGCCACAGCGGCGGAGGCGGGGGCCGCCGCGCGCACGCCGTCGACGCCCGCGCCGAGCAGCACGTCGAGACCGCGGCAGGCCGCCATCACGACCGGGCCCAGCGGAGTCGGCTTCGCGAGAAGGTCGTACGACCAGATCCCGGCCGCGAGCGGCAGCGAGAGCGCGAGCGAGCGCCGCCCGTCCACGACGGCCGCCACGACGATCCCCGCCGCGGTCAGCGCGGCCGCCGTGCCCAGTGCCGCCGAGCGCCGGATGCGCCCCGAGGGGATCGGCCGCTCCGGCCGCTCCCGGGCGTCGAGCTCGGCGTCCGCGTAATCGTTGAGCGCCATGCCCGCCGAGTAGAGCAGCGCCGAGGACAGTGGGAGCGCGACCGTGCGCGCTCCCACTCCGCGGCCCGCCCACGCTCGGCCCGCGACGGTGTCGCCGATCACGGTCAGCGCGGCCTTCGCGCGGACGAGCTCGAGGTAGTCGCGCAGCTCAGCCATCGCTCCGCGTCCCGCTCGTCACCGGGGTGCGGCGCTCGGCGACGAGCGCGCCGGTGCGGGCGGACCAGGCCACCAGCTCCGCGGTCTGCTCGGCGAAGCCGTGCACGTCGCTGCCCCACGGGTCCTTGAAGAAGAAGCCGAGCTCGCCGACCGGGCCCGAGACGCCGGCCTCGTCCGCGAGCGCCAGCAGGCGGGCGAGGTCGAGGATCAGCGGCGCCGCGAGGGCCGAGTCGTACGCCGACCAGATCGTCTGCACCGTGATCCGCGAGCCGAGGAAGCCCTCCGCGTGCACGTGGTCCCAGGCGGTCTTGACGTCGCCGAGGTCCGGGACGTTGTCGATGTGGAGCGGAGTGACGACGTCGTCGCCGAGGAGGCTGCGGAGTCCTCGGTTCTTCGAGACGAGCTTCGAGCGCACCGCCTCCGGGTCGGCGAGGGTCTGCCCGTCGCCGCCGCCGAGGAGGTTCGCCCCCGCCCACGAGAGCACGCGCATCCCGCGCGCCGTGAACATCGGCGCGAGCACGCTGCGGAGCAGGGTCTCCCCCGTCTTGCCGTCCTGGCCGGCGATCGGGATCCCGGCCTCGGCGGCCCACTCCTCCAGGGCCGGCAGAGCCAGCGCGGTCGAGGGAGTGAAGCAGGCGTAGGCCGCGCCCGCGACGACGGCCGAGAGGGCGGCGATCGAGCTCGGCGGCAGGAGGCGCTCGCCCGGACGCGCCAGGGCGGCGCGCAGAGCGGCGAGGTCGTGGAACTCGGGACGGTCGGCCGGCAGCACCTCGGTCGAGGCGACGTCGATCACGACGACCCGGGCGAGGCCGTGGCGCTCGCGGAAGGCGACGATGTCGGCGGCCCGGCGGTCGATCTCCTCCTGCTGCGACGCGGCGTCGGCGGGGGCGAGGCGGATCTCGGCGTCGGTCGCGTCGATCCGGTCGGCCACCTCGGCGACGACCGAGGTCGGGAACATGCCACCGGCCGCGAGGCCCGTGGCCTTCTCGAGCAGCGGGGTCGGCGAGACGTCGTGGCCGCCGATGACGATGTCGGCGAACCCGGCGAGCGGGACGTCCTCGAAGGCGGGGGTCGCGGTGGCGCAGCCCGAGCTGGGCGCGGCTCCGGCGGCGATGGCGTGCAGGCCCACGGCGGCCGTGGTGGCGACGCTGCCCCGGGCCCCGATCAGCCAGAGGCCGATGCGCCCGCTCGATCGGGGGGCGCCTGTGGTGGTGGTGTCGGACGAGGTCATCGTTCTCTCCTGTCTGGAAGGGCTGGCTGAGCGGCGATCGTCGGGGCGCACCCGGGCGATCGGAGTGGGGAGGGGCCTCGGCCGGGCGCGCGTCGCGCCTCCGGCCGGCCGTGTTGCGCAGGACCCGCACGCAGGGCCCGCCGAGATTGCGCGACCGTGCGTCGACTGGTTTCCTCAGGTGTGCTGTCCCCCGAACCCGTCCTCCGGGCCGAGAGAAGGAGCTGAGCGTGGCCGAGCGCGCCGGTACCGCGACCGGCGACATGCTGAGGCTGTTCGCCGACGGTCGACCGCGCACCCGCGCCGAGCTGGTCGAGGAGACGGGCCTCGCGCGGACCGCGGTGATGACGCGCCTGGAGCAGTTCTTCGAGCTCGGACTGATCGCGCACCTCGACCGCGCTCCGTCGACCGGCGGCCGCCCGTCCGCGCGCCTCGTCTTCGACCCGGCCGTCCGCTCGCTCCTGGCCATCGACCTGGGCGCGGCGCACTCGACCATCGCGCTGACCGACTTCGACGGCCGCATCATCGCCGAGCGCCGCGAGGAGCTCGACATCGCGCAGGGCCCCGTGGCGGTGCTCGGGCACGCGCTCGACGTCTGCGACGGGATCCTCGCCGCGGCCGGGGTCGACCGCACCGCCCTCGCGGGAATCGGGGTCGGCGTGCCCGGCCCGGTGGAGCACGCGAGCGGCCGCCCGGTGCGCCCGCCGATCATGCCCGGCTGGGACGGCTTCGACATCCCCGCCTTCGTGCGCCGGCGCTACGACACCACGGTGCTCGTCGACAACGACGTGAACCTGCTGGCGCTCGGCGAGCGGGCCTCGCGCTTCCCGCACGCCCTCGACCTGATGTTCGTGAAGGTCGGCACCGGCATCGGCGCGGGCATCGTCTCGTCCGGGCTGCTCCAGCGCGGAGCCCTCGGCTCCGCCGGTGATCTCGGCCACGTCCAGGTGCCGCGCACGGCCCCGGCCGCGGCGGGCGGTCAGGAGGGGGACCTCGAGGCGGTCGCGGGCGGCTCCGCTCTGGCCGCCGGGCTCGCCCGGGCGGGCCGCGACGTGCAGTCGGTGCGCGAGCTGATCGACCTGCTGAAGGCGCGCGATCCCGAGGCCGTCGAGGCGGCGCGGATCGCGGGCCTCCAGCTCGGCGAGGTGCTGGCCACCTGCGTGAGCCTGCTGAACCCCTCCGTCATCGTGCTGGGCGGCGCGGTCGCCCTCGCCAGCCCGGAGATCCTGACGGCCGTGCGCTCGGTGATCGACGAGCGCTCCCTCCCCCTCGCGACGCAGCGGCTCGACGTGGTGACCGCCGAGCTGGGCGGCAGCGGGGGCGTGCGCGGTGCCGCGCTGATGCTGCGCGGGCACCTGCTCAGCCCCGCCGTGGTGGACGGCTTCCTCGAGCAGCTGCGCGCCGAGGGGCGGGCGGTCCGCTAGAGCGGCGGCCGCGCGCCCGGAGACGGCGGGCCGCGCCGGCGCGATCCCCCGCGGACCGCGTCGGCCGCACCCGGTCAGGAGCGGACCTCCGCGCGGTCGGCGTCCTCCGGCTGGGCGCCGAGAGCGGCGGCGACGGCGGCGTCGATGCGCGCCTGCTCCCCCGCGGCCCGGCGGCGGCGGCGGACGACGGTCAGCACGATGAGCCCGATGAGCAGGGCGAGGAGGAGCACGGCGCTCCACGGCACGGCCGCGGCCGAGGTCTCGGCGGTGGCGACCGGCACGTCGGGGACGACGACGGCGGAGTCGGCCTGCGCGGCCTGGTCGGCGGTGACGACGGTGCCCGAGAGCGCGGCGCGGGCGGTCGCGACGAAGAGCGGCCAGACTCCGGCGACGGTCACGGTGCGCGAGACGGAGGTTCCGGGGAGGAGCTCGGGCAGCGGCTCCGGGTCGGTCGCGGACACCGGCGCGAGGCCGAAGAGGCCGGCGACGCTGATCTCGGCGCCCGGCGCGATACGGGTGTTGCCCGCGTTGGTCACGGTGTAGTCGACGGTCGCGGAGCCGGGGGCGAAGGGGTTCCAGCCGCCCTGGTACGAGACGGCGAGGCCGTCGATCGACAGGCGCGGGGCGAGCTCGCCGCCGACGCGGAGGTACATGCGCGAGCCCAGGCGCCGGTCGACCGAGACTCCGGTCTCGCCCTGCACCAGGATCGAGGAGACGACGCCCGCGGCGTAGTCGCCCGGGGTCACGTCGTCGGGGACGACGACCTCGAACGGGACCTGCACGCTCTCGCCGGCGGGCACGGTGACCTCGGGCTCGGGGAACGCGATCCAGCTGCCCAGCTGCGTCGAGGGCTCCGCGGCGGGGAGCAGGTCGAGCTGGCCGGCCTCGGTGATGAAGCCGTCGGAGCCGTAGACGCGGAACGTCTGCTCCTCGTCGTCGTAGTTGGAGACGATCAGGGCGTCGCTGAGGCGTCCGCCGGGATCGAGGGCGTAGGCGTAGTTCGGCCGCTCGCTGCCCTGCTCGGTGTCGGCGGGGCGCACCCCCCAGGTGACCGGCGTGGAGGCGGGGTCCGCCTCCTGGGCACCCGCCTGAGCCGAGAGGCCGCCGGCTGCGAGGAGCGTCATCAGCAGCAGGGCGGCGGTGGTGCGGGAGGTGCGTGGCATGAGCGGCATCGATCAGGCTTCCGTTGCAAGGGGGGATGCCTCCCCGTGGGACGCCGCTCCGGTGCGCGGCACGCCGAGCGGGGCGTACCGGAGTGGCGTCTCGCGGAGAGACGGGGGGAGGGTGGGGCGGCCCGGAGGCCGCCCCACCGGTGCTAGCCGAGCGCGGTGAGCGTCAGCGTCGCGGTGTAGGTGCCGGTTCCGACCGAGAGCGGGAGCTTCAGGTCGAGGTCGGCGCCCAGGACCGAGGATCCGGTCGGGTGCTGCGCCGCGGCGGAGCCGAGGACGCGGGGCGTGGCGAGGCCGTTGCCCGAGTCGAACCCGGAGGGGACGGCAGCGCCGGCGACGGCACCGCCCGTGTTCTCCAGGACCTCGGGGGTCCAGCCGAGGTGCTTGCCCGAGAACGTCTTCTCGCCGGAGCGGAAGTCGCTCAGCTGGCCGGTGACCGACCAGGCCGGGCCGTTGAGGCGGGTGTCGGTCACGCGGACCGGCACGAGCTCACCGGAGGCGGCGAAGTGGTCGCCCTGCTCCTCGGCGACGCCGAGGTTCACCAGGTTGCTGGTGCCCTCGAGCGTCCAGGTCAGCTCGCCCTTGTTGGCCTCGGGGACGATGACGGCCACGGCCTGGTCGCCGGCCGCCGCAGCGCCCGCCGCCGTTCCCGTGAAGGTGCCGTCGACTCCGGCGGCGGTGTTGCCCGCACCGAAGTTGACCGCCGGCGCGTTCTCGGTGAGCGCGATGCGCCCGCCGACCGTCGAGCCCGCGAGCTGGACGTTGCCGGAGTTGCCCGAGAGCGTGAGGTTCCCGCCCACCGTGTTGCCGAGGGCCGAGGCCGAGCCGTCCTCGTTCGCGCCCAGGAGGACGCCGCGCGAGGAGCCGGTGACGGCGAGCGAGCCGCCGACGATGGCGCCCTGCACGTTCACGCCGAAGTCGCTGCCGGCGAAGGTGGCGTCGCCGCCGACGCTGGTGCGGTCGACGTCGACGTAGTTCGCCGCGTCGGTGCTGACCGAGCCGTCGACCGAGAGGTCGCTGAACTCGACGTCGATCCCGCCGGCCTCGACCATGCCGCCGACCGTGAGGTCGCGCAGGTAGAGGAAGCCGTTGCGGCTGCCGTCCGAGAACGACACGACGTCTCCGCCGACGCTGGTGCCGTCGATCGAGATGCCGTACGCGTCGGTGCCGATGACGTCGCCGCCGATGGTCGCCGAGGTGGCGTCCAGCCAGGCGTCGTCGCCGACGATGACGTTGCCGGTGACGGTCACGTTGCCGAGCACGCAGGTCTGGCCCGCGCCGACGTTGAGGTCTCCGGTGATCGTCTGGTTCCCGAGTTCGGTGGTGCAGTCCGTCGTCGCCGCGAAGGCGGACGGTGCGGCGACCATCGCGAGGGAGGCGGCCGCGAGGACCGCCGTGGGCGTCTTCCACTTCATGGGGGTTCTCCTCGGTGCGCTCGTGCGCGTCGTGCTGGTGGTGGTGCTGTCGGTGCGGCGCGCGCGGCGCGAGGTGCGCTCAGCCACGGAGCGCAGCGATCGCGGAGTAGCTGCGGGAAGCGGCCTCGAGGGAGTTCCCCGTGCTCGGCGGCGTCGCCAGCGTGGGAGCGGTGTCCTGCTCCCAGACGCCGAAGCGCTGGCCGCGGTCGCGCAGCTCCGAGAGGAACGCCTGGTAGGGCAGGTTGCCCGCGCCGAACTCGACGATGTCGTAGCCGTTGGTGTTGGCGTTGTTCGTCTTGCCGTCCTTGAGGTGCAGGATCGGGTAGCGGCGCGGGTTGCGCTTGATGTAGTCGAGCGGCTCGAAGCCCGGGTAGAGCTTCTTGCCGACGTACGCCCAGTAGACGTCCATCTCGAGGTACACGTGACGCGGGTCGGTGTTGTCGTAGAAGAGGTCGTACAGGCGGGTCTTGGGGTCGTCCGTGGCGAACCCGAACTCACCGGCGTGGTTGTGCTGGTAGAGCTTCATGCCCGCGGCCGAGACCTGCTGGCCCCACTTGTTCCACTCCTCCGCCGCGGCGAGGTAGCCCGCCTTGGTGTTGACGTTGGTGGGCGCGTTGCCGGTGCCGAGGTGCGGCGTGCCGAGGATCTGCGCGATCTCGATCTGCTTGCCCAGCTCCGAGCGGAGGAGGTTGGTGCCGACGTGCGAGCCGACGGCGCGGAGGCCGTTGTCGTCGAGCAGCTGGCGGATCTGCTGCGGGGTGATCGCCCCGACGTTGCCCTGGGTGTACCCGGCGAACTCGATCTCGCTGTAGCCGATGCGGCCGAGCTCCTCGAAGACGGCCCGGAAGCCGAGCGACGAGACCTTGTCGCGGACGCTGAAGAGCTGGATGCCGATGCGGTTGATCGGGACCAGGCGCGTGGATCCGGACGAGGGCGCGGGGGCGGCCGTCGCGGGCGCCGCGAGGGCTCCCGCTCCGACGCCGACCGCGACGGTCGATGCGGCCAGGGCCGTCATCAGCGAGCGCCGGCTCATCGGCTTGGCCGTGATGGATGCGTGGTGGTGGTGCATCATTTCTCCTTCGAAATGGCAGATGGTGCAGGGGGTGGGGGGCCGGCCGGCCCGGTCGAGCCGGCCGGCCCCTGCGCGGGGGCTACTGCTGGACGGTGAGGTTCAGCAGCGCCGACGCGGCGTTGGTGTCCGCCGTGGCGATATGGGTGACGGTCAGCTTGTAGCTGCCCGCCGCGAGCTTCGGGAGCGTCACCACGACGTGCCCGTTCTCGTCGAGGGTCCCGGTGAGCATCGCGACGGTGGAGAGGTTCCTCTTCACCATCACGCTCACCTGACCGGTGCCGGCGACACCCGTCGAGGACTTCGCGTCGACCGTGACCTGCGCGCTGGCGCCCGGCTTGACCGGGTTGGGCGAGACGGTCGCGGTGAGCTCCGAGGCGGCCTTCGAGACGATCAGGCGGGCGGTGCCCTCCGAGGCCTTGAAGGTGGCGTCCGAGCCGTACGCCGCACGGAGGGTGTGGGTGCCGGCGCCGAGGGTCTTCGGCAGGGCGAAGGTCGCCTTGCCGTCCTTCAGCGTCGCGCGGCCCAGCTCGGTGGCGCCCTCGTAGAGGACGACCTCTCCGCCGGGGTTCCCACCCTGACCGGTGACCGTGACGGTCGCCTCGCCCGGTGCCCCGAAGGTCACGCGGGGAGCCGAGAGCGCCACGGTGGTGGTCGACGCGGCGGTCGGGGCGTTCGCCGCGGCCAGGTCGATCGTGAACTTCACCGTGCCGACCGCCGAGACGTTGCCGCCGGTGTCGGTGGCGCGGTACTGGATCGTCCGGGCGCCGTTCGTGGTGAACGGGACCGTGTACGCGCCGTTGACGGCGCGGACCGTGGTCCACGTCGTGCCGTTGTCGGCGGAGTACTGGACGGTGGAGAGCGCTCCGTTGTCCGTGGCGGTGAGGCCGAGGGTCACGGGCTTGTTGTAGACGCCGCCGACGCCCGCAGGCGCTGCCGGGTCGAGGGTCGCCGCGACGGTCGGAGCCGTCTTGTCACCGGCGCCGACACCCTGGAAGGTGAGGGAGTCGAGCGACAGGCCGCTGGGCGAGGTCACGTAGAGCGAGCCGGTGCCGCGGGGGACGTTGGTGCCGAAGGGGACGAGGACGTCCTTCCAGCCGGCTCCCGCGGGGATGGTCGCCGTTCCGAAGGGCGCTGCGTCGGCAGCGTTCCAGCGGAGGTCGACGGTGCCCTCACCGGTGGCGCGGACCACGACGCCGGTCAGGTTGGCGAAGTTCACCGGGTCCCAGCGCAGGAAGGATCCCGCACCGAGTCCGCTGACGGCGTTGCCGCCGCTGGCGGTGGTGTCCGCGTAGGGCAGGACGCCCTCACGGGCGGCGTGCTCCGCCTCCTGCGTCTTCGGGTTCAGCCGCAGCGTCGCCTCGGCCGCAGCCGGGGGCAGGCCGTTGAAGCCGCCGTCCGTGTAGGTCACGACGACGGTGCCGTACAGCAGCGCGCCGGGGCCGTGCTCGGGCGAGTCCTTGGACGTCGGGAACGCTCCCTTGGCACCGGTGCCGGTGACCTCGGGGTGGGCGTGCTCGTCGTGGCCGAGGCCGTAGGTCCAGCCCACGCGGCTGCTGACGATCTGGTCGCCGTCCTCAGCGTCCTTGCCGGTCACCTGGTAGGGGATCGCGTCGCCCCAGCTGAAGAACGAGCCGTTGCCGGGCGTCTGGATCTGGATCTGCGGCGCCTGGTTGCCGACCGAGATGACCCGCGAGGTCAGGCTGAACTTGCCCTTGGCGTCGGTGACGCGCAGACGGGCCGTGAACTGTCCGAGCTCGGTGTAGGTCTTCTTGACGGTCACTCCGGTGGCGTCGAAGGTGCCGTCGCCGTCGAAGTCCCAGTCGTAGGTGAGCGCGTCGCCCTCGGGGTCGGTCGATCCCTTGGCGTCGAACGTGACCTCGAGCGGGGTCTGCGAGGCGGACAGGGGGGTCGCGGTGAAGCGGGCCTGCGGCGCCTTGTTGCCCTCGGCGTAGTCGATCCGGTACAGGCCCGCGTCGGGGTTGGCGCGGAAGAATCCGTCGCCGTACTCGATCACGTACATCGACCCGTCGGGGCCGAACTCCATGTCCATCGGGTTGTCGTGGATCGGCTGCGCGGCCTGGCTGAGCGCCGCGTTGGGGAGGAAGTCCTCGATGTGCGTGACCGCGCGGTCCTCATCGAGCGTGAACGCCGCGATGTAGTCCTGCGAGAACTCGCCGAAGAAGGTCTTCTTGTCCCAGTACTCCGGGAACTTCGACGTCGAGGTGTTGTCCGCGTCGAAGTGGTACACCGGTCCGCCCATGGGGCCCTGGCCGGTGCTGGTGCCGAAGTTGACGAGCTCGTCGAACGGCTGGTCGCCGGGGTTGTCGCCGTAGTACAGGGTCGCCGCCTTGGCGTCCGGGATGTCGACGAGGCCGGTGTTCCAGCGCGAGTTGTTCTTCAGGTTCTCCGGGTCGAAGAAGCCGCGGGGCGTCGACGTCTCGAAGTTCCACTCGTTGTACGGCGCGTTCGGTCCGTGGACGTAGGGCCAGCCGGAGTTGTGCGGCTCGTCCAGTCCGGTCGCGTTCCACTCGACGAGGCCCATCGGGCCGCGGACGCCGTCGGCCGCAGCGGCCTTCGTGGCGTCGGGGCCGTAGTCGCCCCAGGAGAGGGTGTTCGTCTCGGCGTCGACGTCGATCTTGAACGGGTTGCGGACGCCCATCACGAAGATCTCGGGGCGGGTCTTCTCGGTTCCCACCGGGAAGAGGTTGCCGTCGGGGATCGTGTACGAGCCGTCCTCCTGCACGGTGATCCGGAGGATCTTGCCGCGGAGGTCGTTCGTGTTGCCGGCGCCGCGACGCGAGTCGAAGCCCGGGTTCATGCGGGGCGCGTCGTTGTTCGGCGCGAAGCCCGCGGCACCCGGAGCGCTCGCCGGCGTGTTGTCGCCGGTGGAGAGGTACAGGTTGCCGTCGGCGTCCCAGTCGAAGTCGGCACCCACGTGGCAGCACTGCCCGCGCTGGGTCTCGATGTCGATGATCTTCTGCTCGCTCGCGAGATCGAGGCCCGAGCCGGTCCACTTGAACCGGGAGAGGCGGTTGATGCCCTTCCACTGGTCCCAGTAGCTGTCGGTCGCGCCCTCGGGCAGCATGTTCGGAGCCGCACCGGTCGGGGTGTTCCCGGGGGGCGCGTAGACGAGGTAGACCCACTTGTTCTCGGCGAAGTCGGGGTCGATGCCGACGGACTGCAGCCCGTCCTCCGAGTTCTGGTACACGGGGATCGTGTTGACGACACGGGTGGTGCCGGTCTTGGGGTCGGTGTGGCGGATCTCGCCGTTCCGAGCGGTGTGGAGGACCGACTTGTCCGGGAGGACGGCCAGGTCGAGGGGCTCGCCGACGTTCTTCGTCAGCAGGACCTTCTCGTAGTTGCTCCAGTCGAGAGCGGATGCTCCGCCCTCGGAACCGTGGTCCACTCCGTCGTGGGCCGAGGCGGGCAGGCCGAGGGCGGTGAGTCCGGAGACCGTCACCATCCCGGCGATGCCGAGTGCGAGAAGACGCCTGATGCTTCTTCTCGAGGATCGCTTACCATTCATGCGTGATGTGATTCCTTCAATGAGGTGTTCATCGCAGAGGCCGGGTCCGTCGCTGTCCGCACGACTGAGCGGATCCGGTCTCCTCCTGTCCGGCCCTGGGGCCGGTGTCTTGCACTCCTCCTCCTCTCGCGGATGCCGGTGGCGCTGCGCTGCGGGTCGTCAGTGATCCCGGGGCGGCGCCGAGGTGGGGGCCGGCGCGGGATGGTTCCCGCGCCGACCCGGGCTGGTGGGGCCGATCAGGACTCGAAGGCCGAGGGCAGGTACTCGGAGACGTTGTCCTTGGTGACGACCGGCGCGAAGAGCTGGATCTGGCGCGGGACGCCGAGCGAGCTGGTGTCGGCCATCGACTTGTTCTGCTCGACGAGGCGGGCGAGCTTGATGCCGTCCGCGGCCTGGGTCGAGGGGTAGACGACCGTGGCCTTGACGACGGAGTCGTCGGCCTCGATCGCGCGCATCACGTTGGCCGAGCCGGCGCCGCCGACGAAGAGGAACTCGTCGCGTCCGGCGGTGTCGATCGCCGCGAGGACGCCGACGCCCTGGTCGTCGTCGTGGTTCCAGATGGCGTCGATCTTCGGCGCGGCCTGGAGGAGGTTGGCCGCGGCCTGCTCTCCGCCCTGGACGGTGAAGTCGGCGGCGACGCGGTTGTCCACGTCGAGTCCGCAGCCCTCGAGCGCGTCCGAGAAGCCCTGGCTGCGCTCCTGGGTCAGCGGGAGGGAGTCGATGCCGGCGATCTCGGCGACGACGGCGTCGGGGTTGTCGCCGAGCTCCTCGCAGATGTAGGTGCCGGCGCTGACGCCCATGCCGTAGTTGTCGCCGAGGATGGTCGACCGGGCGGCGAAGGGGCTGGAGAACTCGCGGTCCACGTTGATGACGGTGATGCCCGCCTCCATCGCCTGGGTGGCGACCTGCGTGAGCGCCGCTCCGTCGATCGGCAGGAGCACGATCGCGTCGACGCCGTCGTTGATGAAGGTCTCGACCTGGCTGATCTGGAGGTTGACGTCGTTGGTGCCCTCCGCGGTGCGGAGCTCCACGTCGTCGTACTTCTCGGCCTCGGCGATGGCGGCGCGGCTGACCGCGCCCATCCAGCCGTGGTCGGCGGCGGGAGCGGTGAAGCCGATGACGACGTTGTCGCCGGAGGCGTCGTTGTCCGAGGCGGCCACGGCGGCGGCGGTCCCGCCGGAGGCGGCGTTGCCGGTCTCGACCGGGGCGTTCGAGATGCAGCCGGTGAGCATCAGCGCGACGGCGCCGAAGGCGACGCCGGCCGAGCCGAGTCGGGCGGTGCGGGAGAGGCGGCTGCGGGTGAAGGGGCGTGCGGGCATGGAAGTGATCTCCTTCGATCGATCCGAGGGGTCCGAGGGCACACGTGTCCTGCGGAGAGGTGACCTGAGTGGTCGGGTGGGTTGCTGTGTGTGGAGGAGCGGGGCCGGAGCCCCGGGGTCAGGACTTCCTGCCGCGGGCGGCGAACCGCTGCTGCAGCAGGACGGCGGCGACGATGATCGCGCCCTTCGCGACGGCCTGAGTCGAGGTCGACATGTTGTTCTGCGTGAACACGTTGGTCAGGGTCGTGAAGATGAGGACGCCGAACACGGTGCCGACGATGGTGCCGCGGCCGCCGGCCAGCAGCGTGCCTCCGACGACGACCGCCGCGATGGCGTCGAGCTCGTAGAGGAGGCCGTTGGTCGAGCTGCCGGCGGTGGTGCGGGCGAGCATCATGACGGCGGCGATGCCGGCGGTGAGCCCGGCGAGGCCGTAGACGTACATGGTGTGGCGGCGGACCTTGATGCCGGCGAGGCGGGCCGCCTCCGGGTTGCCGCCGACCGCGATGGTGCGGCGGCCGAAGGTGGTGCGGTTGAGCAGGATCCAGCCGGCGACGGCGACGACCACGAAGATCAGCACGAGCACCGGGATGCCGAGCACGTCGGCGCGGAAGAAGTCGAGGAACGGCGTGACCGTGACGACCTGCGTCTGGCGGTTCGAGATCAGCTCGGCGAAGCCGCGGGCGGCGACGAGCATCGCCAGGGTCGCCATGAAGGCGACGACCCGGCCGTAGGCGATCAGCGCGCCGTTGATGAGGCCGCAGACGAGGCCGACGACGACCGCGGTGAGCACGATCACCAGCCAGGAGGTGTTCGCCGCGTAGTACTGGGTCGAGACCGTGCTCGCCCAGACCGTCGCGAGCCCCATCACGGAGCCGACCGAGAGGTCGATGCCGCCGGACGTGATGACGAAGGTCATGCCGATGCTCAGCACGCCGATGACGGCGGCGAGGCGGAGGATCGTGAGCACGT
This sequence comes from Rathayibacter sp. AY1H2, assembly GCF_002931985.1. Taxonomy (NCBI): domain Bacteria; kingdom Bacillati; phylum Actinomycetota; class Actinomycetes; order Micrococcales; family Microbacteriaceae; genus Rathayibacter; species Rathayibacter sp. AY1H2. Next base: position 105,184 of record NZ_PSUV01000003.1, on the reverse strand, counting down.
TGTCGACGCTGGCGAAGCGCTCCCCCGCGGTCGCGAATCCGACGATGCAGAGGATCACCAGCGCGAGCAGCAGCCCGACGTTGCGGCCGAGGGAGCCCTGCATGAGGCGGGCCATCCCGGAGCGGGAGTCCTTCGAGGGCACGCCCCCGGAGGAGCCTCCCGTCGCGGCCGACGCGTGACGGGCGGCGTCCTCCTGCGGACCGCCGATCGACGGCGACGCGGTGTCGAGCTGTCCGCTCACGCTGCACTTCCTTCCATGACGAGATCGAGCACGCGGTGCTCGTCGATCGAATCGGCCGGGCCCTCGTGGACCACGGCGCCGTCGGAGATCACGAGCACTCGGTCGGAGAGTCCGAGGACCTCGCCGATCTCGCTGGAGACCACGAGCACGGCGGCGCCGTTGGTCGCGAGGTCCCTGATCAGGGTGTAGATCTCGGCCCGTGCGCCGACGTCGACCCCGCGGGTCGGCTCGTCGAGCAGCAGGACGCGGCAGCCGCGCACGAGCCAGCGGGCGAGGAGCGCCTTCTGCTGGTTGCCTCCGGAGAGGGTGCGGGCGTCGCGGTCGACCCCGGAGGGCCGCAGGTCGAGGGAGACCGCCTGCTCGGCCGCCGCCGCGCGCTCGGAGCGCTCGTCGAGGAAGCCGCGCTTGGCGAAGCGGTCGAAGGTCGAGAGGGTGATGTTGCGGTAGACCGGCTCGTCCAGGAGCAGGCCCTGGCTCTTGCGCTCCTCCGGGCAGAGGCCGATGCCGGCGTCGACCGCCGAGGTGACGGATCCGGCGCGCAGGCGCTTGCCCGCCACGCTGACCGTCCCGGTGCTGGCGCGGCGCGCCCCGTAGATGGTCTCGAGGATCTCGGAGCGGCCGGAGCCGACCAGCCCCGCGAGGCCGACGACCTCGCCGGCGCGGATCTCGAGGGAGACGTCCGAGAAGGAGCCCTGCAGGCCCAGCTTCTCGACCTTCAGCAGCGTCTCGGCCTCGACGTCGAGCTCCTGGCGGTCCGGGAACACGTACTCGACGGCGCGGCCGGTCATCAGGGTGATGAGCTGCGAGGTGGGGGTGTCGGCGACCGCGAGGTTCTGCGCGACGGTGGCGCCGTCCTTGATCACGGTGATCCGGTCGCCGATGGCGCGGATCTCGTCGAGGCGGTGCGAGATGTAGACGATGGCGACGCCGGAGGCGGTGAGCTGGCGCACCACGTGGAAGAGGTTCTCCACCTCCTCGGAGTCGAGCACCGCGGAGGGCTCGTCCATGATGATGACCCGCGCGTCGTGCGAGAGGGCGCGGGCCATCTGCACGATCTGCTTGCCGGCGGCGGAGAGCGTGCCGACCTCGCGGTTCGGCGAGATCTCGGAGTGGCCGAGGCGCTCCATCAGCTCGCGGGTGATCCTCGTGGCCTTCGCCCGGGCGGTGAAGCCGCCGCGGGAGAGCTCGTGGCCGAGGAAGATGTTCTCGGCGACGGAGAGGCCGTCGACGACGTCGAGCTCCTGGTACATCGTCGCGATGCCCAGGGCGAGGGCCGCCGTCGGGGACGGGATCGTGACGACGTTCCCGTCGACGAGGATCTCGCCCTCGGTGGGCTGGTGGGCCCCGGCGAGGGTCTTGATGAGGGTGGACTTGCCGGCGCCGTTCTGGCCGAGGAGGCAGTGCACCTCACCGGGTCGGACATCGAGGTCGACGCCGTCGAGAGCACGGGCGCCGGGGAAGACCTTCACGATGCCGCGCATCTGCAGAAGCAGCTGCTGAGACTCGTCGGAGGTGCGGGGAAGAGGCTGTGCAGCAGTGCTGCGGGGGTCTGCGGTGACCATGCGGATGAAGCTACTTCCACTTACGTCGCGGGTCAAGCAAAAGTTCTGAACCGATTCGAAGGCGGTTCGAGTGATCGCCCAGTCGCCCCGAGGGCTTCCTGCTACCGCGTCAGGGCTGGGATCCGCGGGATTACGCGACGTCTGACGGCGGCGGTTGAGACATTCCGTCTGTGATAGAGCGCTCTCCGAACCCTATGAACGCGCTCATGTCCGTGCAGCCCGGGCGCGTCGCCCCGGAGGCGGCCTCGCCGAGCGCGGTAGCGCCCGCGCCCCGACCCGTGGCAGGGTCGTACGGCCGACGAAAGGACGACGATGTCGAACGACCGAGCCCTGCGCGTCGCGATGGTGGGGACCGCCTTCATGGGCCGCACCCACTCGCACGCCTGGCGCACCGCCTCCCGCTTCTTCCCCCTCCCTCTCCGCCCCGAGCTCGCCGTGCTCGTGGGGAGCAACCCCGACTCGACCGCCGAGCGCGCCGAGCGGCTGGGCTGGAGCGAGGCCTCCACCGACTGGCGGGCCGTCATCGCCCGCGACGACATCGACCTCGTCGACATCTGCACCCCGGGCGACACCCACGCCGAGATCGCCATCGCGGCCCTCGAGGCCGGCAAGCACGTGCTGTGCGAGAAGCCCCTGGCCAACTCCGTCGAGGAGGCGGAGCGGATGGTCGCCGCGGCCGCCGCCTCCGGGAAGGTGGCGATGTGCGGCTTCAGCTACCGCCGCACCCCGGCCCTCGCCCTCGCGAAGCGCTTCATCGAGGAGGGCCGCCTCGGCGACATCCGGCACGTGCGCGCCCAGTACCTGCAGGACTGGCTGTCCGACTCCGAGGCGCCGCTGACCTGGCGCCTGCAGAAGGAGCGCGCCGGCTCGGGCGCCCTCGGCGACATCGGCGCGCACAGCATCGACACCGCCCAGTGGCTGACCGGCCGCGGCATCACCTCGGTCTCGGCGACGCTGCGCACCTTCACCACCGAGCGCCCCGTGCTCAGCGAGCAGGTCGGCCTCGGCGGCCGCGCCGGTGCCGACGCCCCGCGCGGCGCCGTGACCGTCGACGACGCCGCGGCCTTCACCGCCTCCTTCGAGGGCGGCGCCCTGGGCGTCTTCGAGGCGACCCGCGTCGCGACCGGCCGCCGCAACGCCAACCGGATCGAGGTGAACGGCGAGCTCGGCTCGATCGCGTTCGACTTCGAGCGAATGAACGAGCTCGAGTACTACGACGCCCGCGATCCCGAGGAGGCGCAGGGCTTCCGGCGCATCCAGGTCACCGAGCCGGCGCACCCGTACATGTCGGCCTGGTGGCCGACCGGGCACGGCATCGGCTACGAGCACCTCTTCACCCACCAGGTCGTCGACCTCGTCGAGGCGATCGCCGGCGGTGCCCCCGTCACGCCCACGTTCGCCGACGCCCTCGACGTGCAGCGCGTCCTCGACGCGGTCGCCACCAGCGCCGGCGCGTCGTCCGTCTCCACGCCGGTCGCCCGCTGACCCGACCGTCCCCTCCCCGCGAGATGCCGCTCCGGTACGCCTCCCCCGGCGTGTCGCGTGCCGAAGCGGCGTCTCACGGAAGGGGGCGGCGGGCGCGGGGAGTCACAGTCGGCGCCGTGCGCCGATCCTGCGCCATAATGCGCCTATGAGCAAGAAGATTGACGCTGCGCATCGCGCGCTGGTAGAGGCCCTCGACAAGCACGCCCGACTCGTCTCGGACAAGGAGTCGAAGCCGCGGAAGGTCGAACGGGCCGGAGCCGAGCTCCGCGCCGCGACGAAGGCGTACGCCGCGCTCGTGTCCGCGCGCACCGGCGCCGCGAGCCCCTTCGCCGATCTGGCCGACCCCCGCCTGGACAAGCCGACCATCGCGTCGCTCCGGGCCGAGCGCGACGCGATCGCGAAGAGGATCGCCAAGCACGAGGCGTCGGCGGGCGAGGACGGCGCGCTCGCGAGCTGAGCGGCCGCCACGGCGCGCTCAGGCGGTGAGCGCGCGCCTCCGCTGCCTCCGAGTCGCCGTGTTACGCGCGGGTTCCGCGCGGGTCCGACCGCCTTCGTATGGTGATCCCCGGGATCCGCGCAGTCGCGGCGCCGAGCGACCGGAGGCCGGTCGCAGCGCCGGCGGTGACCAGCACCGCCCGGTCGGCGCCGAGTGGCCGGATCCTCTCCACGGAAGGATCCCCACAGCCTTGACCCTGCGCACCCGACTCCTCGCGACCTCCGCGATCGCCGCCTCCGCCGCCCTCCTCCTCGCCGGCTGCTCCGGCGCGGGCGGCGGCGACGACACCGTCCGCATCGGCGTGGTCGGCGCGAGCGACCCCTACTGGGCCACCTACGAGAAGGCCGCCGCCGACGCCGGGATCGACGTCGAGATCGTCGACTTCAGCGACTACAACCAGCCCAACCCGGCGCTCACCGAGGGCGAGATCGACCTCAACCAGTTCCAGCACATCGCCTACCTGGCGCAGTACAACACCTCGGCCGACGCGGATCTCGTGCCGATCGGCGCGACCGCGATCTACCCGCTCGGCCTCTACTCCTCGCAGTACGACGACGTCGCGGACATCCCCGCCGGCTCCACCGTCGCGATCCCCAACGACGAGACCAATCAGGCGCGCGCGCTGCTGGTGCTGCAGTCGGCCGGGCTCGTCGAGCTGAAGGACGGCGGCGGAGTGCTCTCGAACGTCGACGACGTCGAGTCCTCCTCGAAGGTGGAGGTCACCGCGCTGGAGGCCTCCCTCACCCCGACGTCGCTCCCGGACGTGGCCGCCGCGATCATCAACAACGACTTCATCGAGAACGCGGGCCTGAAGGCCTCGGACGCGATCGCCCAGGACGACCCGAGCGACCCCGCCTCCCTGCTCTACACGAACATCTTCGCCGCCCGGGCCGACGACGCCGGGAACGAGACCTACACGAAGCTCGTCTCGATCTACCAGGACAGCCAGGACGTGCTCGACGGCGTCTCGGAGCAGTCCGGCGGCACCGCGGTCTTCCTGAAGACCCCGGCCTCCGAGCTGGAGACCTCGCTCGAGTCCGCCGAGACCGACATCTCCGCCGCCTCCTGACTCCGGCACCCGCGGCACCGCGCCGGTCGGGTCCTCCGCTCGCGGAGCTCCCCACCGGCGCGGTCCCGCGCCTCCCCCGCAACAGAAAGGGCGCCCCGTGCCGCTCATCCGCATGACCGACGTGCGCAAGGTGTACCCCGGCGCAGGGCGCGGCGCCGCCCCGACCGCGGCCGTCGACGGCGTGAGCCTCGAGATCGAGGCGGGCGACGTCTACGGCGTGATCGGCTACTCCGGCGCCGGCAAGAGCACGCTCGCGCGCCTCGTCAACGCCCTCGAGCCCGCGACCAGCGGCAGCATCGAGATCGACGGCCGCGAGACCATGGGGCTGCCCGAGCGCGAGCTGCGTCGGCTGCGCCTGGGCATCGGGATGATCTTCCAGCAGTTCAACCTGTTCGGCTCGAAGACCGTGGGGCAGAACGTCGCCTACCCGCTGCAGGTCGCGGGCGTCCCGCGGGCGGAGCAGCGCGCCCGCGTCGACGAGATGCTCCGCTTCGTCGGCCTGAGCGACAAGGCGCGCAGCCACCCGGAGCAGCTCTCGGGCGGGCAGAAGCAGCGCGTCGGCATCGCCCGCGCCCTCGCCGCCTCCCCGCGCATCCTGCTGGCCGACGAGGCCACCAGCGCGCTCGACCCGGACACCACCGGCGAGGTGCTCGCCCTCCTCCGCCGCATCAATGAGGAGCTGGGCGTCACCATCGTCGTGATCACCCACGAGATGGACGTGGTCCAGCAGCTCGCGACGAAGGTCGCGGTGATGGAGTCGGGCCGCATCGTGGAGCGCGGGCCCGTCTTCGACGTGTTCTCGGCCCCGCGCGAGCCGGTCACCCGCCGCTTCGTCTCCACGGTCGTCCGCTCGGTGCCCTCGCCCGCGGAGGCGGCCGTGCTGCGTACGCGCCACCGCGGCCGGCTGGTCACGCTCTCGTTCTCGGACGACTCCGCCTCCCAGGGCGACGTCTTCGCCGAGGTCGCGGCGGCCGGCGTGCCGCTCGAGCTCGTCTACGGCGGCATCACCGACGTCCGCGGGCGGGCCTTCGGCCACCTCACGGTCGCCCTCGACGCGCCGGACGGCGTCGTCGACCCCCTCCTCGCCCGCCTCGGCGGACGCGTCGCCCTCACGGAGGTGCCCCGATGAACGAGCTGATCCCGCTCCTGCCCAAGCTCGTCCAGGCGACCGGCGAGACGCTCTACATCGTCGCGCTGAGCCTCCTCTTCGGCGGGCTCGGCGGACTTCTGATCGGACTGGGCCTCGCGCTCACCCGCGGCGGCGCCCTCTACGCGAACCGGGTGGTCTACGGACTGCTCAACGTGATCGTGAACGTGTTCCGGCCGATCCCGTTCATCATCTTCATCGCCGCGGCCCAGCCGCTGGCCCGGCTGGTGGTCGGCTCCGGCATCGGCACGGACGCGATCGTCTTCACCCTCTCGCTCGGCGCCGCCTTCGGCATCGGGCGGATCGTGGAGCAGAACCTGCTGACCGTGCAGCCCGGCGTGATCGAGGCGGCGCGGTCGGTCGGAGCGAGCCGGTTCCGGATCGTCCGCACCGTACTGCTGCCGGAGGCGCTCGGTCCGCTGATCCTCGGCTACACGTTCGTGTTCGTCGCCGTGATCGACATGTCGGCGGTCGCCGGATACATCGGCGCCGGCGGGCTCGGCAACTTCGCGATCCAGTACGGCTACCGGCAGTTCGAGCCGGTCGTCACCTGGGCCGCGGTGCTCGTGATCATCGTGATCGTGCAGCTGGTGCAGCTGCTCGGCAACGTGCTGGCCCGGCGCATCCTGCGCCGCTGAGGCCGCCCCCCGCACCAACGCGAGACGCCACTCCGGTTCGCGACACGCAAGGGTCGCTGTACCGGAGTGGCGTCTCGTGGAAGCCCGTCCGCCGGGGCGGGAGGCGTCAGTAGCGCGGCTTGCGCTCCGGGCGCTCGCTCGAGCGGCTCGGGCCGCTGGGGCGTCCGCCGCGGTCGGCGCCGGCGCGGCTCGGACGGCGGTCCGGCTTCAGCTCGATCAGCTGGCCGCTGATGCGGGTGTCGGCGAGGCGGTCGAGCACGTCCTGGGGCAGGTCGGCCGGCAGCTCCACGATCGAGAAGTCCGGGCGGATGTCGATGTGCCCGAAGTCGCCGCGGTTGAGGCCGCCCTCGTTCGCGAGCGCGCCCACGATCTGGCGGGGCTCGACGCGCTGGCGGCGGCCGACCTCGATCCGGTACGAGGCGAGGTTGCTGTTCGCCGGGCGCTGACGGCGCTCGGGACGCTCGCCCCGGTCGCCGCCGCGGTCGAAGCGGTCGCCGCGCTCGGGGCGGTCGCCGCGGTCGGGCCGGGAGTCGCGGTCCTCGCGCTCGCGACGGGCGAAGCGGGGGTCGTCGGGCGAGAGCAGCAGCGGCTCCTCGCCCTGCGCGACGATGGCCAGTGCGGCGGCGACGTCCGACTCGACCACGTCGTGGTGCTCGACGTAGTGGCCGATGATGTCGCGGAAGCGCTGCAGGCGCTCGGTGTCGGCGAGCGCCGCGGTGATCGCGTCGTCGAAGCGCGAGAGGCGGGTGACGTTGACGTCCTCGACGCTCGGCATCCGCATCTCGGTCAGCGGCTGGCGGGTGGCCTTCTCGATGGCGGCGAGGAGGCGGCGCTCGCGCGGCGTGACGAAGCTGATCGCCGCTCCGCTGCGCCCCGCGCGACCGGTGCGGCCGATGCGGTGGACGTACGACTCCGTGTCGATCGGGATGTCGTAGTTGACGACGTGGCTGATGCGCTCGACGTCGAGGCCGCGGGCGGCGACGTCGGTCGCGACGAGGATGTCGAGCTTGCCGGACTTCAGCTGCTCGACGGTGCGCTCGCGCTGGGCCTGGGCCACGTCGCCGCTGATCGCCGCCGCGGTGTAGCCGCGGGCGCGCAGCTTCTCGGCCAGCGTCTCCGTCTCGCTCTTCGTGCGGACGAACACGATCATGCCCTCGAAGTTCTCGACCTCGAGGATGCGGGTGAGGGCGTCGACCTTCTGCGGGTACGACACCATCAGGTAGCGCTGGGTGGTGTTGACGGAGGTCGTGGTCTTGTTCTTGACCGTGATCTCCTCCGGCTCCTTCAGGTACTTGCCGGAGATGCGGCGGATCTGCGCGGGCATCGTCGCCGAGAACAGCGCGATCTGCTTCTCGACGGGGGTGTCGGCGAGGATCGTCTCGACGTCCTCCGCGAAGCCCATCTTGAGCATCTCGTCGGCCTCGTCGAGCACCAGGAACTTCAGCTGCGAGAGGTCGAGGGTGCCCTTCTCGAGGTGGTCCATGATGCGGCCGGGCGTGCCGACGACGACGTGGACGCCGCGGCGGAGCGCGGAGAGCTGGGTGCCGTAGCCCTGGCCGCCGTAGACGGGGAGGACGTGGACGCCGCGGAGGCCGGACGCGTAGCGCTCGAACGCCTCGCAGACCTGCAGCGCGAGCTCGCGGGTCGGGGCCAGCACGAGGGCCTGCGGCGTCTTCTGCGAGACGTCGAGGCGCGAGAGGATCGGCAGCGCGAACGCCGCGGTCTTGCCGGTGCCGGTCTGGGCGACGCCGAGGACGTCGCGGCCGGAGAGGAGGGACGGGATCGTCGCGGCCTGGATGGCCGAGGGCGTCTCGTAGCCGACCTCCTTGAGGGCCTTGAGGACCGGGTCGGAGAGACCGAGGTCGGAGAAAGTGAGCGTGGGGGCGCTCTCGGAAGCGGTGTCGGCTTCGGGGGCGGAATCGGGGGTATCGGTGGACGCCATGGTGCAACGGTAGTGCTCCGGCGGCGCCGCCGTCCGAGGGAACCCCGAACGCTCGGGCGATCCCGACCCTCCGGAGGCGCCTCGAGCGCCCGTCACGGGGTGAAGTCGAGCAGCACCTTGCTCGAGCGCGAGGCGTCGCGGGCGAGCTCGAAGGCCTCGAGCGCGCGCTCCAGCGGCAGCACCTGCGTGACCACCGGCGCCACCGCGAGGCTCCCGTCGGCGAGCGCCGCCAGCACCTCGTCGATCTCGTCGACGAAGCGGAAGGAGCCGATCAGGCGCAGCTCCCGGGTGATCGCGAGCGAGATCAGGGCCGGCTGCTCGCCTGAGGGGAGGAGTCCCACCATCACGGCGGTGCCGCCGCGGGCGGCGCCCCGGACGGCCGAGGCGAGGCCGCGCGGGCTGCCCGAGGACTCGAAGACGACGTCGGCCGCGACCTCGGCGATCGCGTCGGCGTCGGTCGCGCGGATCGTCCGGGTCGCGCCGACCGCCCGGGCGATCGCGAGGGGCTCCTCGGCCAGGTCGACGGCGACGATCTCGGCCGCCCCCGCCCGCTTCAGCACGGCGACGATCAGCGCTCCGATCGGGCCGCTGCCGATCACCAGCGCGCGACGTCCCGCCACCTCTCCGGCTCGCGAGACCGCGTGCCAGGCGACGCTCGCCGGCTCCGCGAGCGCCGCCTCCCGGAGCCCGAGGACGGCGGGCAGTTCGCGGAGCATGCGCGCCGGCAGCACCGCGTGGCGGGCGAACGCGCCCTGGGTGTGCGGCATCCGCGCGGCGCTGCCCAGGTAGGTGCCCTCGGTCGCGAGGTTGGGGCGCCCGTCGGGCCACTCGCCGCGAGCGGTCGCGGGGTGCACGGCGACGGCCGCGCCGACCGGGGGTCCCGAGCCGTCCGCCGCTGCCTCGACGACCGTGCCGACCACCTCGTGGCCGAGCGTCAGCGGCTCGCGGAGGATCGACTCGCCCGCGGCGCCGTGCGTCCAGTAGTGCAGATCGGAGCCGCAGATCCCGCCGTACGCGACGGCGACGAGGGCCTCGCCGGGGCCGCGCGGCGCGAGTGGCGCCTCCTCGACGCGGAGGTCGCCGGCGGCGTGGACGACGACGCGGGTGGTGGAGGCGGGGACGAGCGCGGTCATACGGGTTCCGTTCGGTGGGTCGAGGGGTGACTCAGACGACGACGGTCATGCCGCCGTCGATGAAGACGACCTGCCCGTTGACGTAGTCCGAGCCGTCGGAGGCGAGCCAGACGGCGGGGCCGATCAGGTCCTCGACGCGGCCCCAGCGCGCGGCGGGCGTGCGGCCGAGGATCCAGCTGTCGAACGCCTCGTCGTCGACGAGGCCCTGCGTCATCTCGGTGTGGATGTAGCCCGGAGCGATCGCGTTGACCTGGATGCCGTGCTGCGCCCACTCCGCCGTCATCGCGCGGGTGAGATTGCGGATCCCGCCCTTCGAGGCGGTGTAGGGCGCGATCGTCGGCCGCGCGAGATCGGCCTGCACCGAGGCGACGTTGACGATCTTCCCGGCGCCGCGCGGGATCATCCGCTTCGCCGCCGCCCGGCCGACCACGAAGGCGCTGGTGAGGTTCGTGCGCAGCACCCGCTCCCAGTCGGCGACCTCGAGCTCGAGCAGGGGCACGCGGTGCTGGACGCCGGCGTTGTTGACCAGGATGCGCAGCGGGCCCACCGCCTCCTCGATCCAGGCGACGCCCGCCTCGGCGGCCGCGTCGTCGGTGACGTCGGCGGGGAGCGCTCGCGCGCGGAGGCCGGGCCGAGACGTCCCGCTGCGCGCCGGGACGCCGGCGAGGGGCGGTGTCTCGGCGCGGGGCGGTGTCTCGGCACTGACGGGCAGCGGGAAGCCGGCGCCTCACCGCTGCCGGGCGCGTGAGCACGGCAGCTCGGCGGAGAGGCGCCGCGCGAGAGCAGCCTCCGCGCGTCGGCGCAAGGGCCCCCGCTCCGGGCGTCCCCGACCTAGCGTCGGAGGATCGGCATCATCGAGCGAAGGAGCACGACATGGCATCAGGAGTCGCAACGGTCTGGGTCCCCGTCACGGACATGGAGCGGGCGGTCGCGTTCTACCGCGACACGCTCGGCCTCGAGGTCAAGGACACCTCGGCCGACTGGTCGGAGCTGGACGCCGGCGGGCTGATGATCGGCCTGAACGCCCGCGAATCGGCCACGGTCGCGGAGCAGGGCGGGGCGGTCATCTCGTTCCAGCCCGAGGGCTCGATCGAGGACGAGCTGGAGCGCCTCACGGCGCGGGGCGCGTCGATCGAGGGTGAGATCAGCGACCACGAGTGGGGCCGCATCCTCCCCTTCAAGGACTCGGAGGGCAACGACCTCCAGTTCTACTCGCCGCCGCAGGGCTGAGCGGAGGACCGCCGTCGAGGCGGCCGCGACGAGCGGCGGGCGGGCCGGAGCCGGAGGGCTGCGGTCCGCCCGCCGCTGTGCGTCGCGCGGCCCGTCGGTCCTCGCGCAGGCGCGTCGCCCGGCCGGTCCGATCCTCGGATCGTCTCTCCGCCGCGCGTGAGGCCCTCCTCCCAGCCCGCCTCCGCACCTGAGGTCCTAGGATCAGTTGTCCGCCGCATCTGCGGACCCCAGATCCGGAGGTCCCCGTGCATCGTCGCCTGCTCCCCCTCGTCCCGGCCGCTGCCGCGCTCCTCCTGCTCGCCGGCTGCTCCGCTCCGTCGACCCCCGCCGGCGATACGGCCACCGGCGGCGCGACGTCCTCGGTCGGCGGCTCCATCACGGTCTTCGCCGCCGCCTCGCTGAAGGGCGCGTTCACCGAGCTCGCCACGGGGTTCGAGGCCGCCGAGCCCGGCGCGCAGGTCGAGCTCTCCTTCGCCGGCTCCTCCGACCTCGCGACGCAGATCGTCAACGGCGCCCCGGCCGACGTCTTCGCCTCCGCCGATGAGCGCACCATGTCCACCGTCGCCGAGGCCGGGTTCGTCGACGGGGACCCGGTCGACATCGCCACGAACACGCTCGAGATCGCCGTGCCTCCCGGCAACCCGGCGCAGGTCGCCTCGCTCGCCGACCTCGCCCGGCCCGGGACCGCCACCGTCGTCTGCGCGCCGCAGGTGCCGTGCGGAGCAGCGGCCGCCGCCGTCGAGCAGGCCGCCGGGGTCGACATCTCCCCCGTGAGCGAGGAGTCGTCGGTCACCGACGTGCTCGGCAAGGTGTCCTCGGGCGAAGCGGACGCCGGGCTCGTCTACGCGACCGACGTCCGCGGGGCCGCGGGCTCGGTCACCGGCATCCCCTTCGCCGAGGCCTCGGAGGCGGTGAACACGTACCCGATCGCGGCGCTGACCGGAGCGGGCGACCCGGCCACGGCGGCGGCCTTCGTCGCGTACGTCGCCTCCGACGCCGGGCGCGCGGCGCTCGCGGCGGCCGGGTTCGGAGCGCCGTGAGAGGCGTCGCGGCGTCGGAGGAGGCCTGCACGGCGGTCGGCAGGTCGGTCATAGGAGGGTCGTAGGACGGTCATCGGAGGCGCAGAGCCCCGGCCGCCAGGGTTGCTCGCGACGGACACCACGATCGACGAGGAGCACGACCATGACCCGCATCCCGGAGCCCCGCAGCACGCCCGACGGACCGGCCTACGAGGGCCGCCGGCTCGACCGCCCCGAGGAGGAGGTGGTCGACCAGGGCCTCCCGTTCGACGTGGGGACCCTCTTCTCGCGGCGCGGCGTGCTGACGCTGGTCGGTGCGGGGGCGGCGACCCTCGGGCTCGCAGCATGCGCCACCGGAGGATCGGGATCCGCCTCCTCCGCCGCCGCTACCGCCACCGTGACTCCCACCGCGACCGCCACGGCCGGGGCCGCCACCGCGGTCGCCGGCGAGATCCCCGACGAGACGGCCGGACCCTACCCGGGCGACGGCTCGAACGGGGTCGACATCCTCGAGCGCTCCGGGATCGTCCGCAGCGACCTGCGGACCAGCATCGGCGGCGGCGCGACGGCCGACGGGGTCCCCCTGGCGCTCACTCTGACGATCCTCGACGCGGCGAACGGGGACGTGCCGTTCGCCGGAGCCGCCGTGTACGTCTGGCACTGCGACGCGCACGGGGACTACTCGATGTACTCCAGCGGCGTCGAGGACGAGACGTACCTCCGCGGCGTGCAGGTCGCCGACGCGTCGGGCGTCGTCTCCTTCGCCTCGATCGTCCCGGCCTGCTACTCCGGCCGATGGCCGCACATCCACTTCGAGGTGTACCCGGGAGTGGACTCGATCACCGACGCGTCGAACGCGATCGCGACCTCGCAGGTCGCCCTGCAGGAGGAGGCGTGCACCGCGGTCTACGCCCTCGACGCCTATGCGGGCTCGGCCGCGAACCTCGCCCGGGTCGGCCTGGACTCGGACTCCGTCTTCGGCGACGACGGCGGAGCCCTGCAGCTCGCGACGATGACCGGCAGCCCGGCGTCCGGCTACTCCGCGGCACTCACGGCGAGCGTCGACACCCGCACCGCGCCGACCGCGGGCGCCGCACCCCGCAGCCGCTGAACCCCCGTCCTCCTCCGCGAAACGCCGCTCCGGTCCGCGACACGCGACGGAGGCGCACCGGAGCGGCCGCTCACGAGAGGGGGAACGGGCGTCAGCGCAGGAGGCGGCGGGCGACGGCCACGGCGCCGAGCGCGGCGAGGACCCAGGGACCGCCGACGACCAGCGGGTCGAGGATCTGGTGGCGCACGTCGGTCCGGCCACGGCGCGAGGCGATCGGGTGCGCGTGCGCCTCGGCCAGCACACCGGTCTCGGTGATCGGATCGTCAGGCCGTGTCGTGAGCAGCGAGCGGAGGTGCGCCCCGGTCGACTCCACCCGGTCGCCCAGCACGAGCAGCAGCCAGTGCGCGTGGCGGCCCTCGCTGAACCGGTCGTAGGCGTAGCGGCGGATCGCGCCCGAGATCCCGTGGAGGGGCTGCGCCGTGCCGAAGACGGCGGGCAGCTCGAGGTGCTCGATGCTCTTCTCGCGACGGCCGTGCGTCCGCATCCTCTCCGGGCGCTCCCAGTGCGCGCCCGAGACGAGGTCGCTGCGCTCGCGGGGGAAGGCGGGCCGGTCGGCGGGATCGAGGTCGGCGCCCCAGCCGGGGATGCGGGCGCGCAGCTCCTCGGCGGTCGGCACGCGGACGGGGCGGTCGGCGGTGTACGGCACGGGATCCTCCTACGGGACGACGACGGTCTTGATGCAGCCGTCGAGCTTGGACGAGAACAGGTGGTACCCCTCGGCGATGTGCTCGAGCGGGATGCGGTGCGTGATCAGGTCGCTGGGCGTGATGTGCCCGGCCCGGATGTGCTCGAACAGGCGCGGCCACTGGCGGGTGACGGGGGCCTGGTTCATCCGCAGCGTGAGGCCCTTGTTGACGGCGTCGCCGAACTTGACGGCGCTCGCGAGCGGCCCGTAGGCGCCCATCACCGAGACGGCGCCGCCCTTCCGGACGCCGTCGATCGCCCAGTTGAGCGCGATCGGCGAGCCGCCCTGCAGCTTGAGTTTGGCGCCGGTGACGTGCTGGAGGAGGTTCCCGTCGGCCTCCGCGCCGACCGCGTCGATCACGACGTCGGCGCCGAGCCCGCCGGTGGTCTTCTTGAGGGTGACGACGAGGTCGTCCTCCTCGGTGTAGTCGATGGTCTCGGCGAAGGCGAAGTCGCGGGCCTTGGCGAGGCGGTAGTCGATCTGGTCGACGACGATGACGCGGCCGGCGCCCATCAGCCAGGCGGAGCGCGCGGCGGCCAGGCCGACCGGTCCGGCTCCGAGCACCACGACCGTGTCGCCCTCGACGATGTCGCCGAGCTGCGCGCCGAAGTAGCCGGTCGAGAAGGCGTCGGTGAGCATCAGGGCGTCCTCGTGCGGCAGCCACTCGGGGATCCTCGTCGGACCCACGTCGGCGAACGGGACGCGCACGTACTCCGCTTGCCCGCCGTCGTAGCCGCCCGCCGAGTGCGAGTAGCCGTAGATGCCGCCGATCGCGGTGGCGTTCGGATTCACGTTGTGGCAGTTGGAGTAGAGGCCGCGGGAGCAGAACCAGCAGGAGCCGCAGTAGATGGTGAAGGGGACCATCACCGTGTCGCCGACGCTGAGGTTCTCCACCGACGAGCCGACCTCGTCGACCACGCCGATGAACTCGTGGCCGAAGGTGTGGCCGATCCGGGTGTCCGGGAGCAGCCCGTGGTAGAGGTGCAGGTCGGATCCGCAGATCGCCGCCAGCGTCACCCGGACGATCGCGTCGTTCGGGTGCTCGATCCTCGGCCGGTCCTTCTCCTCTACGCGGACCTTGTAGGGGCCCCGGTAGACCATCGCGCGCATGCCGCCTCCTGTGTCGTCGTCCCTTCAGCGTGCGTCGTGCTCCCGCCGGTCCTCCAGGGGGTTGCGCGCGCGGCCCGGGATCCCCAGCGCCCGTTCCTCCGCGTTCCTCTCCTCCCTCTCCACAAGATGCCGTGCGGGTACGCGGCGCGCCGGAGGAGGCGCACCGCGGCGGCGCCTCGTGGAGAGGAGAGGGACACGGCACAGGCTCAGCCGCGGACGTAGGATCGACTCCATGCCGCAGATACGGATCAGGGACGCCGCCGCCGCGCTCGGCGTGAGCGACGACACGCTGCGGCGCTGGATCGAGAACGGGACGCTCGAGAGCGCGAAGGACGCGTCCGGGAGACGCGTCGTCGACGGCCTCGAGGTCGCCCGGCTCGCCCGCGCGAACGCCGTGCTGCCGGAGGATCCGTCCCCGGTCGCGCGCTCGGCCCGCAACCGCTTCGTCGGGATCGTCACCGGCATCGTGATGGACACCGTGATGGCGCAGGTCGAGCTGCAGTGCGGTCCGCACCGCGTGGTCTCGCTGATGAGCAGCGAGGCGGTCCGCGAGCTCGGGCTCGAGCCCGGGTCTCCCGCGGTGGCGGTGGTCAAGGCGACCACGGTCATCGTCGAGACGCCGCTCGCCCGCGGCTGATGCGCACCGGGTCCGGCCTGCCGCGCTGGGTCGTGGCCGTCGCCGCGCTCGGCGCCCTGCTGGTGCTGCTCCCGCTCGCCGCGATCCTCGCCCGCGTCGACTGGCCGCAGTTCCTGCCGCTGATCACCTCCGACTCCTCCGTCGCCGCGCTCCTGCTGAGCCTGCGCACCTCCGCCGTCGCCACTCTGCTGTGCCTGCTGCTCGGCACCCCGATGGCCCTCGTGCTCGCCCGCACGGCCTTCCCCGGCCAGCGCCTGCTCCGCTCGCTGGTGCTGCTGCCGCTGGTGCTCCCGCCGGTGGTCGGCGGGCTGGCGCTGCTCTTCACCTTCGGGCGGATGGGCCTGCTCGGCGGCGCGCTGGAGGCCCTCGGCGTCCGCATCGCGTTCTCGACCACCGCCGTCGTGATCGCGCAGACCTTCGTGGCCCTGCCGTTCCTGGTGCTGACGCTCGAGGGCGCGCTGCGCAGCGCCGGCGCGCGGTACGAGTCGGTCGCCGCGACGCTCGGCGCCTCCCCCGGTACGGTGCTCCGGCGGATCACGCTGCCGCTGATCCTGCCGGGCCTCGCCTCGGGCGCGATCCTCTCGTTCGCGCGGGCGCTCGGCGAGTTCGGAGCGACGCTGACCTTCGCCGGCAGCCTCGAGGGCACGACGCGCACCCTCCCGCTCGAGATCTACCTGCAGCGCGAGAGCGATCCGGACGCGGCGGTCGCCCTCGCGCTGGTGCTCGTGGTGGTCGCGGTGCTCGTGATCGGTCTCGCGCACGGCCGCTCCGCCCGGGGGGTGCCGCGGTGAGCCTGCTGCTGGAGGCGCGGCTCGCGGCGCGCGGGATCGACGTGCGGATCGACGTGGCCGAGGGCGAGACGATCGCGCTGCTCGGGCCCAACGGCGCGGGCAAGTCGACCGTGCTCGAGCTGATCGCCGGCCTCGTCCGTGCCGACTCCGGGCGGGCGACCGCCGGCGGCGAGCTGCTCTTCGACGACCGCCGGTGGACTCCTCCGCACCGGCGCCCCGTCGCCCTGCTGGCGCAGGATCCGCTGCTGTTCCCGCACCTCAGCGTGCGCGAGAACGCGGCGTTCGGTCCGCGCAGCGCCGGCGCCGGGCGGGCGCGGTCCCGCGAGCGGGCGGAGCGCGAGCTGGCCGCCGCGGGCGTGGCCGACCTGGCCGACCGGCGCCCGGGGAGCCTCTCCGGCGGCCAGGCGCAGCGGGTCGCCCTCGCCCGGGCCCTCGCGACCGACCCGCGCCTCCTGCTGCTCGACGAGCCGCTGGCCGCGGTCGACGCCCGGACCGCCCCGGTCCTCCGCCGGATGCTCCGCGAGGTGCTCGCCGACCGCTCGGCGATCGTGGTCACCCACGACGTGCTCGACGCCTGGACCCTCGCCGACCGGGTTCTGGTGCTGCACGGCGGCCGGGTGGTCGAGGAGGGGCCGACCGCCCGCGTCCTCACGCGCCCGCGCACCGCATTCACCGCCGAGCTCGCCGGGCTCGAGCTGCTCGAGGGCGTCCGCACCGCGACGGGTCTGCGCACCGCCGACGGGCACGAGCTGTCCGGAGTCGCGGCCGAGCCGGTCGCGGTCGGCGCCGCGGTGCTCGCCGCGGTCCGTCCCTCCGCCGTCTCCGTCGGAGAGGGAGGCCTCCGCGCCGTGATCACCGACGTGGAGCAGCGGGGAGACGCGGTGCGGGTGCGCAGCGCGCTCCTGACCGCCGACGTCCCGGCGGCCGACGCGGCGCGCCTCGACCTCGCGCCCGGCCGCGAGGCAGGCTTCACCGTCGCTCCGCAGGATCTGCTGGTCTACCCGGCGTGAGGGGCGGGCACGAGGAGACGGCTCGCCATCCGGTGTGAATCCGTCCCTCGGACCGCCCTGTGCTCGATGCGAGGGACGGCGGGAGCGCCCGTCCCGTTACTCCGCCGCGCCGCCGTCCGCGTCGGACAGCGGGAGCCGCGCCCTCAGCCGCGCCCCCGCCAGCACGGGCGAGTCCGAGAGCTCCAACGAGCCACCGTAGACCGCGAGCTGCCGCTCCAGCCGCGCCAGGCCCGAGCGCGTCGACCCCTCGACGAGTCCGCGGCCGTCGTCGTCGAGGGTGAGCACCACGACGCCCGCCTCCTCGTCGCCGCGCACCCGCAGCGAGGAGGCGCCGCCGTGCTTCAGCGCGTTGGTGACCGCCTCCTCCAGGAACCGGACCAGGAGCATCCGCTGGTCGAGCGGCGGCTCGGCACCCTCGGCGGCGAGCGCCGGGATGCGGCCGAGGTCGAGGTCGACGGCTATCTCGGGAGGGAGGCGCGCGACGAGGTCGCGGACGGCGGGGACCAGGCCGTGGTCGATCTCGACCGGCTAGAGGGCGTGGCCGACCGCGCGCACCTCGTCCTCGCGGAGCCGGTCGAGCCGGGCGGCGATGGCGAGCAGCCGCTCCGAGGCCGCCTCGTCGGATGCGCTCGCGACCGCGTGCAGCTCGGCGGTCAGCACCACGAGTCCGTTCTGGAGGCCGCCGTGCAGGCTCTGCGCGACGTCGCGGCTCACCCGCAGCTCCTCCCGCTGCAGGGCCTGCACCGCCTCGAGCGCCTGCACGGAGGCGCGGGCGTGCTCCCGCTCCTTCTCGCGCACCCGCCGCGCCGCGCGCACGAGCAGGTAGCCGTAGGCGGTGATCAGCGCGATCACCGTGGATCCGACGACCAGCTCGACCGCGAGAGCGGGGAGGGCCGAGAGCGGGTAGACGCCGGTCAGCACCTGGAGGCAGCAGCGGAGGAGTCCCATCCCCACGGCGATGACCGCCGTCCGGGCCACCCGGCCGCTGCCGGTCGAGCGCTCGGGACGCAGCACCGCGACCAGGGCGATCGCGAGCCCGATCGTCGACACGTTGACCAGGACGCGCGTCGTCACGTCGAGCAGCGGCCCCGGATCGACCCCCCGCAGCGTCCGCGACAGCATCCCGAGCGCGAAGACGGCCTGGAGCGCGGCCAGCAGCGAGAGGACGCCGCCGAGGAGGGCCATCGCTCCGAGGACGATGCGGTTGTCCTCGCGCGTATCGCTCGGGCCGGCGCTCATCCGGTGTGCTCGAGGAAGAGGAGCGTCGCGTCGACCCGCGGGTTGCGCTCGCCGTCCGAGCGGACGCCGAGGGACGCGTAGACGGCGTTGACGTTGTTGTCGACCGAGCGGACCGCGATGCCGAGGCGCTCGCCGATCGCGGCGTTGGTCAGCCCCGATGCGAGACCCGAGAGCACCTCGTACTGGCGCGGGCTCAGCGCGGCGACCGGGGAGTCGCGGCGGGCCGCGCGGGCGGCGACCAGCGCCGGATCGAGCACGGTGCGGCCGTCCGCCGTCGCGCGGACGGAGGCGAGCAGGGCGGGGGCGGAGAGGGAGGAGGTCTTCGAGAGGTAGCTCCAGCCGCGGGCCTCGGCGCGGTCGAGGCGGAGGAAGCGGTGCATCGCGTCGACGGCCGAGAGCAGGACGATGCCCAGCCCCGGCGCGGTGGACCGCAGCCGGCGCCCGAGCTCGATGCCGTCCCCGTCGCCGAGCTCGATGTCGAGGATCGCCACGTCGAGCTCCGCGGGCCGCAGCACCGACCGCGCCTCCGTGGCGGATCCGGCCTCCACGACGCTCCGCACGCCCGGCACCGCGCGCAGCAGCGACGACAGCATGTGCCGGTAGAGGGGCTGGTCGTCGACGACGGCCAGCCTGAGCTCCGGAACGCCCCCCACGGATGTCATCCGCCCATCTTCACCCATGCTCCGGAGGTCGAGGCGTCCCTCGACCGGGGGTCACCGCGCGAGGATCCGCGTCGGCTCGCGGGCGGCGGCGGGCGCCTGCCCCGTGAGCGGGGGGATCAGGAGTGACGGGGCGGGGTCGATGAGGCGGGTGCGGAGGGGCGTGGGGTGGGCTCCGGGAAGGGCGGTGAGGAGCGGAGCCGCACGCCGCTCCGGTTCGCCCGCCACGCCGCTCAGGACAGCCGGACGCCCGTCAGGGCGAGGCCCGCGGCGGCCGCCGCGACGGCGAGTGCCGCCGTGCCGACGCCGTACCCCAGGCCGGCCGCCCAGCGCCGGTCGAGCAAGAGCCGCGCGGTCTCGACGCTCGCCGTGCTGAACGTGGTGAAGCCGCCGAGCACGCCCGTCCCGAGCACTGCCCGCCACACCGGGTCGAGGACGCCGGCCAGCACGAGCCCGGTGACGACTCCGAGCAGCAGCGACCCGCTGACGTTGATCAGCGCGGTGCCGACCGGCCAGCGCGCCGGCACGAGCGACCGCGCGACCCCGTCGACGACGAGCCGTGCGGCCGCTCCGACTCCGCCCGCGACAGCGACCGCGAGCAGCAGGCCGGGCGTCACGCCGCCGCCCTCCGCCGCCCCGCGACCGCGATGCCCAGCGCCGCCGCAAGCACGCCCAGCACGAGCGTGCCGCCGGCGTAGAGCAGGTACTCCACGACGTGGCCGCCCTCGAGCAGCGCGACCGTGTCGAGCGAGAAGGTGCTGTAGGTCGTGAATCCGCCCAGCACGCCGGTGCCGAGCAGGAGGCGCAGGGTGCGGCGCCCGCCCTCGTCCGGCCCGCGCCGTGCCAGCGCCTCGAGCAGGAGGCCCAGGAGGAACGCGCCCGGCAGGTTGACGGCGAGCGTCGCGACCGGCACGACGCCCAACGGGGGAAGTGCGGCGCCGATCGCGGCGCGGGCAGCCGTGCCGACGGCTCCGCCCGCCGCGACGAGGAGGATCGCGGAGGGGCGCAGGTGGAGGGGTCGCGTCACTCCGCGAGGTCCCAGGGCGCCGGGCGCGACGGGTTGCGGTCGGCGCGCGGGACGACGAGCACGGGGCGGTGCTGACGGTGCGCGAGGTGGGCGGCGACGCTCCCGCTGAGGAACTCGGCGATGCTCGCGAGCACGCCCGCGTCGCGGGTGCCGACCACGATCATCCGCGCGTCGACCTCCTCGGCGACCTCGGCGAGCGCCAGGGCGGGCTCGCCCCGCGCCGCGCGCAGCGACCACTGCACGGTGCTGCCGTGCAGCTCGTGCTCGACCGTCTCGCGGAGCCCGGGCGGGAGGGACGGGCCCTCGCCGCGGTCGGCCGCGGCGCCGACGAAGCCGAGCGGGATGCCGCCGGTCATCGGATCGACGTACTCGCCGACGAGGTACGGATCGGCCGAGACGGACACGAGCAGCAGGGCGGCTCCGGCGTCGGCGGCGACGCGGGCGGCGGTGCGCAGGACCTCGGGTCGCTGGCCGTCGACGATGCCGACGAGGACGGGCCCGGTGGGGGTGGGTGCGGTCATGAGGAGCTCCTTCCCGGTTGCGCCCCATCCTGGCACCGCACGGGCGCGAGCGGTCGGAGCATCCGTGCCGGATCCGTCGTGATCGTTCCGTTATGCGCGGGCCTCGGGCTAGAGTGGCTCGTCGCCGGATCCCCACCGGCCCCCGACCCCCCGTCACCACCGTCATCCGAGGAGAACGCACGCGTGTCGAAGCCAGGCATTCCCACCCCTGAGGAGAGTGCCGGCACCCCGACCACTGCACCCCTGACCCGGCGCGAGGCCCGCGAGGCCGAGCGCCGTGCGGCCCGGGCCGAGACGGAGACGGGCGCGGCGACCGCCGGCACCGCGGTCGAGGGCAGCGGATCGGACGACTCCGCCGCTTCCGCAGGCGCTGGCGACTCCACGCCCACCGCCGTCGACGCCGCAACGGCCGTGGCGACCGCTCCGACCGTCTCGGTCGAGGTCCCCGCCGTCGCCTCCCCCGCCTCCCGGTCGATCCCGGCCTCACCGCGCCGCGCGTCCGCCTCCCGCCCGGTCGCTCCCCGCGCCGCCGAGCCCGCCCGGGCCCGCGGCCTCAGCCGCCGCGCCCTGGCCTTCGGCACCTTCTCGGTGGTCGGCGGCCTCTTCGCCACGGCCGCGATCCCCGCGTACGGCGCCCGCAGCTCCTCCGCCACCGCGACCGGCCGCGCCGCCGCGAACCGGGTCGGCCTCCAGAACCTCACCGTCTCCTCCGACGCCGCCGGCCAGACCGCCGTCCGCGACGCCTTCGCCGCACCGACCCAGGCGCAGCTCGACGAGGCCAGCCGCCAGGCGGCCGTGCTCTCCGGATCCAACGGCGGCGAGTTCTCGACCGTGCAGACCCGCGCGGTCGGCGACGACTACCCGTGGCCCTACGAGACCATCGACGACGACGGCGGCGGACTCTCGCCCCTCGGCTACTACTACCGCGAGTGCGTCGACTTCGTGGCCTGGCGCCTCAACCGCGACGCCGGTCGCACCTCCGCGCCGTGGAAGTACACGTGGGGGAACATCACCCCGCTCGGCGGCAGCGCCTACGAGTGGCCGGACAACTGGGCCGCGAAGGGCTGGGCGACCAGCAGCGTCCCGATCGTCGGCTGCGTCGCGTGGTGGACCTACAACCACGTCTCGTACGTGCAGAAGGTCAACGACGACGGCACGGTGCTCCTCGAGGAGTACAACTACGGCGGCAAGCACAGCTACGTGACCCGCACCTTCCCCACCGCCCAGGTCCCGCTCTTCCTGTACCCGCCGGTCCTGTAGGGGGCCTGTTCCCGTCGCGCCTCGGCGGGCGGAGCGTCGCAGTCCCGCTCCCGGCGCGCGTCAGCCGAGCGCGGCGAGGAGGATCGCGAAGGCGGGCGTCGTCGGATCGACGAGCGCCATGTGGTCGGCGTCGGCGAGCTCGTGCAGCTGCACGGCGGGGTGCCGGTCGGCGTACCGGCGGCTGTAGACGACAGGGACGTCCTCGTCGAGTACGCCGTGGATCAGCGTGATCGGCTGCGGCGGCGCGGGCAGCTGCGCGGGGTCGGCGCCCGGGAGCAGCGCGAGGTCGCCGCCGAGGAGCTCCCCCACGGCGTCGTCGCTGAGGCGGTCGGCGGAGGCGGCGGCCAGGTCGAGCACGCCCGCCAGTGCCACCACAGCGGCGACGTGCGGCGACGGACAGGCGGCCTGCGACCAGACGGCGAGGTGGCCGCCGGCGGAGTGGCCGACGAGGGTGACCGGTCCGGCGCCGGGCAGCAGTGCCGGGAGCGCCGCGAGCACGGCCAGGACGTCGTCGCCGGTGCCCGGCCAGCCGCCTCCCGGGTCGCCCGTGCGCCGGTACTCGGGGAGGAGCACGTCGTGCCCGCGGTCGGCCAGTGCCGCCGCGAGCGGCCGGGCGTGCCGCCGGTCCCACCGCGCCCGCCAGAACCCGCCGTGCACGAGCACGACCGGCCGGCGCGCCTCGCCGGGCGCCCCGCGGAAGACGTCCGCGATCTGCTCCGGAGCCTCCCCGTACCGGCGCACCTCGTCCGGCTCGCGCCCCTCCGACTGCTGCATCCCCCCAGTACCTCCCCCGAGACGCCACATCGGTGCGCCCGGCACGGCGTGTCGCGTACCGGAGCGGCATCTCGCGGAAAGGGAGGGGAGGGCGCGGGAGCTCGCGTCAGGACTCGAACCAGCCCCGGGGGTGGTGGTCGGCCGTGAGGGGCGTGCGCGGCCGGGTCGGGCGGGCCCAGCGGACGGCGTTCGCCAGCACGCGCCGGATGTCCGGGTGGTGGTAGACGGGGTAGTCCTGGTCGCCGGGCGAGAAGTAGAAGACCTTCCCGAGGCCGCGGGTGTAGATCACGCCGGAGCGGAACACCTCGCCGCCGGTGAAGGTCGACAGGAACACCGTCTCCTCCGGCACCGGGATGTCGAAGTACTCGCCGTACATCTCCTGCTCGGGGATGATCAGCGGGCTGGGCACGCCCTCGGCGATCGGATGGGTGGGCGCGATCGTCCAGACCAGCTCGCGGTCGCGGTCGTTGCGCCACTTCAGCGAGCAGGTCGTGCCCATGAGCGCTTTGAAGATCGACGAGTAGTGGCCCGAGTGCAGGACCAGGATCCCCATCCCCTCCTGCACGTGCCGCAGGACGCGCTGGACGACCTCGTCCGACACCTCCTCGTGCGCGATGTGCCCCCACCACAGCAGCACGTCCGTCGTCGCGAGCGCCTCCTCGGTGAGCCCGTGCTCGGGCTCGGGGAGCGTCGCGGTGCGCACCGAGACGGCGTCGCCGAGCGACTCCGCGAGTCCGTCCGCGATGACGCGGTGGATGCCGTCCGGGTAATGGCGCAGCACGGTCTCGTCGCCGCGGGTCTCGTGCCGGAACTCGTTCCAGACGAGGACCTCGATCGGGGCGCTCATGCGACCGCCACCTCCTGCTTCTCGGCGGCGGAGCGGTAGATCGCGTCGACCACCCGGCTGCGGTGCAGCGCGTACTCGCCGTAGTGGCCGGAGTAGCGGGGGCCGCCCGCGGGCGCGTCGGCTCCCGAGGCGATCGCCTCCAGGAACTCGGCGATGACCGAGCGGTGGTGCCCGGCGGGGACCTTCACGTCGGGGTGCGAGACGGTCGGCGCTCCGGCGACCTCGGAGTAGAGCGTCAGAGTCCCCTTCGTGGCGTAGTCGGCGATGTGGAGGCGCGCGCCCCCGGCCGAGCCGAGCAGCTCGACCTCGATGTCCTCGTCGACCTTCGAGTAGCTGGCCCAGGAGGCGTCGAGCTGGAGCGAGCGGCCGTTGTCGAGGCGCAGCAGGGCGCTCGAGAAGTCCTCCACCTCGAACGCGTGCGTGCCGGTGGCGGCGACGCCGTGCGGGCGCCCTCCGCGGCCGGAGCGGCCGATCTCGCCGTACGCGACCGCCGAGACGCTGGTCACGCGCGGCTCGTCGAGCAGGTGCAGCGCGATGTCGAGCACGTGGGAGCCGAGGTCGATGAGCGGGCCGCCGCCGGCGAGCTCCTTGCTGGTGAACCAGGAGCCGATGCCGGGGATGCCGGTGCGCCGCTGCCAGCTCGCGCGGGCGTGGTAGACGTCGCCCAGCGGCGCGTCGTCGAGGTAGTCGCGGAGGAAGGCGACGTCGGCGCGGCGGCGGTGGTTGTACGCGATCTCGAGCACCCGGTCGTTCGTGCGGGCGGCCTCGACCATCTCGGCCGCCAGCTCGGCGGTGGTGGCGAGCGGCTTCTCGCAGAAGACGTGCTTGCCGCTCTCGAGCGCGGCCACGGCGATCGGGTGGTGCAGGTGGTTCGGGACGCCGATGGAGACGACGTCGAGGTCGTCGCGGGCGACGAGGTCCTCCCAGTCGGCGTAGAGGTCGGGGACGCCGCGGGTCGCGCCGAGTTCGTGCAGGCGCGCCTCCTCCTGGCCGGCGAGCGCGACGACGCGGGCGCCGGGCAGGGACTGGAAGGCATCGAGGTGGGTGGTGCCGGCGAAGCCGAGGCCGACGACCCCCACGCGCAGCTCAGTGGTGTTCTCTGTCATGCGCCGAGCCTACTCGAATCGATTCGAGCACTCCTCGGGCGGCGTGGCTTCCTGGAGCGCCGGGCAGGCCGAGCGTCAGGCCGCGAGACGCGCCTCGAGCGCGGCGAGCGACGCGCGCAGGGCCGGCGCCTCGAGGGCGTCGCCGTCGGCGGCGGCGTGCGCGGCGGCGAACGCCTGGACCTGGCGGTGCAGCTCGACGCGGGTCCCGCCGCGGGCGACGACCGCGAGCCGCTCGGCGAGGCGCACGCCGGCGCGGACGACGAGCGGCTGCTCCATCGCGTACGAGCGCAGGGCGAGGAACACGTCGGCCAGAAGCTCGCCCGCTCGAGGCCACGGGACGACCAGGCGGACGACTCCGTCGGCGTCGGAGTAGCGGCCGCGCGCCTCCGGCCGGCCGCAGAGGTCGACGAGCGCGCTGGTCAGGGCCTCGACGGCGCCGACCGCGGTGTACGGGTCGTTGGTGCCGGTCGCGAGCCCGCGGACTCCGATCTCGACCACCTGCTGGACGGCGTAGCGGAGGTCCTGGTGCGGGGTGCGCGCGTCGGCGACGACGACCGCGGCGACCGCCTCCTCCTGGGCGACGGACCCCTCCCGGACCTCGAGCACCGGGTCGCCGACGAGGACGTGGTCGCCGGGCAGCGCGAGCACCCGGAGCCGCGCGTCGCCGCGGCGGGCCAGGGCGACCAGCCGCTCGACCTCGAGCTGCTCGACGTAGCCGCCCCGCACCGCCCGCAGGACGACCGGCTCGCGCCCCGCCGGCGGCAGGGCCTCCTCCGCGAGCAGGGCCTCCTCCGCGTCCACCGGCTCCTCACCGTCCTCCGGATGCAGTCGCTCGATCACGTCGACGAGCTCGCCGAGCACCCGCTGCTGCAGCGTCGTCACCTGCACCGACAGCGCGATGTGGTGGATGAAGTAGACGAGCACCGCGACGTCGCCCACCGCGAGCAGCACCGAGAACGAGACGGCCACCACCGGCACGAACGTCAGCGACGCGTCCTCCTCGGTGTGCACCGCGCGTAGCACGATCAGCGAGTACAGGAACGTGGACGTGAGCACCGCCAGGACGACCTGGTTGCCGCGGTCGGCCATGAAGTTGCGGACCAGCCGGGGCCCGTAGGCGGAGGACGTGGTCGCCAGCACCGAGATCGTGATCGAGAACGAGGTCGCGGCGACGCCCAGCATCGTCCCGCCGATCGCCGAGAGGATCGCCCGGCCGCCGGTCGGCGACAGGTCCTCGATCAGGGGGATGTCGCTGACGCCGGCGCGGACCAGCAGATGGTCGACCTCGACCAGCCCCAGCGCCAGCCCGACGGCGAGGACGC
This sequence comes from Rathayibacter sp. AY1H2, assembly GCF_002931985.1. Classification (NCBI taxonomy): domain Bacteria; kingdom Bacillati; phylum Actinomycetota; class Actinomycetes; order Micrococcales; family Microbacteriaceae; genus Rathayibacter; species Rathayibacter sp. AY1H2. The sequence goes on along the minus strand of NZ_PSUV01000003.1, from coordinate 79,123 downwards.
CGAACAGCGCCGGGAGGAACCAGAAGGATTCGCGGAGATGGAGGAGCCGGGAGCGCATCCTCGAAGGCTAGAGCGGCGCCTCCTCGCGGGCCGCGCCGCCGCGGAGGCTTGCGCGCCGGGCCGGGACGTGCCGCGGTGTCTGCCGCCAAGGCGACGTCGCGTCAGGGCCGTCCGCACTGCGGGGGCGTCGTCGCGACGGACGCCGGACGCACCGGAGGCGCCGACCCCCGGGGATCGGCGCCTCCGCAGGGCGTCAGGTGACGTTGATGAGCGTGCGCTGCCAGCCGGAGGATCCGTCGGGCGCGACCGGCGCGCGGTCCTCGATCTGGACCATGCCGTTCTTGTCGACCGCGCGGACCGCGACGTAGTGCGAGCCGGGCTGGGCGTCCCAGTCGACGAACCACTGCACCCAGGTGTCGAGGTTGACCGGGGTCGAGAGCGTCGCCTCCTGCCAGTCGCCGTTGTCGATGCTCACCTCGACCTTCTCGATGCCGATGCTCTGCGCCCAGGCGACGCCCGCGATCTTGAGAGCGCCCGAGGTGACGGGGACGCCGATCCGCGGGGTGTCGATCCGCGAGGACATCTTGATGGGGGCCTCGGCGGAGTAGCCGCGCGGGGTCCAGTAGGCCTGGTCGGCCTCGAAGGTGGTGACCTTGAGCTCGGTGAGCCACTTGGTGGCCGAGACGTAGCCGTAGAGGCCGGGCACGATCATCCGCACTGGGAAGCCGTGCTCGAACGGGAGGGGCTCGCCGTTCATGCCGACGGCGAGGATCGCGTCGAGGTTCTCGTCCGTGACCGCGGTGATCGGGGTGGACGCCGTGTAGCCGTCGCTGCTGGTGGAGAGGAGCATGTCGGCTCCGCTCTGCACGCCGGCCATCTTCAGCACGTCGCGCAGGGGGACGCCGAGCCACTTGGCGTTGCCGACGAGGTTGCCGCCGACCTGGTTCGAGACGCAGGTGAGGGTGATGCCGTACTCGTCGAGGCCCATGTCGAAGATCTGCTGGAGGTTCAGCGTCACCTCGCGGTCGACCATGCCGGTGATCTTCAGCGACCAGGCCGACGGGTCCAGGTTGGGCACGGTGAGGGCGGTGTCGACTCGGTAGAAGTCGGCGTTCGGCGTGTAGAGCGGGGTGATGCCCTCGATGTCGAGCTCGGCGCCCGCCGGGACCGAGACGGTGCTGCCCGGGGACGGCAGGCGCAGGGCGTCGCGGACGCCGGCGAGGGAGGAGGTGGCCGCGTTGACCAGGCGGGCTCCGGTGCCGACGACGGCCGCGCCGACGGCGGAGATCAGCGCGATGCGGAAGAATCCGCGGCGCTCGAGGGCGCCCGGACGGGCCTCGGAGGATGTTCCCCTGGCCTCCGAGGCCCGGGCCGCGCGCCAGCCGCGCAGGCGTGTGAAGAGGAGGTGCATGACGACGACGGCGACGACGAGTCCGACCAGCGTGGGCACAGCGGCGAGCGGCGACGCTCCGGTGCGGGTCACGATGGCGGCGATCGAGAGGCCGCCGGCGATCACGAGCAGCACCTGGCCGAGCGGCGGGCGGACCAGCTGGAGCACTCCGGCGATCGCGGCGGCGACGACGACCGCGGCGCCCACGCTGCCGAGCAGGAAGGTCTTGTCGTTCTCGCCGAACGTCTCGATCGCGAACTCCTTGAGCGGGCGCGGGACGATGTCGACGATGAAGGCGCCGAGCGCGAGCACGGGGCTCGCGGTGCGGGCGACCGCGAGGGCGATGAGCTCGGCGACGGCGAGGAGGACTCCGCCCGTGACGATGCCCGCGAGGGCGGCGAGCAGGAAGTAGAGAGCTCGATGCTCGCGCACGGGTGCCGCTGTCTGGTTCATGGAGGAGAGTTTTCTCCCGCGACCTGCTGTTTCCCAGGGTGTCCCTGGTTTGGTCGTGTAGGCGCCTTTTTCATAACGAACAGGTAACGCACAGCGGCGGCATCTCGACGGGATCACCTCTCGCTCGACCCGCCGCCGGGCCTCACCGCGCGCGACGCCCCCGCCGGAGGACCGCCGCGTTCGCGGTGACGATGAGGGCGATGCCGATCCATCCGGCCGCGCCGACGTCCTGCCCGAGCACGACCGCGCCGATGAGGGCGGCCAGGACGGGGTTGGCGCTCATGAGCGTCCCGAACACGCTCGCCGGGAGCCTCCGGAGCGCGATCACGTCGGCCACGAACGGGACGGCCGTCGCCAGGACGCCGGCGCCGACCGCCAGGAGCACGGTGCCCGCGTCGGGGCGCGTCGTGACGAGCGTCCAGACGGCGACGGGCAGGAAGACGGCGGCGGAGATCCCGGTCGCCGTGGCGGTCCCCTGCGCTCCGGGCAGCCGGAGTCCGATGATCCGGTTGAGCAGGATGTACGCGGCCCAGCAGCACGCGGCCGCGAGACCGAGCGCGATCCCCAGCTGGTCGGACGAGGGCCTCGGCCCGGCGATCGCGAGGACGCCCGCTCCGGCGACGAGGGCGCAGAGCGCGCTGGTCCTGCTCCGGGAGCCGAGGAGCGCGACCGCCAGCGGCCCGCAGAACTCCAGGGTCACCGCCAGCCCCAGCCCGATGCGGTCGATGGCCGCGTAGAGCGTGAGGTTCATCGCTCCGAACACCACGGCGAGGAGCAGGACGGGCCACCACTGCGCGCGGGTCAGGTCGCGGATCCGCGGCCGCACGACCGGGAGGAGGATCAGCGCGGCGACGATCTGCCGGACGGCGACCACTCCGACGGATCCCAGGACCGGGAAGGCCAGAGTCCCGGAGGCCGCCCCGAGCTGATTCGAGAGGGCGCTCGCGAGGGCGGTCGCGACGCCGACGGTCCGTCCGTCGCCGGGGAGCTGCTTCGTCATGCCGGAAGTCTGCGAGCCGTCCGGCCCCGGCTCACAATGCATAACCGGTCCGATCGATGCGGGAACCGCATGAATAGGATGCGGTCATGGATCTGGAACTGCGCCACCTCCGGTCGTTCGTCGGCGTCGTCGACGCCGGGACCTTCACCGACGCGGGGATCGACCTCGGCATCTCCCAGACGGCGGTCTCCCGCAACGTCGCGGCGCTCGAGTCCGTCCTCGGACGAAGGCTCCTCCACCGGACGACCCGCAGCGTCGAGCTCGCGCCGGCGGGCGAGCGGGTGCTGCGGCACGCCCGCCGCGTCCTGGCCGTCGTCGACGATCTGCGCGAGGAGGCGGCGGCCGGAACGGACACGATCCGGATCGGCTACGCCTGGTCGGCTCTCGGCGAGCACACCCAGGAGTTCCAGCGCCGCTGGGCCGCGGCGCTCCCCCGCCACGAGCTGCGGCTGATCCGCTCCAACACCCCCACCGCGGGGCTCGCGGAGGGCCTCAGCGACCTCGCGATCCTCCGGCGCGGATCTCCGGCTGCGGACGTCGAGTCGGCTCTGATCGGCACCGAGAAGCGCTACTGCGCCCTGTCCGTCGACGACCCGCTCGCCGCGAAGCGCACGGTCACGCTCGCCCAGGTGGCGACCGCTCCGCTCGCGCTCGACGACCGGACCGGGAGCACCCGGCTCGACCTCTGGCCCGAGCACGACCGGCCGCGGATCACCGTCCCGACGACCGACGTCGATGACTGGCTCACGGTGATCAGCAGCGGCTCCGCCCGCGGAGTGACCGCGGAATCGACGGTGAGCCAGTACCGACGGCAGGGCCTCGCCTACCGGGTCGTCCGCGACGCCCCGCCGGTCCCCGTGCACGCCGCGTGGATCCGGAGCGACCCGCCGCCCCTCCTGGGCGACGTCATCGGGCTGCTCCAGGGCCTCTACCGCACCTCCGACTGACGACGACGGCCGCCGGGGGCGATCCCCGGCGGCCGTCGTCGTCACGTCACTTGCAGGTGAGAGCGGAGTACGCGGCCTGCTTCGTGGTGGTCACCGATGCTCCGTCCACGGTCGCCGTCGCGGTCACCGTCGCCGAGCCCGCGGCCACCGAGGCGGCGCGGGTGGTGAAGGCGTGCGAGGCGCTCGACCCGGGAGCGATCCCGGTGAACGCCTTCGAGCCCCAGGCGGAGCCGAGGGTGATCCCCGCCGGGACCTTCGCATCGTTCCGAGCGGTGACCGTCACCACGACCTTGCCCGCCACGCAGCGGCTGGTGGCCGCCACGGTCGTCGGTACCGTCGCCGCGGAGGCGCGGACGATGGAGAGGCGGTAGGTCGCTGTCGTCGTGTGGTCCTGCGCCGACGACTCGACGACCACGCTCGTCGTGCCCGACGCCGCGAGCGGCACCGTGCGGCGGAGGGTGTCGTCGATCAGCACGCCGTCGACCTTCACCAGACCGCTGGGCACGGCCGGGTCCAGGTCGAGCGAGACGCTCGTCGTGCCGGCCGGCACCGTGAGCGTGTGGTCCCTGACCCCGGCGGCGAGAGCCGGCGAGAGCGTCCCGACGTCGGAGGAGAGCTTCGTCAGCTCCGGGTCCGCAGCGTAGGTGGTCGACTCGGTCGTGTAGACCCCGAAGACACCGCCGACGTAGCTGGATCCGGTGCCCTGGAAGCGCACCGTGACGACGGGGATCTTCTGCCCCTTCGCGTCGAGCACGTACTTCCCGCTCTGGTCGCGCTTGTAGCTGTCCTTCGCGGCGAGACCGCTGAGGATCGACGCCGGGATCCGGTCGTACTGGACGTACCAGCTCGTCGCTCCGGCCGCTCCCGAGACCACCTCGGTCTTGAGCTTCACGTCGTTGAGGTAGACGTCGAAGGTGCGTCCCGCGTCGCCGCCGTAGTAGCGGACCCCGAGGTAGTTCGCCGGCAGAGCCGGGTCGACGATCATGTCGTACTGGAAGTACGCCTCCGCCGAGCGCTCGCCGTCGCGGTACCCCTCGCCGCGCCAGGTCCCCACCGAGGACCGCGCGGTCTTGTAGTTCTTGTCGGCCTCGCTGTTGTTGTTGTCGAAGGAGGTGAGGGAGTCGATCGTCGTCTCGTCGACGCGCAGCTGCTCCTTCTGCGTCCGGATCAGCGCCTGGGCCGCGGCCGAGTCGGGCTCGATCAGGGTCATGTAGGTCGCGTAGCGGGCGTTGTAGAGGCTGTAGTACGGAGTGAACACCCGGGCGGCGGACGCGGCGTCGACGTTCTTCATGCCGAAGCGCATCGTCGTGCGGCCGTTGCCGTCCGCGCCGTCGGGCAGGCGGACCAGGTTGCCGCGGACCGCGGACTTCCAGGCCGCGGAGTCCGCGACGACGACGTTCGAGTTCACGGACTTGTCGGCCGTGCCCATGCGCACCAGGACGCCGGCGACGTAGGACGCCTCGACGTTCGAGCGGTTGAGCTCGGTCGCCAGCAGCACCGGTCCGTAGCGGAACGCGGTCCAGTCGGGGTTCTCCGTGTCCGCGACCGCGCTGACCGCGGCGGGCAGCTTCCAGGTCAGCACGTCACCGGCGGCGACGGCGACCGAGACGTATCCGGCCTGGGCCGTGACGGCACGGACGGCACCGTTCACGGTGAGCGTCGGCGCTCCGTCGATCCAGGACGGCACGCGCAGCTTGAGGGTCGTGTCCGCGGCCACGGCTCCTCCGGCCAGCGCTTCGACCCTCAGGGTCGCCGTGTCCGTGCTCGGGATGTCCGCCGTCTGGGTCAGCCGGAGGTTGTTCGCGGAGGAGCGGAGGACCGAGGAGCGGAACTGGTTCACGAAGACGGTCTTCGGCTTCTCGAAGTAGATCGAGTCGCCGAGCTTGGTGAAGCTCTCGATACCCGAGCCGTGGTCGCACCAGAACTCGTCGAGCTCGTGCCCGAAGACCTTGGCGTAGCCCGCGGTCTGCGGCTGGAAGTAGGTCACCATGCCGGTGTCCGGGTTCTGCACCGAGAGGACGCCGTTGATGAACGTCTCCTCGTAGAAGTCGGCGTACTTCACGTCCTCGGTCACCTGGAACAGCGCCCGGGTGAGCTTGAGCATGTTGTAGATGTTGCAGCCCTCGGAGGTCGAGTTCTCGCCGTAGCCGGTGGTCTGGCCGTTCGTGGCGTACTCGTACAGGGTGCCGGGTGCGTGGAAGTGCTCGGACTGGCTGTTGCCGCCGTTGGCGTAGGTGTGGGTCTCGTCGACCATGCGCCAGAAGTTCTCGGCGGCACGGCGGTACATGTCGAGATCCGACTTCTCCGCGGCGGTGAGCGTGGCGTAGAGCGCCGGGTCGTCGGTGAAGACGCGGTAGCGCTTCAGCGCGCCGATCAGCTTCGGGACGGTCGTGTTCGCGTGCAGCCCGTTGAGGACGTCCTCGTTGTTCGCGAGCTTCTGGAACAGCGCGGTCTCGTCGAAGTACTCGGCCGCGCGCTTGTGCGCCGGGTCGTGCGTGGTCTCGTACAGGCGGTAGAGCGCCTCGTTCATTCCGCCGTACTCCGTGTTCAGGAGCTGCCCGGGGTTGGCCTGGCGGCCCGCCCAGGCGGTGATCCAGCTGCCGAAGCCGCCGGCGACGACGAGCGCCTTCTGCGAGACGGCGTCGGGCGCCTGGTCGTGGGCGTCGAGGAGGCCTGCGAGCACCTTGTGCAGGTTGTAGAAGGGGACGAGCAGGCCGTCGCCGCCCGAGGGGAGGTAGCGGGTCGGGAACGGCGAGACGTAGCCGGCGTTCGCGGGGTCCTTCAGCGCGTAGGCGTCCTGGACCTTCTTCAGACCGTCGACGGAAGCGGTGAGCTTCGCGAGCAGAGCCGCCTTGGTGGCCGCGTCCTCCTCGGTCGCGTAGGCCTGCGAGAGCGCCGAGAGGTAGTGGCCGAAGAAGTGGCCCTGGAACCGGGTGCCGTTCTCGCGCTCCCAACCCCCGTATCCGCCGCTGGTGGTCGGCGTGAGCCCGGCCTCGCGGTAGAAGGAGTAGAGGAACATCTCGGGGTCGAGGCTCAGCAGGTACTCGACGGTCTGCTGCTCCCCGTTCTCGAGGTAGGGGTCCTGCACGGAGACGTCGGACAGGCCGGCCTCCAGAAGGTAGTTCGACGTCTTCACTCCCCGGGGCTGCACCTGGAGAGTGTAGGTCTTCGTGACCGCGGTGCTGCCCCCGTAGGTGGCGGAGCCGGTGAGGACGACCTGCGTCGCGGAGCCGGTGGGCGGCGTGACCGCGGCCGTGCCTCCGCTGATCGCGACGGTCGCCGGGTCGGAGGAGGTCCAGCTGAGGGCGGACCCCTTCGCGCCGACGGTGGGCAGGGTGAAGCCGGTGCTGGTGCTCGCGGGCGGGGCGACCAGCTCGAGGTCGGCCCGGGCGATGCTCGCGGGGTCGAAGGAGGGGTTGCCGGCCTTCGTCAGGGCGACGACGTCGGTGGTGGTCGCGACGCCGTTGTAGAGCGCGTAGTCGTCGAGCAGGCCGCGCAGGTGCGCGCCGTTGTACTGGGGGCCGTTGAAGCCGAGGGTCTTCGTCGAGGTGCTCTCGGAGCCGAGGACGCCTGATGCGGAGGAGGACGGCGCGGTCTTGACGACGGCGGTCTGCTTCACCCCGTTGCGGTAGAAGGCGACGGCCTTGGTGCTCTTGTCGTACGTGGCGACCACGTGCGTCCACTCCCCCGCGGGGAAGAAGCCGGAGCGGGCGGTCTCGACGGCGACCTTGTACGGCTGACCGCCGGACGGGCCGATCGAGAGGGCGAGCGGAGTGCCGTCGCCCTCGGAGGTGAGGTACCAGCCGTCGGAGTTGTAGGCGGTCTTGTTCCAGGTGAAGACCTGCTCACCGGTCATCGCGCTGGTCGGCTTGTACCAGAACGAGACGGTGAGGTCGGCGGGCTGCAGCGCCGCCGCAGTGCCGAGCGAGATCGCGTTCGATCCGGTGAACTCGAACGCCCGGCCGTTCAGGCCGGTGCCGTAGGAGGCGGTGCCCTTCTGCATCCCGAGGGCGGTACCACGACCGCTGGTGTCGGCGAGCGACCCGTCGAACGGGAGCTCGAGCACCTTCGCGGCGTCGAGCGAGGTGGTGGGGGCGGCCTGGGCCGTGGGGCCGACCGACAGGAGACCCGCCGTCAGCGCCATCACCGCCACGGTGGCCAGGGGGAGTCGTCGTCTCATTCGTGAGGCCTCTCGTCGTTGAGAAATCCGGCCCAGGGGGGCGGGCCGCCTCGAATGTTACCGTTAACAATAGTTTTCGGTGAGGTTTCGGTGAGAGGACTGACAGGGTCCTCGAGCGCTCAGCGGCGCCGGTCCAGAGCCGCCCGGAGGTACGGAGCGGTGCGGCTGCCCGCGGCCTCGGCGACCTCCTCCGGAGTGCCCGTCGCGACCACCGAGCCGCCGGCCCGGCCCGCCCCCGGGCCGAGGTCCACGACCCAGTCCGCGTCGGCGACGACGCGCATGTCGTGCTCGACGACGATCACCGTGTTGCCCGCGTCGACGAGGTGCTGCAGGTGCTCGAGCAGGCGGTCGGCGTCGGCGGGGTGCAGGCCCGACGTCGGCTCGTCGAGCAGGTAGAGCGTGTCCCCGCGCTGGGCGCGACGCAGCTCCGAGGCGAGCTTCACCCGCTGCGCCTCTCCCCCGGACAGCTCGGGCGCCGGCTGGCCGAGCGAGACGTAGCCGAGCCCCACGTCCACCAGAGCGTCGAGGTGGCGGGCGACCTCGCGGTCCTCGGCGAAGGCCTCGCGCGCGTCGGCGACGCTCAGCGCGAGGACGTCGGCGATCGTCCGGCCGCCGAGGGTGACCTCGAGGGTCTCGTCGTTGTACCGGGTGCCGCCGCACGCCGTGCAGGGCGCCTCGACGGTCGGGAGGAACAGCAGCTCCACCTCCACGGAGCCCTCGCCCTTGCAGACGGGGCAGCGCCCGCTGGGCAGGTTGAAGGAGAAGCGGCTCGCCGAGAAGCGGCGGCGCTTCGCCTCCGGGGTGGCCGCGAAGAGCGTCCGCACCCGGTCGAACAGACCCGTGTAGGTCGCGACGTTCGAGCGCGAGGTCCGGCCGATCGGGGTCTGGGTCACCTGCGCCACCCGGCGCAGGCGGTCCGCGGGCCCGGAGGCGGTGCCGCGGGTCGCCGCCGCGGCCGCGTCGAGCAGCGGGTCCGCCTCCCCGCCCTCCTCGGCCGGCGCGTCCTCGGCGACGTCGGCGCGGAGCGAGGCGCGCAGCAGATCGGGCAGCGCCTGGTTCACGAGCGTCGACTTGCCCGATCCGGAGACGCCGGTGACCGCGGTGAGCACCCCGACCGGGAACGCGACGGAGAGGTCGCCGAGGGTGTGCCGCGAGACTCCGGCGAGCTCGATCCACTGCTCCGCGGTGCGGCGGGAGCGCAGCGGCGCCGGGTCGCCCTCGGGGAAGAGGTAGCGGCGGGTGACGGAGTCGCGGGCGCCCGGCAGGCCGTCGAGCGGGCCGGAGTAGACGACGGTGCCGCCCCCCGACCCCGCGCCCGGGCCGATGTCGACGATCCAGTCGGCCTCGCGGATGACGTCGAGGGAGTGCTCGACGAAGAAGACGGTGTTGCCGGTCGCCCGCAGGGTCCGCAGGATGCCGAGCAGCGCCTCCGTGTCGGCGGGGTGCAGGCCCGTGGACGGCTCGTCGAGCACGAAGACGACGCCGAAGAGGCGCGAGAGCACCTGCGTCGCGAGGCGCATCCGCTGGAGCTCCCCCGAGGAGAGCGTCGGCGTGGAGCGGTCGAGCGAGAGGTGGCCGAGGCCCAGGTCGACGATCGGCGCGAGGCGGGCGACGAGGTCCTCGACCAGCCGCTGCGCGGCCAGGCGGGTCTGCGGAGCGCCGTCGGCCGGGGTCCAGCCGGGCTCCAGCACGCGCCGCGCGACGACGACCAGCTCCTCGAGCGGGAGCGCTGACAGCTCGGTGATGTCGAGCCCCTCGAAGGTGACGGCGAGCGCGTCGGGCTTCAGCCTCCGGCCGCCGCACACCGGGCAGGCGACGCTGACGACGAACGAGGCCGCGCGCTCGCGCATCCGGGCGCTCTTCGAGCCGGCGAAGGTGTCGAGCACGTAGCGGCGCACCCCGAGGAACGTGCTCATGTAGCGCGGCTCGTCACCGGCCGCCACGGCCGCGCGCACCTCCGCGGGAGAGCGGTCGGTCCACACGGGAACCTGCGGGGAGTCAGGAGTGTGCAGGATCCAGTCGCGGTCCTCCGCGGGCAGGTCGCGCCACGGAGCGTCGATGTCGTGTCCGAGCGAGATCAGGCTGTCGCGCAGTTGCTTGCCGTGCCAGGCGGTCGGCCAGGCGGCGAGCGCCCCGTCGCGGATCGAGAGGGAGTCGTCCGGCACCATCAGCTCGTCGGGGACGTCGTAGACCCGGCCGATGCCGTGGCAGCTGGGGCACGCGCCCTGCACGGTGTTGGCCGAGAAGTCCTCTGCGAGCAGCATCGGCGCGCCCTCGGGGTAGGCGCCGATGCGCGAGAACACCATCCGCACCACGCTCGAGAGCGTCGTCGCACTGCCGACCGTGGAGCGGGCCGAGCCTCCGGAGCGCCGCTGCGGGAGGGCGACGGCCGGCGGCAGGCCCTCGATCGAGTCGACGTCCGGCACGCCGACCTGGTCGATCAGCCGCCGCGCGTAGGGGGCGACCGACTCGAAGTAGCGGCGCTGCGCCTCCGCGTAGAGCGTGCCGAAGGCGAGCGAGCTCTTGCCCGATCCGGAGACCCCCGTGAAGGCGACGAGGGCGTCGCGCGGCACGTCGACGTCGATGCTCCGGAGGTTGTTCTCGCGGGCGCCGCGCACGCGGACGTGGTCGAGGGGGTCGGTGGTTCCAGGCGCGCTCATCCGTACAGCCTGCCGTGCCGGGATGTGGGGCGGCCGCCGCGGAGCTCCGAGGCGCTCGACGCCGAGACGGCCCGCTCCCGGCCGAGGCACCGCGGTGGGGCGGTGTCTCGGCGGGGGCGGGCCGTCTCGGCGTCAGCGGCGCGCGTGCGTCAGCAGGTGCGCGCCGGGTAGGCCGCGGTCAGGGCGCCCGCGGTGAGCGAGGCGGCCGGGACCGAGGCCTGACGGGTGGTGAAGGCGGCCGAGGCGCTGGCGCCGGGGGCGGCGGTCAGCGTCTGCGAGGCGCCGAACGGCGAGCGGATGACGACCGAGAGGGGCGTCGCGCCCGTGTTCTTCACCACTCCGGTGAGGACGACCTTGCCCGCGACGCAGCGGGTGGACGCGGTGAGCGTCGAGGTCGGTGCCGTCACCACCACGGTCGCGGTGACCGTGACGGCCGTGGAGCTCGAGAGCCGACGGTCGGCGGCGTTGTAGGCCGTCGATCCGTTCGCGCCCACCCACTGGTTGTCGTTCGCACCGATCGTGCGGACGACTCCGGTGACGGAGTAGCGGCCGGGCGCCGTCGCCACCGCGGAGGTGTTCCAGGTGACCGGCTGCGAGGCGGTGCCCCGGTTGTAGGCGAGCACGACGTCGGCGCGGGCGGGCAGAGCCGCCGCGGCGTCGGTGCCGGAGGCGACCGTCACCTCGCCGAGGTCCGAGCGGACCGCGGAGGCGGCGTCGGCCGAGCGGACCTCGGCGTACTGCCCCGCGGTCAGCGAGACGATGCCGCCGTGCTTGGTCGACGAGGCGAGCGAGAAGCCCGGGTCGGTGAGCTGGGTCCAGCCCGTGTCGAGGTCGTTCGTCACCATCGGCTTGTAGCCGGTCGCGGGGATCACGTCGACGTACAGGTACCAGGTGTCCTCGCCGTGGTCCTTGAACACCGCGGGGCCCTCGACCCCACCGGGGTTGCCGCCGGACCACACCGCGCCGATGCGCGACTGGATCTGCGTCCACGAGGTCGTCGGCAGCCACCAGGTCGCCGAGGTGGTCGACTCCATGTAGATGCCCTTGCCGGTGCCGTTGTCCTTCGAGATCCGGTAGGTCGTGCCGGAGTCCTGGATCAGCGTGGTGTCGATCGTGTCGGCCCCGGTGTCGATGAAGGTGCCGCCGTAGGAGTAGGTGGCCTGCGTGAAGTCCGTGGTCGCTCCCCAGAGCACGCGGGAGGATCCGGTGCCCGGCGTGTGCGCCGCGGTCGGGTAGACCGTCGAGGACCAGTAGACGACGAACGCGCCCTTGCCGGGTCCCGCGTAGTCCGGCACCCACGTGGCCTCGGGAGCCCACATCATGCCGGCCTCGAGCTTCTTCGTCCCCGCGGCGTCGAGCGCCACGTCGAACTGGCGGACGTCGCTCCACGACACGAGGTCGCTCGACTCCCAGACGTTCATCTTCGTGCTGCCCTTGGTGGTCCAGTAGCACCAGGTGTCGCAGGTGCTGGGGCCCCGGTCGCCGCCGAAGACGCGGAGGTCCGTGGCGATGATGTAGTACTTCTTCGTGTCGGGGTTGTAGGTCAGGTACGGGTCGCGGACACCGGTGGTGCCGAGGTCGGAGGCCAGGATCGGCTTCGCGCCGTTGAGCGGGTCCCACTTCTCCGGGTCGTCGCCGCGGGAGACGTCGAGGTAGATCTTCTCGGCGTAGCCCTGGGAGTCCTCGACGAAGTGGACCATCATGTAGCCGTAGGGGGTGTCGACGCCGACCTGCGGCTCGACCGTCACGGCGATCGAGCGGGTCTGCACGATTCCGCGGATCGACGCCGTCGCGGTGAGCGTCGAGGCGCGCGCGGCCTGGCCCACGGCGGGGCGGTCGGCGCTGAGGGTGCGGCCGTCGGCCGAGACGCGCAGGGTCGGGTCGCTGGAGGACCAGGTCACCGCTCCCCCGTAGTCGGGCAGGTTCGTGGTCGAGTCGTCGACGGTGAGCGGGGCGACCCCGGCCAGCACGGCGGCGGCGATCGGGGAGAACGTGGAGGCGTGAGGCTTCGCGTCGACGCTCGACACGGCCACCACCTCCGCCCCGGTGAGCGCGCGGTCGTAGACGCGGAACGCCGAGACCTCGCCCGTGTAGAACGGGTCGGGGTACGGTGCGCGGCCGATCGTGTTCAGCGACTGGTCCGCCACCGACGAGGGGCGCAGAGCGGTGGGCGCCGAGGCGACCTGGACGCCGTCGACGAAGAACGAGATCGTGCCGGCGCTGCCGTCGATCACCGAGGTGAGGCTGTACCAGCGGTCGGCGGTCAGGGCGGAGGCGCTGCGGGCGTTGTTCTCGCCGTTCCCTCCGCTGGTCGTGATCGCGGTGCGCACCCGGTCGCGGACGGACGCGAACCAGTACTGGTTCGTGCTGTCGCTGCCGATGTTCCACAGGAAGTGGAAGTTCGAGAGCATCGACGCGTCGGCGCGGGTCTCGATCGTGACGGTGGCCGACGAGCGACCGGTCAGCAGGTTCGCGGGCAGCTGCACCCAGGGGGCGGTGGTGCTGCTCTTGGGGCCGCCGGTGAGGCGGAGCGACGTGCCGGTCCAGAGCGCGTCGGTCGCGTTGCGGACGGTGGCGGCTCCCACGCCTCCGCTCACGGTGTTCGGGACCGTGCTGCCGGTGGTCTGCGTGAACCGGTAGTCGGCGAGGAGGCCCTGCTGCGGGATCACGGCATCGGCCGCCTGCGCGGCCGGAGCCGGGGCGACGAGGCCCGAGAGCAGCACTGCTCCGAGGCCGAGCGCGGCGAGCGCTGCGCGCAGCGGCGCTCGCCGCGCGGGTGTGGTGGTGGGGGGCATGGTGCTCCTTCGGTGGAGTGGTGCGGTTCGGGGAGGGGGAGAGGATCTCGGGGTGCCGAGCCCTGCTCGGTCGAGCAGCGCCGTCAGGGGCGTGTCGGAACCTGTGTGCGAAGCACGAGGGGCTCGATACGCCGCTGGGCGGCTGCTCGACAGGCAGAGAGGGGCAGCCGCTCGACCGGCACGAGGGATCAGCCGCCGGGGTTCATGTCGGTGTACCCGGTGGTCGGGGCGGTGGTGCCGAGTGCCGCGAGGGTGGGCGCCCTCCGCATCACGACGGGGTTGCCCGGGCTGTCGCGACCATGGAGCAGTCGCCGTCGTGGAACTCGATCGCGGGGTCGGCGGTGTCCGGCGCGATCGGGTCGGTGGAGGTCGGCTCGCCGAGGGCGACGGCCGGGGAGGCGGCGGTGTAGGGCAGCGGAGCCACCGCGGCGAGGAGGATCAGCAGCCCGGCCGTGTGGTGGCGCCGGAGCCCCGCGGATCGGGGGAGCTCGGCGTCGACGGGCGTCGATGCGGTCGTCATCGTGACTCCATCGTCAAGGGGCGGCGTGGGGCCCGGAGGCGCACCGTGAGCGGCGCGCCCCCGGGGGCTGGGGGGCTGCGGAGAGGCGCCGGAGGGCGCCAAGGGGAGAGGCCCGGTGGACCTCGGAGAAGAACTCGCCGTGACTCGCAGGATCCGGCGCGACCTCCACCTCGAGGCCTCCGACGCCGCCAGCTGCACGGTTTGTTCACGGTAACAGGGCGTCTGCGCAAACTCAACGGCCCCCGTGAGCGGGGGTGGCATCACTTCACGGCGCCTGCGGTCCGCGCGGTCGCTCTCGTCACGGAGGAAGGATCCGCGGCGCCCCGTGGAACGGCGCAGGCGACGTGGGCCGGATCGGACGTTCGTCGTGAGTCGTGATCAGCACCGCCGTCCCGAGCCGCCGCCCTCGGCCCTCCACCGTCGCTCGGGCCTCCGCCGCCGCTGTCAAGAGGGGAGAGACGGGCCGCGCCCCTCGCCTAGGGTGCCGGGATGCCCCGCACCCGGACGTCCCGCGCCGCCCTCGCCTGGCGGGAGGCGGTCACCGGCTCGCGCTTGATGCTCGCTCTCAAGACGGCGCTGGCGGTCGGCATCGCCTGGGCCGTCGCGCCGCTCGCTCCCGGAGTCGCGGAGCAGTACCCGTACTACGCGCCGCTCGGCGCCCTGGTCAGCATGTACCCGACCCTGATGGGCTCGGTCCGCACCGGACTGCAGACCCTGCTCGGCCTGGCGGCGGGGATCGGGCTCGCCGCCCTCGTGGTCGTCACCGTCGGACCGACCTGGTGGACGATCCCGCTCGTCGTCGGGATCGGCGTGGTCCTCTCGGGGACGGGGTGGTTCGGCGCGGGCCGCGAGTACGTGCCGATGGCGGCCCTCTTCGTGCTCATCATCGGCGGGGCCGACGCCGAGGACTACTCCCTCGGCTACCTCGTGCAGATGGCGGTGGGCGTGGTGGTGGGGCTGCTGGTGAACGTGGTCGTCGCCCCCGGGCTCACCGTCGAGGCGGCCTCCGCCCGGGTCGACGCGTTCCGGCGCGAGCTCGCGGAGCACCTGCGCCAGCTGGCCGCCGCGCTCGAGGAGACGTGGCCGCCCGAGCACGAGGCGTGGGCGCGCAACGGCGAGGAGCTGGCCCGGACGGCGGAGGAGGTCCGCGCGGCCCTCGCGGACGCGGACGAGAGCCGCAAGGGCAACCCGCGCGCGCTGCTGCACCGGCGCGACTCCCGACCCGACCACCTCCGCCTCGAGACGCTCGACGCGGTCCTCTTCCACGTCCGCGATCTGAGCGGCGCCCTCGCGGACACCATCTGGGAGCGGCCGGGCGCGCTCCCGTTCGATCCGGCGCTCGGCCCGCCGCTGAGCGAGGCCTGCCGGGCGGTCGCCGACGCGATCGACCGCGACGACGCCGGCTCCCCCGCCGCGCACCGGGCGATCGGGGGCGCGGCCCGCGCGATCCGGCACCTCGTGCAGGTCGTCGACGAGCGGACCGCCGCGACCTCCCGGACCCTCGGGCCCGGCGTCCTCGCGGCGATGCACCTCCGCCGCGTCCTGGTGCGCCTGCAGCACGACGGCGCGGAGCCGCAGGAGGAGTGAGGGCTGGCGCCTCTCGCCCCATACTGATATGGTGCTGAGACATCAGGAGGACGGGGACGACGTGGAGCGGACGGTGACGACGACGAGCCTCCGTGGTCGCACGCCGGAGCGGGCGACCACGGAGGCTCACCTGGCCTTCGGGCAGGCGCTACTCGCAGACGAAGAAGGCGACCTCCACGTAGCCCATCGTCTGCGAACGGGTGTCGACGTCGGAGTTCTCGACGGTCACGCCGGACGCGGCGAAGCTGCTGCCTCCTGCGCCCGTCGACGCGTTGGCCGCGTAGGAGCCGCCACCGCGCACCCACAGGGAGGTGCCGCCGCCGGCACCGCCGAAGTAGCCGCCGCCGCCGCCACCGGACGCATAGGTCACCTGGCGGCTCGCGTTCGTCCTCGGTGCGCCGGCACCGCCGTCGCGCCCGGAGCCCGGGCTGCCGAGAACCGACTCGGTCACGTTCACCGTCGTCACACCGGGCTGCCCCGGCCCGGTCTGGCTTCCGCCGGTGCTCGGAGCCTGCTCGGTGGAGCCGGTGCTGCTGTCCGCGCGCGAGACGGCGCTCTCGTAGCCGGAGCCGCCGACGGGGCCGCCGGACCCCGCGTTCGGCCCGACGCGGGCGGACCGGGTGAAGTCGTTCGAGGTGAAGCCGGCTGCGCTACCGCCGCCGCCGCCCGCGATGACGAGCAGGGAGCCCGCGGCGGTGATCCCGCTGGCCCCGCCCCCTCCTCCGGAGCCGATGTAGCCCGGAGTGCCCGGAGCCCCGCCGTTGCCGAGCCCCCGGCCGCCGGCCTGGTTGCTGCCGCCCGAGCCCGCGGTGATGACGATCTCGGACGCTCCGCCGAGCGCGTCGACGGGGATGGTGCCCGTCACCCGCGCACCGGCGCTGGTGACGTCCGACCCGGTGCGGACGCCGCCGCCGTCTCCGCCGACCGCCGTGAAGCGGACCCACTGGGTTCCCGCGGGCACGGGGATCGTCCGGGCCGCGAGCGCGGTGGTCGAGGTGGCGTCGATGCGCTGCGCGTCCTGCAGGGCGCACTGGGGGGCGGTTGAGGCCGACGCCATCGGAGCGGCGATCGAGGCGGCCACAACAGGAATCGCCCATGCGGCGCCCTTCACCACGGTTCGGCGCTGGGTCAGACGATCGGGGGCGCCGGTCGGCGTGCTGGTGTCTTCGTTCTGCATCGGAGTCCTTCTGTCATCGTGCACCCCTGGGTATCGGGGGCAGAGTCGGGTGAGAGGCGCGGGAGGATGCCCGTGCCGCTCCGACAGAGTCGCCTGCTCCGCGACGGGGCACGCCGCTCGAGGCCGCTCTGGCGCGAACCTGCCCTGAGGCGGCGCGCCGCGCCTCCCGCGCCTCATCCTCAGCAGCTTCTCCGCACCGCCGACCAGTCGTGCACGACGTCGCAGATGCCCCGTCGGACTCGCCGATCCGGACCCTCCGAGCGGGCGGCCCGACTCGCGAGCACCCCGGACCGAGCGGCCCGGAGAGCCCGCGACGGCCGAGCGCAGAACCCGACGTCAGTCCGTCGCCGGCCCGCGACGGCCGAACGGGCAGCCCGGCGTCAGCCCGGCGTCACGCCCCGACGGCCGAACGGCCAGCCCGGCATCAGCCCGGCATCAGCCCGGCATCAGCCCAGCATCAGCCCGGCATCAGCCCAGCGCCAGCCCGGGGTCAGCCCGCGTCGGCGAGCAGCGCCTCGCGGTCGAGCCGCTTCGCGTAGCAGCGGGCGCTCGGCTCGTCGCCCCAGTAGCCGTAGCCCGCGATCGGGTCGTAGCCGGCGCTCGCGTAGAGCGCCATCGCCTCCGGCTGCTCCGTGCCGGTGACCAGTCGGAGCAGATCCACGCCCTCGCGGGCCGCCAGCCGCTCGACGCCGGCGAGCAGCACGCGGCTGAGCCCGCGGCCCCGCGCGGCGCTCACCACGAACATCCGCTTGATCTCGCCGATCCCGTCCTCGACCGCGAGCGCCACGCAGCCGACGAGCCCGCCGTCGACCTCGAGCAGCAGGGTCGGAGCGTCGGCGGGAGGGCGCGGACCGGTGTCGTCGCCGCCGTAGCGGGCGAGGAGGTCGGCCTCCTGCAGGGCGAAGAGGTCCGTGGCTGCCGGGTCTCCGGCCGTGGTCTCGATCAGGCGGTGCACGGCACGATGCTACGGCGCGGCGGCGAGCCCCGCGGCGATCCCGGTCAGCTGCTCGAGCACGGCCCGCACGGCCGAGCGCTCCAGCGTCTCGGGCCGGGCGAGGCAGTCGATGTGGCGGCCGAGCCCCGGGATCCCGAGCGGCCGCAGCACCACCTCCGGCGTGCGCCGCAGGTCGGTCGTGTACCGCGGCAGCAGCGCGACGCCGTCGCCCGCCGACACGACCGCCGCCGCGACCAGGAAGTCGTTGATCCGGTGCGGGATGCGCGCGTCGCCGCCCGCGAGGACCGCGATGGCGTCGATCGCCCGCTCCAGGGGGAAGCCCTCGTGCACCGCGACCCACTCCTCGTCGCGGAGGTCGGCGGGGCGGACGACGTCCTTCGCGGCGAGCGGATGATCGCGCCGCAGCGCGAGGTCGAGCGGCTCGAAGAGGAGGGGCGTCGACCGCACGGTCCCGGGCCACTCGGCGCTGCCGGCGAGCCGGTGCGCGACGACCAGGTCGTGGTCCGCGGTCAGCCCGGCGAAGGCGCTCTGCGCCACGTCGAAGTCGGCGAGCGCGACGCCCGGCCGACCCGGTGCGCGCAGCGCCTCCAGCAGCGGGCCGAACATCGCCAGCCCCGCGCTGTGGAACGCGGCGACCGAGACCGTGCCGCTCGGCTCCCCCTCGAAGTCCGCGACCGCCCGGGCCGCGCGCTCGAGCGCCACCTCCACCTCGACCACGGCCGCCGCGAGAGCGCGGCCGGCGGGGGTCAGCGCGGTCCGGCGCCCGTCGCGGAAGGTCAGCGCCGTCGGGGTGCGGCGCTGCAGCGCGCTGATCTGCTGCGAGACGGAGGAGGGGGACACCCGCATCGCGGCGGCGACGGCGGCGATGCTCCCGCGCTCGCCGAGCTCCCGCAGAGCCCTGAGCTGTCCGAGTTCCATGAGTTCCAACTTACGCGTCGGCGAAGAAGATGCAGTCTTGTCCTGCGGGTCTCCGTGCCGCCACGATGAGCCGTGCGCGCTCTCCTCTCCCGCTTCAGGGTCGACCTCCTCCTGCTCGTGGTCGCCGCCTCCTGGGGCTCGACCTACTTCGCGGCGAAGGAGCTCGTCACCGACTCGAGCGTGATGGCGCTGCTCGGCTCGCGGATGACCCTCGCCGCCCTGTGCCTGGCCGTGATCGTCGCGGCGCGGCGGCACCGGATCACCGCGACGGAGTGGCGGGTCGGCGTGACCATCGGGGCGCTGCTCGCCACGATCTTCGCGCTCGAGACCTACGGCATCGCCGGCACCTCCGCCACCAACGCGGGCCTCATCATCAGCCTGACGATCGTGATCACGCCGATCCTCGACTCCGCCGTCTCGAAGCGCCGGCTCCCGGGCCGCTTCCTGCTCGCATGCCTCGTGGCGGTCGTCGGAGTCGCGCTGCTCGCGGGCAACGGCGCCCTCCGCCCGCTCTCCCCCGGCGACCTGCTGATCCTCGGCGCCGCCGTCGTGCGGGCCGTGCACGTCACGTCGATGCACCGCCTCTCGGCGCGGGCGCCGATGGACTCCCTCCGCCTGACCACGGTGCAGCTCGGCACCTGCGCCGTCGTCTTCAGCGCCGCGTCGCTCGTCGTCGGCGTGCCGATCCCCGAGTACGTCGCGGGGCTCGACCCCGTGGGCGCCGGCCTGTTCCTCTACCTCGTCCTGGTCTGCACCGTCTTCGGCTTCCTCGTGCAGACGTGGGCGGTCCGCCGCACCTCGCCCTCCCGCGTCAGCCTGCTGCTGGGCACCGAGCCGGTGTGGGCCGCGGTCGTCGGAGTCGCGCTCGCCCGCGATCCGATCGCGCCGGTCGGCTTCCTCGGCATCGCGCTGATCCTCGCGGGCACGGCCTGGGGCCGCTCCCTCGAGCAGCGGACGGCGCCCGACGCGCCGACCGCGGCGGCCGCTCCGGAGGCGCTGCTCGCCCCCGAGCCGGAGGACGAGCAACGGCGTCCCGTCGAGCGGTAGCCGGGTCAAGGGACTCGCGTGCGGCGCCCCGATGTGGGGGAATCGGATCGGGAGGCGTCCGCCGCGGGCGCCGCCGGAGGAGGATCCATGTCGCTCAGCGTGCTGTTCATCGGCGGGACGGGCATCATCAGCGCCGCCTGCGTCCGCGAGGCGCTGCGGCTCGGCCACGACCTGACCGTGCTGAACCGGGGGCGGACGTCGCTCCGCCCGCTGCCCGAGGGCGTCCGCGAGGTGCAGGCCGACGGTCGCGACCGCGACTCCGTCACCGCCGCTCTCGGCGACCGGAGCTTCGACGCCGTGATCGACTTCGTCGCCTTCACGCCCGAGCACGTGCAGCAGGACATCGACCTGTTCTCCGGCCGCACGGGCCAGTACGTCTTCATCAGCTCGGCCTCGGCCTACCAGAAGCCGCCGCGCAGCCTCCCGGTCACCGAGTCGACTCCGCTCCGGAACCCCTACTGGCAGTACTCCCGCGACAAGATCGCGTGCGAGGACCTGCTCGTGGCCGAGTACCGCGCGAGCGGCTTCCCGGTCACGATCGTCCGCCCCTCGCACACCTACGACCGGACCGCGCTGCCCGTCGACGGAGGCTGGACCGTCGTCGACCGGATGCGCCGCGGCCAGGAGGTGGTCGTCCTCGGCGACGGCACCTCGCTCTGGACGCTCACGCACGCCGACGACGTCGCTGTCGGCCTGGTCGGTCTTCTCGGCGCCTCCGCCGCGATCGGCGAGGCGTTCCACATCACCGGCGACGAGACGCCGACCTGGGACGAGATCCACCGCGACCTCGCCGCGGCGGCCGGAGTCGAGCCACGCCTCGTGCACGTCGCCTCCGACGCGATCGCCGCGGCCGACCCCGAGCTCGGTGCCGGGATCATCGGCGACAAGGCGCACTCGATGGTGTTCGACAACGCGAAGATCCGCCGCCTCGTCCCGGCCTACTCCCCCTCGGTGCGCTTCAGCGACGGCGCCCGCGAGATCGTGGAGTGGTACGACGCCGACGAGTCGCGCCGCGTGGTCGACGAGCGGATGAACGGCCTGTTCGACGCGCTGATCGAGCGGTACCGGCCGCGCCCGCTGTGAGGGGCGGGGGGTGCGCGAGTCCGCCGACTCCGCCCCTCCCGGCCGCTGCACCCCGCTCGGCTCCTCCGCCCGCGCCGGCGCCCCCGCTCAGCCGATCGGCTCGAGCCGCACCAGGAACCCGCCCGGCACTCCCGGCTGCAGCTCCTGGTACTCGGACGGCACGCGGTAGGAGCCCTCGCCGACCGCGGTCACGGTGAAGGCGTCGTCCGTGCGGGTCCCCGCGAGGAAGACGGTGTAGACGTCTGTGCCGTCCTCGGTGGTGCGCTTCCCGGCCGCCGCGCCGACCCAGCGATGCCCGCCCGGATCGGCCGTCGCCGTCTCCCCGAGGGTCGCGTCGATCGCGGCCGGGTCGACGCCCACGGTGCCGATCCCGTCCTGGCACTCCCGCCAGACGCCCGTGAATCCCGGGTCGGGGTCGGAGTAGCAGAACATCATCGACCCGTCGGGCGCGACGTGCAGGTCGCCGTAGCCGCCGACCACCGGCCCGGAGACGGGGGCGGTCGTGGGCCCGGTCGTCGGCTCGGGGTCGGCCGGCGCGGTGCACCCGGCGAGCGCGAGGACGAGCACCGCCACCGCTCCCGCTCGCCACCTCATGTGCGCAACCTACTGGAGCCGCGCCCCCGCCCGTCCGCGTGCCGGGCCGGGAGTCGGCCGAGCGTCCGCCGAGAGCCGGACCGCCCTCAGACCAGTCGGCGGCCGCTGAAGCGGTCGATGGGGGCGTCGTGCCGCATCGCCCGCTCGTACATCCGCCGGAACGGCTCGGTGAGCACGCCGTTCGTGCGGTCCAGCGAGTCCTGCCAGGCCACGATCTCCCCCAGCTGCGCGGCGAGATCCGCGCGGAGGGCCGCCTCGTCGACGGTGGTCGAGACGCCCTTCGAGACGACGATCCGGCCCGCGACGATCACGGTGTCGATCGACGAGCCGTTCTCGGAGTAGACGAGCTGGTTCTCGAGCCGCTGGCGCGGGGTGAAGTTCAGCGTCTCGAGGTCGTAGACGACGAGGTCGGCCTGCTTGCCGACCTCGATGCTGCCGGTGACGTCGTCGAGCACGGCGCTGCGCGCGCCTCCGATCGTGCCGGCGGTGAGCACCTCGGACACGGTCGGCCAGGTGGCGATGTCCGGATCCGTGACCTTGTGCAGGAGCGCCGCGGCCTTCACGACGTCGAGCATGCGCGGCGAGTCGCTGCTCGAGCAGCCGTCGGTGCCGAGGCCGAGGTTCACGCCCGCGTCGTGCAGCGCGCGCCACGGGGCGATGCCCGAGCCGAGCTTGAGGTTCGAGATCGGGTTGTGCGAGACGGACGTGCCGGCGGCGGCGATCCGCTCCATGTCGGAGTCGGTGAGCCAGATCCCGTGGGCGAAGGTCGTGTTCGGCGAGAGCGCGCCGATCCGCTCCATGTACTCGACCAGGGTCGAGCCGTAGGACAGCTCGCCGGTCACCAGCTGCGTCTTCGTCTCGAGGACGTGGATGTGGCACTCCGCCCCGTGCTCGAGCGCCAGCTCGGTCGCCCCCACGAGCAGCTCGGGCCCGCACCGCTGAGGAGCGGACGGGGCGACCATGTAGCGCAGCCGCCCGCCTCCCCTCCCGTGCTGGGTCGCGAACGCCTCGCGGCTGAAGGCGAGGTAGCCCTCCGTCGTCGGGCGCGACGCCGACCGCGCCTGGTCGAGGATCTCCGCGGGCACGTACTCCTCGAGGAACGGCATCGTCTCGTGGAAGGGCCTGCTGATCACGTGGCCCGAGATGTTGGCGCGGACTCCGATCTCGTCGTACGCGTCGAAGACCGCGGCGAGCTGCTCAGCATCCTGGTCCGGGTTCTCGAGCACGTCGTCGACCAGGGTCGTGACCCCGGCCTTGAGCGATTCGAGGGCGAAGAGCGACGAGCGCAGCCGCACCAGATCCGGAGCGACGCGGCTGTTCCCGAGGATCGGGTACGACAGCAGCATCCACAGCTCGAGCGGCAGGTTGTCGTAGCGGCCCTTGTAGAGGTACTCCCACGAGTGGGTGTGGGCGTTGACGAAGCCGGGGACGACCAGGCGGTCGCGCCCGTCGATCACCTCGTCGCCCGGCTCGGGGACGAGGCCCGGGCCGATCGCGACGATCAGCTCGTCGACGATGCGGATGCTCGCCGTGATCGGGACGGCGCCCGAGACCGGGTCCATGGTGATCACGGCGGCGTCGGAGAGGAAGAGGGGCATGGCGGTTCCATTCGTGGTGCGGGGTGGGACGGGGCGGGCCGGCTCGCGAGGGGGCCGGCCCGCGGAGGGGCTCGGGCTCAGCAGCGGACGGGCTCGGGCTCCGCGGCGACCGGCGCGGCCGACTCCCGGCGCTCGACCCGGGCGGGAGCGTCCCGGCCGAGCAGGAGGTAGGCGATGCCGGCCGAGACTCCGCCCGCGAGCCACGAGACGTCGACGCCGCCGAGGGCGGTCGCGGCCGGACCCTGCAGGGCGGGCACCGAGCCGTTCATGAACAGTCAGGTCAGGGTCGCGCCGATCGCGAAGGAGAGCAGCGCCCGCCAGCGGACGTCCGGCAGCAGCGGCGAGCCGACGGGGGCGAACAGGTGCCCGAAGGAGCGGACGCGCGGCTCGAACACCGTGTAGTGCACCAGCACGATCGCACCCCACGGGGCGACCCAGCCGACGAGGCCGACCAGCCACGCGTCGAGCGTGGTGGCGAGGTCGTCCTGGAACACGAAGAACACCGCGGCCGCGAAGGCCAGCACGCCGACGATGAGGCTGAGCGCGCGGCGCCCGAGCCTGATGTCGAGGGCCTGGGTCGCCATGCCGAACGAGTAGATGTTGAGGACGTTGGTCGCGATCGGACCGTGCACCACCAGGAGCAGCACGGGGATCGCGAGGGCGCCGAAGTTCTCGACGATCAGCTCCCCGGGATCCACGGAGCCGTTCTTCGTCGCGAGGGTCGCGCCGAGGACGCCGAGCCAGACCACCGGGATGAACTGGCCGAGGACGCTGGCGAGGTAGAGCCCCCGCTTCGAGGAGCGGGGTCCGACGAAGCGGGAGTAGTCGCCGGCGTAGGCGAGCCAGGTGAGGCCCCAGCCGATGCCGATGGCGGTCATCACGATGGACATGGCCGCGATGCGGTCGCCTCCGGTGAGCGCGCCCTCCGCGGGGCCGGCGTAGGACCAGTCGATGTCGAGGAAGAACCAGGCGACGACCGACATGATCGCCAGCACCAGGAGGGTCGGCGGCACGGTCCAGCGCTCGAAGGCGGCGATCGCGCGGTAGCCGAGGAAGGAGATCGCGACCTGCACCGCCATGATCACCGCGGCCACCGCGATCTTCCAGCCGACGTTCGCCTGCTCCGGGTCGACGACGCCGACGGAGCCGAGGAGCGCGATGACCAGGTCGAGGACGATCCAGGTGTTGATGGCGCACCAGCCGATCACGACCACGGCCTGGATCGCGGCCGGGACGTAGTTGCCGCGCCGTCCGAAGATCGCCCGTCCCACGAGCATCCCGGTCGCCCCCGTCCGCTGGCCGAGGAGGACGAAGAAGCCGAACACCGCCATCCCGACCACGTTGCCGAGCACGAGGACGGTGACGGTGTCCGCCAGGCCGAGGCCCATGTTCACGCCGAGGGCGCCGAGCACCCAGTTGATGGGGGCGATGTTGGCGCCGGCCCAGATCCAGAACTGCCCGTCGAGCCGGGCGGTGCGCCGGGAGTCGGGCAGGGGACTCAGCGCGTCCTCGGCGTCGGCGGTGCCGTGCAGGGTGTCGGTGCTCATGGCGGATCCTCTCGGGGAGGGGGATGAAGGGGAGGGCGGGGCGCCCGGTGAGGCTCCACTCTCGTGCGGACCCGTTTCGGGCGGCGCGTCCGCGTGTAAATTCGCCGTGACGCGAGAGGACGTTCTGTATGGCCTACCTGCTGTCGGACGCGATGCGGGATCCGCGCCTCGCCGCCATGCTCCCGGTGGTGGCCGCCGGGCACGCGGCCGCCGAGCGCGCCGTGATCCGCTGGGCCCACACGAGCGAGCAGCTCGACATCGCGCCCCTCCTCCTCGGAGGCGAGCTGCTCCTGATGGAGGGCGCGCTCCTCTCGACCGACCAGGACCCGGCGGAGTGCCGCGAGTACGTGCGGTCTCTGGTCGACGCGGGAGTCGGCGCCCTCGCTCTCGAGCTCTCGCCGCGCCTGCCCGCGGTGCCGCCGCCGATCGTCGCGGCGGCCGACGAGCTCGGCCTCCCCGTGCTCGCCCTGCCCCGGCGCGTCCCCTTCGTGCAGGTCTGCGAGAGCATCAACACCCACCTCACCGAGCAGAAGTTCCGGAGCATCCGACTGGCGGACAGAGTGTCCGGTCTGCTGGCCGACGCGGCCTCCGGGGACGCGGGCGTCGACGAGCTCCTGCAGGTCGTCGCCTCCGCGACGGGCGCCTCCGCCTCGCTCGTCTCGCTCACGGGCGACGAGATCGCCCGCGCCTCGCCCGGGCCGGGCGTCGACACGGAGCCGACGGCCGGGACGTTCTCGAACGTGCTGCACGCGGGCGACTCCCTCCTGGGCACCCTGCATCTGCGGGCCCACGCCGACGCCGACCTCCACGCCGTCGCCGTCGCGCTCGACCGGGCGCCGGACGTCCTCGCGATCGCCGTGCTCCGGCACCGCCCGCCGTCGGTCACCGAGCGGCTGACCGCCCAGCTCTTCGCGATCGCATCTGTCGAGCGCGCGGACCCGGCGGCCGACCTCCAGATCGACGCCTTCCTCGGCCGCCTCGGCGCCGGCTCCCGGGAGCGCTACCTCGGCGTCCGGGCCGACACCGGTCACGACGACCGGCGGCTCCGCGCTCTGCTCCGCCTCCTGACGGGCGCAGGAGCGGATCCCGGCCCGGTGCTCTGCGTGGTCGGCTCCGAGCTGCTGGCGCTGCTGCCGTTCGCCACCGCCGCCGCGATGGAGGAGGGCCGCGCGGAGCTGCTGCGCCTCGGCGCCGCCCTCGACTCGGACGCTCTGCTCTGCGTCGGCAGCGGGCTCGGCGGGCAGGAGCGGGTGCCGCGGGAGCTGGCGGAGGTGCGCGGCGCGCGCGAGTGGGCGCCCGCAGGCGGAGTCGTCGACTCGCGCCAGTACCGCCTGGAGCGGTTCGCGAGCTCCCTGCAGGACGATCCGGAGGCGGACGACCTCGTCGAGGAGGTGCTCGGGCCCCTGCGCGCCCAGCGCGGCGAGCTGCTCGCCACCCTCGAGGCCTTCGCGTCGCTGTGGGGGAGCAAGACGGCGACGGCCGCCGCGCTCGGCATCGGCCGGCAGACCCTCTACGACCGGCTCGCGCGGATCGAGGAGCTGATCGGCCCGCTCGACTCGTCGCCGGCCCGCGCCCGGGTCGTCATGACCGCCGTCTTCCTGCACCGGGCGCGCGCGGCGCTCCCGGCGGGCCCGCCTCCGGTCGGGCGGATGTTCCCGCCTCCCGCCGAACGCTGACGCGGCCGGACGGGATCGACCGGCTCAGGCGGGCAGCAGCTCCGCGACGAGCGCCTGCACGCGGGCCCTGATGTCGTCGCGGATCGAGCGGACCTCCTCGAGCGGCCGGCCCTTCGGGTCGGCGAGGTCCCAGTCCTCGTAGCGCTTGCCGGGGAAGACGGGGCAGACGTCGCCGCAGCCCATCGTGATCACGACGTCGGAGGCCTGGACCTGCTCGGTGGTCATCAGCTGCGGGACGGCCTGCGAGATGTCGATGCCCTCCTCCGCCATCGCCTCGATCGCGATCGGGTTGATGCTGTCGCCGGGCTCGGAGCCGCCGGAGCGGACCTCGACGGCGCCGCCGGAGAGGGCGCGGAGGTAGCCGGCGGCCATCTGCGAGCGGCCGGCGTTGTGGATGCAGACGAAGAGGACGGTGGGGGCGGCCATCGGGGCTCCTGGTGTCGAGGGGCGGTGCTCGGAGGAGCACGGGGCGAGGGTAGCGCGCCCGGGCGAACGGCTCGCGCGCCTGCGGAGCCGGAGGAGACTCCGACGGCCGGGTCGGGAATATACCCCCCGGGGGTATGTTGCACTCCCCTGGACCGAACCGGAGGAGACACTATGACCGACCACGCCCACCACCACCCGACCACCTGGCGCGTCGCCGCCCTCGCGACCCTGCACTGCCTGACCGGCTGCGCGATCGGCGAGGTCCTCGGCATGGTGATCGGCTCCGCCCTGGGGCTGCCCACCCTGGCGACGGTCGCCCTCTCGATCGTCCTCGCCTTCGTGTTCGGCTACGCGCTCACGCTGCGGGGCGTGCTCCGCTCCGGAGTGACGTGGCGCGCCGCCGTCGGCATCGCGCTGGCGGCCGACACCGTCTCGATCGCCGTGATGGAGGTCGTCGACAACACGGTGGTGCTCGCGATCCCCGGAGCGATGGACGCGGGCCTCTCGTCCGGCCTCTTCTGGGGCTCGCTCGCCGGCGCCCTGGCCCTGGCCTTCGTCGTCACGACCCCGGTGAACCGCCTGCTCATCTCCCGCGGCCGCGGCCACGCGGTCGTCCACGGCCTGCACGGCTGAGCCGCGCGGGCCTCGACAGGGCGCCTGCGGCGGCTGCTCGACCAGCAGGAGGCGCGTGCCGATCGAGCCGCCCGGGCCGCGGGCGCCGCGAGATCCCGTCGGCCGTCAGTCCTGCAGGCGTCGGTAGTGGCGGTTGCGGACCGAGAGGATCGCGCCTCCGATCACCGCCGCGAGGAACGAGCCGGCCAGGACGCCGACCTTCACGTGGTCGTCGGACTCGCTGCCCGCGCCGAACGAGAGCTCGCCGACCAGCAGCGACACCGTGAATCCGATGCCGGCCACGAACGCCATGCCGATCACGTCCACCCAGCGCAGCGACGGATCCAGGCCGATGCCGCGGAACCGGGTCAGGAGGAAGGTGCTCCCGGCGATGCCGAGCGGCTTGCCGAGCACGAGGCCTGCGATGATGCCCACGGCGATCGAGTCCTGGAACGAGTCGACCAGGCCCGTGACTCCGCCGACCGTCACTCCGGCCGAGAAGAACGCGAAGACCGGCACCGCGACCGCGGTCGAGAGGACGCTCCAGCGATCGGCGAAGTGGGCGGCGAGGCCGTCGTAGACCGGGCGCCCCTCCGCGTCCGACCCCACCTGCACCCGGGCGCGCTTCGTCGCGACGACCGGCACGGTGAAGCCGAGCAGCACGCCCGCGACCGTGGCGTGGATGCCCGAGGCGTGCACGAGCGCCCACGTCGCCACTCCGAGCGGGATCAGCACCCACCAGGCGCGCACGCCGCGCTGCACGCAGACCGCGAAGACCGCCAGCGGCACCAGCGCGAGCAGGAGCATCAGCACGTCGATGCCGGCGGTGTAGAAGACGGCGATGATCGTGATCGCGATGAGGTCGTCCACCACGGCGAGCGTGAGGAGGAACGTCCGCAGCGCCGGCGGGAGGAAGCGGCCGACCACGGCGATCACCGCGACGGCGAAGGCGATGTCGGTGGCGGCGGGGATCGCCCAGCCGTCCAGCGCGGCTCCTCCGCGGGGCAGGTTCACCGCGGTGAAGATCAGGGCGGGGACGGCCACGCCGCCGACGGCCGCGACGATCGGCACGAGCGCCGTCTTCGGGTCGCGGAGCTTGCCGGCGACGAACTCCTCCTTGAGCTCGAGCCCGACGACGAAGAAGAAGATCGCGAGCAGGCCGTCGGCCGCCCACGACCCGACGCTCAGCTCGAGGTGCAGGGCCTCGGGGCCGAAGCGGAAGTCGCGGACCGCGCTGTAGAGCGCGGACGCGGGGCTGTTGGCGACGATCAGGGCGAGGAGGGTCGCGGTGAGCAGGAACGCTCCGCCGACCGTGTCCTTCTGGAGGGTCTGGCGGAGTCCCCGCCAGATCGAGTGGGGGGCCTGATCGGCGGGCAGGGGCTGGTGCGGCATGAGGGGTTCCGTCCGGAGGGGTGGGTGTGCGCGGGGACGCGGCCGCGGGCTCCGGAGGAGGGGCGGTCGCGGGTCAGCCGCGCGGCGGCGGGCAGCCGGCGATCTCGCCGTGCGCGTTCGTCCCCCACGAGCTGAGCCATCCATTCGTGCCCGAGGCGCGCTTGGTCAGCAGCTGCCGGGTCGGGTACGCCGCGGCGGCGCGCGCGCGGGCGCGGCTCAGCGGAGGGAGGGTCAGGGGCACCGCACCAGGGTACCGGTGGCACCCGCGAGGGGGCCGGGTGTGCACGAGCGCTCGGAGGAGGAGCCGCCCCTCCCGCCGCCGAGCCACCTCGCCCGCTCCACTCAGGGGACCTCGTGCCCCCGGCCCGCCTGCCCGCCGAGCAGCGGGCGCAGCGCGGTCGCGACGGCGTCCGCGCGCTCCTCGCCGCCGAACCAGGCGTTGCCGGCCCGCACGAGCGGGTAGGCGGCCTCGAGGAGGTCGCGCCCCGCCGGGGTCAGGGCGATCCGGGAGTGACGGCCGCGGCCGCGCTCGGCGCCCCGGTCGAGCAGGCCCCGCTCCGCCAGCCCGGCGACCAGGGCGGTCATGCTCTGCGGGCGGACGCCGACGGCGCGGGCGAGGTCGGCCTGCGTCAGCCCGTCGGCCGCCGAGAGCTGCGCCAGCACGCCGAACTCGACCGGGCTGAGCCCGGCCGGCGCGAGCGCGTCGCCGACCCGCCTCGCCAGGTCGCGGGCGGCGCGGATGACCGTCCAGGCGGCGATCGCGTCGACGTCGTCGCGGGTCAGGGAGAACTCCGAGGACATGGACCGAGCGTAGCGGCGTAGTCTTCGAGTATCAGCTAGTTGATACCTGGGAGGAATCATGAGCGACGTGATCGCGATCACCGGAGTCACCGGCGACGTCGGCGGCAAGACATTCGAGCGGCTCGTGGCGGCCGGCGCGCCCGTCCGCGCGATCGTCCGTCGGCCCGAGCAGGCGGCGGCCCTCGCGGCCCGCGGCCTCGACGCGCGGATCGCCGACCTCGGCGACGGGGCCGCACTGACCGCCGCCCTCCGGGGCGCCGACCAGCTCTTCCTGGTCACCGCCGCCACCCCGCGCCAGGCCGAGCACGGCGCCACCGCCGTCCGTGCCGCCCAGGAGGCGGGCGTCCGCGCGCTCGTGCAGCTCTCCGGCGGCGACGCGGCCGAGCACTCGCCGCTCCCCTGGGGCCGCGCGATCTGGCGGACCGACGAGCGGGTGCGCGCCTCCGGGCTGCCCGCGACGATCCTCCACGCCTCGGGCTTCCTGACGAACCTCGAGCCCTCGGCGCCCGCGATCTCGCGCGGCCTGCTCCCGCAGACGATGGGGCGCGGCGTCATCCCGTGGATCGACACCGCCGACATCGCCCGGGTCGCCGCGCACGTCCTCGAGGCGGGAGGGCACACCGGCGCCGAGCCCGTCCTCACCGGACCGGCTCTGCTCGACGGGCCCGGCGCCGCCCGCGAGCTGACCGCGGGGCTCGGCCGTCGCGTCCGCTACCTGCACCTGCCCAGCCGCGTGTTCGCCGCTGTCCTGCGCCTCACCGGCATGTCCGCGTGGCAGGCGGAGGGGCTCCGCCGGCAGTTCGGAGTCGTCGCCCGCCGCGGCCTGGACGGCGTCGACGTGCTCACCGACGAGGTCGAGCGGATCACGGGGACGCCGGCCCGCTCGACGGCCGACTGGGCGCGGTCCCGCCGCTCCGTGCTCCTCGGGCGGGAGTAGCCGCGACCCCTGCACGCTCCACCCGGCACCGGTACCCCTACCCGCGGATCCGCCGCAGGCGCATCGTGGAGCCATGAAGCAGATCCAGTACGCCGGCGCGACCTTCCAGGTGGGGGACGCGGTCGCCGACGCACTCGTCTCCTACGCCTCCGGGCTCGCCGCCCACGGCCGCACCGACAGTGTCGAGCTCCCCGTGCTCGCCGGCGACGGCCACGCGACGGTCGTGACGCTGCTGCTCAACTCCGCGACGAGCCTCTTCGTCTCCGGCGCCGCAGGCCTCCTGCCCGGGCTCGACGAGAAGGCGGTCGCCGCCGACCTCCGCCAGCGGACGCAGTGGCTGGACGCGGTCCCGGCGGTCACCGCCGTGGAGCCGAGCGCTCCGGAGGACCTGATCTGGCTCGAGTTCCCGGAGGTCGCGGCCCTGATGGACCCCGAGACCGGCGCCCACTCCCCCGCGACGCTCCACCTCGTCGAGCACTCGCCGCGGCGCGACTCCCTCGTCTTCACCGTCGTCTACGTCAGCACCCTCGACCGCGACCTGGGCTCGGGGGAGATCCGCCGGCTGCTCGAGACGAGCCGCCGCAACAACGTCGAGCACGGCGTCTCGGGGATGCTCGTCTTCCGCGGCCGCCGCGTGATGCAGCTGCTCGAGGGCGAGGAGTCCGACGTGCGCTCGCTCTACGCGCGGATCCTCGCCGACCCGCGGCACGAGGGAGTGGTCACCGTCTGGACCAGCGTGCACGAGCAGCGCCGCTTCCCGGACTGGTCGATGGGCTTCGACGAGCTCGACCTGCCCGTCGAGCGGCCCGCCTCCTGGCCCGAGCCGGACCTCCCCGAGCAGTCGATCGACGCCGTGGCGGACGACTACCTCCGCCGCCGGTCGGAGGCGCTGCGGAGCGCGCTGGTGAGCAGCGACCCCCTCGTCGCGAGCCTCGCCGTCATCCTGCACGGGCACCGCCCCGAGCGCGTCCTCGCGGGCGGCGCCGGAGTGCGGCTGCGCTGCGCCGAGTGCCGCGCCTTCGACGCCCACGACGGGTACGACTCCTACCCCTGCGCGACCGCGAGGACCGCGATCCAGGCGCTCGAGGCGGCCTGACGCGAGCCGGGCGGCCGTGCGGGATCACCGTCCCGGGGCACTCCGAGCGCACCCCCTTCCGCGGGTCTGCGCAAGCCCGTCCGCTCGCCCCGGCGCGCCCCTAGGGTGAGGCCATGACCGATCCCGGCGCGGCCCGCCACGACGTCCTCATCATCGGCGGCGGCAACGCCGGACTCTCGACCGCGGGACGGCTGCGGCGCTCCGGAGTGGACGACGTCGCGGTGATCGAGCCCCGGTCGACCCACGTCTACCAGCCGATGCTCTCCCACGTCGCGGGCGGCACAGCACCCGCCTCCGCGGCGACCCGGCCCCAGGGCTCGGTGACGCCGAAGGGGGTCGTCTGGATCCAGGACCGCGTCGAGACGATCGACCCGGTCGCGCACACGGTCACCCTCCTCTCCGGCCGCATAGTCGGCTACGGGCAGCTCGTCGTCTGCCCCGGGATCCAGAAGGACTGGGCCGCGGTCCCCGGGCTCCAGGAGGCGATGGACTCGCCGTTCGGAGTGTCCAACTACGAGTACGAGTACGCCCGCAAGGCGTCGCAGGTGCTCCGCGAGGTCCGCTCCGGCACCGTCGTCTTCACGCAGCCCGGCGGCCCCGGCACCTGCTCCGGCGCCTCCCAGAAGCCGATGTACCTCGCCTGCGACTACTGGCGCGCGACCGGCGTCCTCGACCGCATCCGCGTCGTGCTCGTCGTGCCGACCCCCACCCTGTTCGGGATGCCGCTGATCGACTCCGAGCTCGAGCGGAAGGTGGCGGAGTACGGGATCGAGGTCCGCTACGGCCGCGAGCTGGTCGAGGTCGACGCGGCCGAGCGGAGGGTCGTCCTCGCCGTCGACGAGCGCGCGACCGCCCTCCCCGGCCCCGACCGCGCGCGGCGCTCGACCGACGGCCCGCGCGAGACGCTGTCCTACGACGTGCTGCACGCCGTGCCCCCGCAGTCTTCCCCCGACTGGCTGGCCGGCACTGGGCTGGCCGCCGAGGGCGACGAGGGCGGCTTCGTCGAGGTCGACCCGCTGACCCTGCGGCACCCGCGGTTCCCCGACGTCTGGGCGCTCGGCGACGCGGCGGCCACGGTCAACTCGAAGTCCGGAGGAGCGCTGCGCCAGCAGACCACCACGCTCGCGAAGAACCTCGTCGCCGCGCAGAAGGGCCGCCCGCTCCCCCGCGTGTACAACGGCTACTCCGTCTGCCCCTTCGTGGTCTCGCGGTCGAGCGTGGTGTTCGCCGAGTTCGACGACCGCTACCGCCCGAAGCCGACCGTCCCCTTCTGGACGGGCCTGGCGAAGGAGCGGCGCCTCACCTACCTCGCCGACCGCCGCGTCCTGCCGTGGGTGTACTGGAACCTGATCCTGCAGGGACGGGCCTGAGCGTCCTCTTCCGGACATGTCCGGAAGAGGCGCTTGCCGCTGCCGGAGGCGCTCCCGAGACTGAGGGGTCGGCACCACCGTCCGACGTGCCCCCTCGTCTCCTGGAGGACCCGATGCGGCCCAGCCCGACTCCCGACCGCTCCGGCACCGCGCGATGACGACCGCGCAGGACTGGGGGCCCTCGACCGACGCGGACTCCGCCGGCGGTCCGCCCGCGTCGCGGAGGCAGCGCGTGCGGGCCTGGATGCGCGGCGGCTCCTTCGGGCCGACCGGCCTCACCCGGCGCGGCTGCCTCCTGGTGCTGGCGTCGGTGCTCGTGGTGGCGGTGCCGGTCGTCGCGCTGACGCTCGCGCACGTCGATCCGCACGCGTCGCTCAAGGTCTGGATCCTGGCGATCACGCTGATCGCGCTGGTCGGAGCGCTGCTCCGGGTCGTCGCCGACGCCGGTCCGGACCCGCAGGCCGACCTCGACCGCGCGGGCAAGGCGGTCGGAGCGGTGGCCGCGGCCTACACGGCGCTGGCCGTGATCATCGACTGGGGGATGCTGCACCTCTGAGGCGCGGTCAGCGGGCCTCGTCGCGCGGGTCGTCCGTGCCGTCGGGAGCGCTGCCGATCACGTCCGGTGTGCCGCCGGTGCCGCCCTGCGCGCTCCCGGTCCCGCCCTGCGCCGCTCGCTCGTCCTCGCGCCGGCTGAGCCAGCCCGGGCCCTCGCGCCGCAGCCGCTCCGCCTCCGGACTCGGGACGGGCGGCGCCGCCGGCCGCCGCAGGAGCCGCACCTGCCGGACCGCGCCGAGCACCACTCCGGCGCCGAACAGCGGCAGGCCGAGCAGGAGCACCAGCCACAGCGGCGCGTGCCGGCGTCCGCCGCCGACGACCGCGCCGAGATCCCAGCCCGCGTCCGCCGCCAGCCAGAGCATCCCCGCCACGAAGACGGCGCTCACCAGCGAGAGCGCCCAGGGCTGCGCGAGGAGGAGCGCCTGCGTGCGCTCCGTGCGGAAACCCTTCGCCATGCGCCGATCCTAGGCGGGCGTCAGCCGGCGAGGATCCGGTCGACCAGCCCCTGCGCGTCGCCCTCCGCGGGAACGATCTGCACGGTGTCGCCCTCGATCGGCTGCATCACGGAGAGCGCAGACTCGACCCGGTCGCCCACGCGGAGGAGGAGCCGGGCGTCGGCCCCCTCGTCGATGGCCGCCTGCGAGCCGCGGCGCAGGAGGGCGGCGCCCGCCTCGTCGAACCGGACGTCGACGACCCCCGTGCTCGGATCGGCCTCGACCGCGGCGACGCCCGCGCGGGTGAAGTCCTCGGGATCGACGAGGACGTCCTGCCCGCCGACAGGGACGCACTGCGGATCGGAGCCGGGCTCGCAGAGCGCCGAGACGGCGACCCCGAGGCCGCCGACGGGCTCCGGAGTGGCGGACGGGGACGCCGCGGGCGACGACCCGGCGGAGCAGCCGGTCAGGGCGAGCAGGAGGAGCGCGGCGGCTCCGGGGCCGGTGCGGCGGATCACGGGATCTCCTCGGGTCGCGTCGGAGCGCGCCACGATACCGAGGACCCTGCGCGGCGGCCACTCCGCGGCACGGCTCGGGCTGGGCGGCTGCGGGCGGAGCGGCCGGTCCGCGGCACGGCCTGGGCGGGCGGCGGCCCGCCCCTCAGAGCCGGACGACCAGCTTCACCGCCGACACACCCTCGTGCAGCCGGTCGAGGGCGGGCTGCAGCGCGGCGAGCCCCTCCCCCACCACCTCGGGCGCCGGGGCGCAGACGTGACGGCCTTCGGCGAGCGCCGCCGGCAGGTGGTCGCGCCACAGCATCGGCCCCACCTCGTTCGTCATCAGCGAGCCGCCCCAGACGAAGCGGGCGCGGATGCCGCGGCGCCGGGCCGCGATCTGCAGCGCCGCGGTGCCGCTGACCACGCGCAGCATCGTCCGCACGAAGGCGGCGCTGACACCGCGCCGGCGCGGGAGCGAGCCGAACGAGACGGAGGGGCTGGCCAGGGCGACCCGTCGCGCTCCGGTGCCCGCGGCCACCGCCACCGACGGGGCACCGGAACCCGTCCCGATCGCGAGCACCCCCGCGACCTCGTGGCCCGCGAGCGCCGCCACCAGGTCGGCGACGACGGAGGGGCTGCGGTAGTCGAGCACGATCTCGGCGCCCAGCTCGCGCATCCGATCGTGGTTGCGAGGCGACGCGGTCGTCGCGACGCGGTGCCCGGAGGCGACGGCGAGCTGGATCGCGTTGCTCCCCACGCTCGTCGTCCCACCCCAGACCACGACCGTCCTGCCCGTCGGCCGGACCGGCACGCTCGGGTGCGGCAGGGCGAGGTGGTCCCGCTGGAACAGCGCCGTCGCCGCCGTCGAGACCGCGAGCGGCAGCACCGCCACCTCCTCGAAGCCCAGCCGGTCGGGGATCGGCGCCGCCAGGTCCTCGCGCACGACCGTGTACTCCTGGAAGGCGCCCTCGTCGCGGTTCCGCTGCCCGCGCTCCATCCCGACCGCGTACGCGACGACCCGGTCGCCGACGGCGAAGCGCGTCGCTCCAGGGCCGACCGCCTCGACCACTCCGGCCACGTCCTCCCCGAGCACCGCCGGGTACGGCACCCACCGGAACATCAGATCGCCCGTCCACTGCTTCATCTCGTCGACCGGGTTCACGGCCAGGGCGCGGTTGCGCAGCAGGACCTCCCCCGGACCGGGGACGGGCATCGGAGCGGGGCGGACGACGAGGTCGGCCCGCGGGGCGGTCAGCAGGGCGGCGGCGTTCTCGGGCACGGGCGGCTCCAGTCGGAAGTGATGGCAGGACGTGTCGTCACTCTACTCCTGATGACACGTCGTGTCGTCAGCTATCCTGGGCGGATGTCACGCTGGGCTCCCGACGCCGCCCTCCGCCTCGAGCAGGCGGCGATGGAGCTCTTCGCCGAGCACGGCTACGCGGGCACCACCGTCCCCGCGATCGCGGAGCGCGCCGGGCTCACCACCCGCACCTTCTTCCGCCACTTCGCCGACAAGCGCGACGTCCTATTCCTCCGCGAGCGCGAGTTCCCCGAGATCGTCGGCCGCCTGCTCGCCGGCGCCCCCGCCGGCCTCGCGCCGATGGACCTCGTGATGCACGGCCTCGAGGCGGCCGCCTCGGGCGACCTCCAGACCTGGCGCGCTCCGATCGCCGCCCGTCGTGCCGTCGTGCGCTCCGAGCCGCAGCTGCGCGAGCGCGAGCTCCTGAAGTCGGCCGCCCTCGCCGAGAGCATGCGCGCCGCCATCGTCGACGCCGGAGTCGCGCCGGAGGACGCGGCCCTCGCCGCCCTCGCGGCCTCCGCCCTCTTCGACCTCGCCCTGGAGCGCTGGCTCGCCGCGCCCGAGGGGTCCCTCCTGGTCGACGTCCTCCGCGCCGAGCGCGCACGCCTCGGCGCGCTACTCGCGCGCTGACCCGCACGACGCTGTCGAGGCGTCGCGAACGGTCGTCCTCCGCGGCGGGAGGCGGCCGTTCGCGACGCTTCGGACCGGCGGGCGGGGGACGATCCGCTCAGAGCGCCCAGGGGAACGCGGGGGCGTTCGAGCGGGCGCCCTGCGCGGCCTTCGAGCGGCCGGGCTCGCCGAGCTCGGCGAGCAGCGCCTCCGACTCGCCGACGAGGACCGCGAGCGCGCCGGGCGTGAACCAGTCGGGGCGCAGGGCGAACAGGAGGTCCTCGGTCGCCGTGTTGCCGCTGGCGCCCGGTGCGAAGGGGCAGCCGCCGAGGCCGCCGAGCGCGCCGTCGACCACCGCGGCCCCGGCCTGCACGGCGGCGATCGCGTTCGCGACGCCCGAGCCCCAGGTGTCGTGCCCATGGAACACGATCTCGCGAGGCGGGGTCTCCGCCGCCACGCGCGAGACGAGCGACGCCACCTGGCCGGCGTGCGCCTGCCCGAGCGTGTCGCAGACGACCACGTCGGCCGCTCCCTCCGCCCGCGGGTCGCGCGCGATCGCGAGCACGCGCTCCGGGTCGACCGGGCCCTCGAACGGGCAGGTGAAGGAGGTGGCGATGCACAGCTGGATCCGCCCGCCGACGCTCTCGGCGAGCGCGACCGCCTCCGGCATCGCGGCCAGGCTCGCCTCGGTCGGCCTGCCGACGTTGGCGAGGTTGTGCGAGTCGGACGCCGAGAAGCAGTACTGGAAGCGGCGCGCCCCCGCGGCGGCCGCACGCTCGACGTGGCGCGGAGTCGCGACCCACACCCAGCACCGCTCCAGCTCCTCGGGAGTGAGCGCGGCGATCACGTCGAGGGTGTCGGCCATCGGAGGGACGAGGTCGCCGCGCGCGAGCGAGCCGATCTCGAGCTCGGGCACTCCCGCGGCGAGCAGCGTGCGCGCGAGGTCGACCTTGCGCTCGGTCGTCAGGAGCTTGCCGGTGAGCTGCAGGCCGTCGCGGAGGGTGACGTCTCGCAGGCGCGCGGAGGCGAGCGCGGTCACCGGCCGGCCTCCTCGGCAGCGGCGGCGGAGGGAGCAGCAGCAGCGGCCGGAGCCGCAGCAGCAGCCCCGCCGGCGGAGGGAGCAGCGGGACCGGTGCGCCGGAGCATCCCCAGCACCTCCTCGGTGTCCTGGCCCAGGTCGGGCGCGAGCGAGCGGATGGGGAGGGAGCGGCCGCCGAGCACCGGCACGATCCCCGGGAAGCCCACGCCGCGCAGGGTGCCGCCGGCGTCCTCGACGTCGAAGGCCTGGATCATGTCGCGCGCCGCGTACTGCTCGCTCGCGCTGATGTCGGCGGCCGTGTAGATCGGGCCGGAGGGGACGCCCTCGTCGTCGAGGACCGCGAGCGCCTCGGCGGCGGTGCGGCCCGCCGTCCACGCGCCGATCGCCGCGTCCAGCTCGTCGCGCCGGGCCCAGCGCTGCTCGTTCGAGGCGAGCGCCGGGTCCTCGCCCAGGTCGGCGCGGCCGATCACCGCCATCAGCCGCTGGAAGATCGCGTCCGCGTTCCCCGCGATCACGATGCTCGCCCCGTCGGCGCAGGTGTAGGCGTTGGTCGGGGCGATGCCCTCCATCCGCCCGCCGACGCGCTCCCGGACGATGCCGTGCGCCTGGTAGTCGGGGATCAGCGACTCCGTCATCGAGAACATCGCCTCGTGGAGCGCGACGTCGACGACCCGCTCCGCCAGCGGTGCCGGATCCAGCCCGGCGGAGCGGCGGGTCTCGCGTTGGAACAGCGCCATCATCACTCCGTAGCCCGCGTACAGCCCGGCGATCGAGTCGCCGATCGAGACGCCGACGCGCACGGGCGGCCGGTCCGGGTCGCCGACCAGCTCGCGGAACCCGCCCATCGCCTCCGCGACCGCCGCGAATCCGGGCCGGGCCGACAGCGGGCCGGTCTGCCCGAACGCGGAGATGCGTCCGATCACGATGCCGTGCCGGGCCTCGTCGAGCACGTCCGGCCCGATCCCCCAGCGCTCGAGCGTGCCGGGCCGGAAGTTCTCGAGCACCACGTCGCACTCGGCGACCAGGCGGCGGACGGCGTCGCGCCCCTCGTCCGTGCGCAGGTCGAGCGCGATCGAGCGCTTGTTGCGGTTGATCGTGTGGAAGAGGAGCGAGGTCTCGGACCCCTCGTGCAGCCGCCAGCGGCGCAGCTCGTCCCCCGTGCCGGGCCGCTCCACCTTGATCACCTCGGCGCCGAAGTCGGCGAGCAGCCGGCCCGCGGTGGGCGCCGCGATGAAGTTGCCGAGCTCGAGGACGCGGACGCCCGCGAGCGGGAGGGGTGCTGTCATGGCACGGCCTTTCGCTCCCGTCGAGGCTAGCGCGGAGGACGGCGCCACCCCCTGCCCTCACGCGGACGCCCGACCTACACTTGCCGGACATCATGCGCAGACACACCCTCACTCCGCGACCGGACTGGCGAGCCCGCTGCGACGAGATCGGCTTCAGCTTCTACGACCTCCCCTCCGAGGGCGGCCGCCCCTACTGGAACGAGTCCGCGGCGTACTCCTTCGAGCCCGCCGAGATCGACCTGCTCGAGCGCACGACCTCGGAGCTCTTCGACCTCTGCATGGAGGCGTGCGAGCTCGTGGTGCGGAAGGGCCGCTTCGCCGAGTTCGGCATCCCGCCCCGCTTCCACGAGCTGGTGCGCACCTCGTGGGACGAGGACGACCCCACGGTCTACGGCCGCTTCGATCTCGCCTACGACGGCGCGGGCGCGGTGAAGCTGCTCGAGTTCAACGCCGACACCCCGACCTCGCTGGTCGAGACCGCCGCGGCCCAGTGGCAGTGGCTCGTCGAGACGAAGGGTCCCGACGCCGACCAGTTCAACAGCCTGCACGAGCAGCTCGTCGAGCAGTGGCGCCACCTCCGCCTCGAGCGCTGGAGCCTCGACGAGGGCGCCCGGCTGCACCTCGCGTCGCTGCACGACTCCGGAGACGGCGAGCTGATCGTCGAGGACGCCGACACCGTCGCCTACATGGCCGAGACCGCGGCGCAGGCCGGCTTCGACCCCAAGCTGATCTTCGTCGAGGACATCCGCTACGAGCTCGACGGCGCCGGCTTCCTCGACGGCGACGGCGAGCCGATCCGCCACGTCTTCAAGCTGTACCCGTGGGAGTGGATGCTCGGCGAGCAGTTCGGCGGCCTCCTCCTCGACCGGCGCGAGCGCACCCGCTGGGTCGAGCCGGCGTGGAAGCTCCTGCTCAGCAACAAGCAGCTGCTGGTGGTGCTGTGGGAGATGTTCCGCGGCCACCCGAACCTGCTGCCCGCCTCCGTGCATCCGCTGCCCGGCACCGCCCAGGTGCGCAAGCCGCGCCTGGGCCGGGAGGGCGCCAACGTGACGGTCCTCGACGCCGACGGCTCGGTCGTCGCCGAGAACGGCGGGAGCTACGGCGCCGAGGGCTTCATCCACCAGGAGCGCGCCGAGCTGGCCCGGGTCGACGGGAAGACCGTCGTCATCGGCAGCTGGATCGTCGGCGAGACCCCGGCCGGCATCGACGTGCGCGAGACGAGCGGCCTGATCACCGGCGACCTGGCGGAGTTCGTCCCCCACTACATCGAGGGCGGACGGAGCGACGGGGCCGCGACGGACGCGGACGCCGCGTCGGCCGCCTCCCGCCCCGAGCACGGCGCCACCCCCGCCTACGGCGCTCCCGCGCCCGGCACCCCCGCGCCCGAGTACGGCGCCCCCGAGCACGACCGGCCGCAGGACACCCGCGCGGCCCGCCCGCAGGACGAGGAGACCCGATGACGGACGACGACCGCACCCCCGGCGATTCGGGGACGCCGAGCTCCGGGAACGACTGGGGCAGCCGCGAGCCCGCGGCGGGCTCCGGCACGCCGAGCGGCGGCTCGAGCGGCGGCACCGGCCGCGGCGACGGCTCCACCCGCACCGCTCCCCACCGCTCCCGGAGCGTCGGCATCAGCGGCATCGCGAAGAACCGCCGCGGCCTGCTCATCGGCGGCGCGGTCGCGGTCGGCGCGGTCGGCCTCGCTGTGGCCCTCGCGAACGGCGGCCCCTCGACCGACGGCGTCGTCGCCACGGGAGCCGACGGCCAGGACTACGTCATCCCCGAGAACGCCGAGCGCCCCGTCTACGCGAGCCGTGAGGACTGCCTCGCCGACGTGCGGGAGCAGATCGCCCAGCTCCAGGCGCAGGGCGAGGAGGTCGGCGACGACCCCGAGCAGCTGTGCGAGGCCACCGACGAGTACCGCGGGCACTACGCCGGCGGCTTCTGGCTCGGCCCGCTGATCTTCGCGTCCTCGCGCTGGAACTCGACGCGGGCGACCAGCTGGGCGCCCGTCGCGTCCGGTGGCTTCGCGGCCCGCGGAGCGACCCAGCCCGACGTCGTGCAGCGCGCGCCGGCGGGCTCGACCGTCGGCTCGAAGGCGACCCTCTCGGGCGGCTTCGGCTCCTCCGGCAAGTCCGGCTTCGGCTCCACCGTCGGCGGCTGACCGCGGCGTACCTCCGCCCTCGCGCCCGGGACGCGGGGCGAGACATCCGCCGAGACACCGCTCGCACGCCGGCGTCTCGACGACCACGGGGACGGCTCGCCGCCGCTCCCTCTCTCAGGAGGAGGGCGTCGCGCTCGGGAAGAAGTGCCGCTCGACGGGATCGCCGTCGGCGTGCGTCAGCGCCGCCGCGCGGATCTCGCGGTCGCGGCCGGTCAGCCGCTGGGTCTCCTGCCGCCGGAACTCGCCCCACGAGGGCACCATGAACGTCTCCAGCTGCACGTCGGCCTCCTCCCCGCTCCGGTAGAGCGCCCACCGCGAGGCGCCGGTCCGGCGGCGGGAGCTCTCCAGCAGCCGCATGGCCGATCGGAAGTCCGCGAGGGAGTCGGGGCGGACCGTCCACGAGATCTGCACCATCACCGGCCCGTCCGTCGGCTCCGGCTCGAACACCAGCGTGGGCGTGGGCCACGACATCGAGATGCTGCGGTCGACGGTGCCCGTCCCCGGCAGCAGGGGCAGCACCCGCACGCTGGCCGCCACGAGGAGGAGCAGAGCGGCCGCCGCGGCGTACGCGGGCGCGGTGCCGAGCACCTGCGCGGCCAGGCCCCAGCCGATCGAGCCGACCGCCATGGTCCCCATGAAGACCAGGATGTAGATCGAGGCTCCGCGGGACCGCACCCACTGCGGCAGCGTGAGCTGCAGCGCCGCGTTCAGCACGGTGAGGGTGCCGATCCAGGCCAGCCCCGCGAGGACCAGCAGCAGCAGCGCCGGGACGAGGGGCAGGAAGGCCGCCGCGAGCGTCCCCGCCGCGAACAGCAGGGCGCTCGCCCCGATCACGACGTCGTCCGAGAGCTTCCGGCGGGCGAGCGGCAGGGCGAAGACGCCGAGCACGGCGCCGGCACCGAGGGCCCCGAGGAGGAAGCCGTAGCCGCTGGAGTCGAGCTGGAGGCGCTTCGCGGTGAGCGGCAGCAGCGCCCAGAGCGCACTGGCCGGCAGGGCGAAGAGCGCGGAGCGGAGGAGGATCCGGCGGACGAGGTGGGCGGAGGCGACGTACCGGATCCCTCCCTTCAGCGCGGCGCCGAACTGCTCGCGGTCGTCGAGGCCGGTCTGCGCCGGCCGCTTCCACCAGAGCAGAGCGAGCACGGCGCCGATGAAGCTCAGGGCGTTGATGCCGAAGACCACCGGAGCGCCGAACGCCGAGAGGACGACTCCCGCCAGGGCCGGGCCGACCGCGCGGGCGCCGTTCACGGTCACCCCGCCGAGGGCCGACGACGCCGCGATCAGGTTCCGGGGCACGAGCTCCGGCTGGATCGCCTGCCAGGCCGGCGAGGTCAGGGTGGAGGTGATGCCGAGCAGGAAGGTGAAGGCCAGGATCGTCCACGGCGTCAGCGCGCCGACCGCCGCCACGACCGTCAGAGCGGCCGCCAGCAGCGCGCTGGCCGACGACCCCCAGATGAGCAGCCGCCGCCGGTCGAGCGAGTCGGCCAGCACGCCCGCGGGGAGGGCGACGAGGATCGAGGGCGCCAGGCTCGCCGTCTGCACGAGCGCGACGACCGCCGCGCCCGCGGCCGCCTCGACCAGGTACCACTGGGCTCCGACGGTCTGCATCCAGGTGCCGATGTTGCTGCCCAGCTGGGCGAACCACAGCACGCGGAAGGCGGTGATCGCCATGGGCGCCCAGGCCGACGGCTGCGCCGGCGCGGACGTCTGCGCCGGGGCGGCGGGAGCGGGAGCCGGAGCGACGTCCTCAGTCACGGGGCACGGCCTGCCGCACCGAGAAGAGGTTGCCGAACGGGTCCAGCAGCTGGCACAGCCGCTCCCCCGTGAACACCGTCTTCGGACCGCGGTGGGCGACGGCGCCGTTCGCCGTCCAGTCGGCGACGACGGCGTCGACGTCGGGGACCGTCCAGTACGGGCTCGTGCCGTCGGGTCCGGGCCGGTTCAGCTCGTCCCGCTCGTGCAGCGTCAGGCGGGTGCCGTCCAGGTCGTAGGCCACGAGCGCCCCGCCGCGGACGACGGGCTCGCGCCCGAGCCGCGCCGAGTACCAGGCGATCGCGGCGTCGAGGTCGTCGACGAAGTAGAAGACGTTTCCGACTCCGGCGAACTCCGTCGTCATGCTCGGGCCGGCGGGAGGGCGTCGCGGAGGAAGGCGAGCGAGGGGCCGATGGCCGCCTCCGTGTACCCCTCGGCGTGACGGGTGCCCGGGATCAGCTGCAGCGTGCTGGCGACTCCGACCGCGGAGAGCGCCGCCTGCATGGCGTGCGCGTCGCTCACGGGGACGAACTCGCCGAGCGAGTTGGCCAGGAACACCGGCCCGCCGTCCGGGGAGGCGTGGCGCGTCGTGGAGGCGGCGGTGAGCAGCCCGCGGTCGCCCCCGACCTCGTTGAGGATCGTCCAGCGCAGGAAGGCGTCGTTCCGGCCGGTCTGGTTGATGTCGGCGCTCTTCATGGCGTCGAGGTCCTGCGTCGTCGGCGTGGCCGGGAGGTCGTCGGTCGCCTCGACGATGCCGAGGAGGTCGAACATCCCCGACCAGCTGACGGCGGGCCGGCCGGTGGCGATCGCGGCCTCCACGACCAGGTTCCCGCCCGCCGATCCGCCGAAGAACGCCAGTCTGCTCCGGTCGAACGCCCACTCGGACGCGACCGCCCACCGCTCCGCGGCGAGCACGTCGTCCCTGCTGGCCGGGAAGACCGAGTCCGGAGCCTCGCGGTAGTCCGCCGCGAACACGAGGTAGCCGGCGTCGACCAGCATCGTCGCGAGCGCCCGCTCCTTGCTCTTGTCCCCCCGGAACCACCCGCCGCCGTGGATCAGCACGACGGCCGGCCGAGCGGCGTCCTCGGCCGGGGACACCGACCTGCTGTACACGTCCAGCACCTGCAGCGACGACCCCCCTTCGACGTACGGAACCCCGATGCTCACTGACGGCTCGTCCGACACGGTGACCCCCTCCGGTCCAGATTCTCGACTGCAGTCAGACCGTAGGAGCCGGGGGCGGCACGAGCCAGGCCCTGCCGGGGTCACCCAGGAGGGCGCCCGCAGGCCCGCCTCCCGCGGCGGCGCCGATCGCGACTAGCCTCGGAGGGTGTTCCTGACCGAGCCGTACGGCTTCCGCGACCGCTCCGCCCTCGACGAGCGCCGGGCCCTGCTCGAGGACGAGCCCTCGGTGCAGCCCCTCCGGGCGTTCCGCGAGGAGCTCCTCGCCCGGCGCATGCGCAGGCATCCGGGTGCCGTGGTGCCCGACTTCGACCCGGCCGAGGCCGGCGTCGAGGCGCGCGCGCTCATCGTGCTGGAGGCCCCGGGACCGATGTCGACCGGCCCCGACGGCTCCGGCTTCGTCTCGGTCGACAACGACGACGCGACCGCCGCCTCGACCTGGACCCTCCGCGACCAGGTCGGACTGCACGCCCGCACCCTGGTCTGGAACATCGTGCCGTGGCAGCTCGACGGCGCCCCCGACGCGGACGAGGTGCGGCAGGGCGCGATGGAGCTGCGCCGGCTCCTGCCGCTGCTCCCCGACCTGCGGGTCGTCGTCAACGCCGGGACCGCGCCGACCAGCGGCTGGAAGAAGAACATCGAGCCGTACCTGGTCGACGGCCCGACCGTCATCGACTCGTGGAGCCCCGGCCAGCGGGCGATGAGCCAGCCCCGCAAGCGCGACGAGCTGAAGCGCGCCTTCGAGCGCGCGACGCACCTGGTCGGCTGAGCCCCCGGGGCTCCGAGGCGTCACGAACGGTCGTCATCGGAGCCGGGAGGCAGCCCTTCGCGACGCCTCGACCGCCGGCGGGCGGTCCGCTCAGGCCGAGCGGGCGTCCCGCAGCGCGTCGGCCGACTGCTGCGCGGCG
Source organism: Rathayibacter sp. AY1H2 (assembly GCF_002931985.1). Taxonomy (NCBI): domain Bacteria; kingdom Bacillati; phylum Actinomycetota; class Actinomycetes; order Micrococcales; family Microbacteriaceae; genus Rathayibacter; species Rathayibacter sp. AY1H2. The sequence goes on along the minus strand of NZ_PSUV01000003.1, from coordinate 34,639 downwards.
CGGCGGACGTCGCGGTCCGGGTCGCGGAGCATGCCCGTCAGGACGGCCTCGACGCTCGCCGCGAACTCGCCCTTCGCGTCGCGACCGGAGGAGATCCCCGCCAGAGCGGCCGCCACGAGAGCGCGCGCTCCGGCCGCGCGGACCCGGGGGTGCTCGTCGGTGGTCAGGCGGGACAGCTTCTTCTGCCCGCCCAGCACGCGCTCGGCGCAGACGCGGGCGCACATCTCGCGGACGCGCCAGGAGGGGTTCGCGAGTCCGGCGGTCACCGCGTCGGCGGCGTCGTTGTCCCAGACGTAGAGGAGCGCGCGCGCGCCCCAGAGCTCGGGCCAGTAGAGGGAGGGCGCTCCCTTGAGGATCCCGTCGGCGTGCTCGCCGCCCACGGTGAGGAGGAAGGACTCGCCCTCGTACCCGCCGGTGAGCAGGGCCGCGGATCGCAGAGCGACGTTGCGCTCCCCCTCGCGGGCGACCTGCGCGCGCAGGCGCTCCTCGAGCGGATCGGTGAGGGTGACGGTCGGTTCGTTGTCGCGTGCCATGAGGCTCCCGAGAGTACTCGCCCGCCCCGCGCCTTCGAAGACCCGCAGCGTTCGGCGCCGCGGCGGTCGGCCCTCTCCGTCCTGCGGCGATGGTCCGATCAGCACTCGTGCCACCTGCTGGTCGAGTGGCGCCGCAGGGACCACGGCTGAGGGACGCCTGGTAGATTCGATCCGATCGACCCCCTCCCAAGCCTCTCCGCGATGCTCACATGGGAGGGGCCTTTTTCTTCGGCACCGAGGTACTGCGATGGCACGGAAACCGAGCCTGTCGTGGAAGCAGCAGGTCCAGCTCCTCCGAGACCGCGGGCTCGGCATCGCCGACGGGGAGGCCTGCACGAGCTACCTGGCCGCGCAGAACCACTACCGCTTCTCCGGGTACGCCCGCTAGTTCCAGCAGGCTCCGCACGACGGGGACGACTCGTTCGCGGACGGAGTCTCGTTCGAGGACGTCCGAGCGGTCTGCGACGCAGATGAAGCGCTGCGGCAGAGCCTGCGTGCTCGACTGGCCCGTGCCGAGATCCTTCTCCGCAGCCGTACGGCTCATGTCATCGCTCGTGAGGACGGCCCGCACGAGTGCTCTCTCGAGAAGAGCTTCTACTCCGAGTCTCCGAACGCGGAATCGACAGTCGATTCGTGCCTCCGCGACATCGAGCGCAGCAGGGAACGGCATGTCCTCCGCTTCACGGAGCTCCCCGGCGGCAGGGGCGCGGCCGCCTTCGGCGAGCTACCGGTGTGGTCGGCCGTCGAGGCCTGGTCCTTCGGAACTCTGTCGAGATGCATCGAGCGAGGGGCACGAGGATCGCTTGCGGGGGGACGTCGCGTCCGGTCTGGGAGTCGCCCGAGCCGGTTTCGCCTACCGGGTCCGCGCACTCGTCTACCTGCGCAACCGGTGCGCTCACCACAGCCGGCTCTGGAACCACTCCGTGATCGATGCGGGCCCCACGCCCAACAACGTCCGTGCGAAGGCGAAACGTCTCGCCGGGCAGTTCACTCCGCGCTCGGTCGTGGACGTCATCGCTTCGTTGGACGACATCCTCCTACGAGGAGCGGACGCGGCCCCGATCCTTCCGGAGCTCGTCGCCGAGCATTCCCTGCACGACGTGTTCTGGCGAGGGCTCACGACGCCCCGGACCCCCCTCGATCATCGAGGACCGCAGTGGGAGCGACGCGTCCGGGACGGTCCCGCCCGCCCCGCGCCACGGCGGATGCCGCAGCGGATCGGACGATGCCCGCCCGCTCAGGAGGCGCCCACCGGGAGGTCGGCCCCGCCTGACTATGCTGGTGCCACCCCCGGCAGCCGAGCCCTCTGAGCCTCGTCCGCGCCGGGGTGGCGCGACTCACCCGCCCGGGGAGCGGAGGAGGTCCTCTCATGGCCGATCGGCCGAACCTCCGCCATGTCGCGGCGGTCGCGGGCGTCTCGCACATGACCGTGTCGCGCGTGCTCAGCGGGCACCCCAACATCAAGGAGTCGACCCGCCAGAAGGTCCTCGAGGCGGTCGACGAGCTCAACTACAGGCCGAACATCGCCGCCCGCTCCCTCGTCACGCAGCGCACCGACCGCATCGGCGTGATGATCGAGAGCGGCGCCGAGTACGGGCCGTCGAGCACCCTCCGCGCGATCGAGCGCGCCGCCCGCGAGAAGGGGTACTCGATCACCTCCGTCGCGCTGCGGCCGGACCTCGAGATGACCCCCACCGACGCGATCGCCCACCTGATGGGCCTCGGGATCGACGCGCTCTGCGTGATCGCGCCGCGCTCCTCCTCCGTGGCGACCCTCCGCACCGTCGAGATCGGCGTGCCGACGCTCGTGGTGAAGAGCGATAAGGATCCGAGCTTCCTCACCGTCTCGGTCGACCAGCAGGCCGGCATGTTCCAGGCCGTCGACCACCTGGGGAACCTCGGCCACCGCGACGTGCTGCACCTCTCCGGCCCCCTCGACTGGCTCGACGCGCGCGCCCGCGAGCGCGCCTTCCACAGCCGCGCGAAGTCGTGGGGGATGCACGAGCGCCCCATCGTCATCGGCGACTGGACCCCGGACTCCGGGTACGACTTCGCCGCGAGCCTGCAGTCGGTGCCCGACTTCACCGCGATGGTCGTCGCGAACGACGAGATGGCGCTCGGAGTGATCCACGGCCTCGTCGAGCGCGGGATCCGCGTGCCCGAGGACATGAGCATCGTCGGCTTCGACGACCTGCCCACCGCCCGCCACTTCCTCCCGCCGCTGACGACGGTCCGCCAGGACTTCGACAAGCTCGGGACGACGGTCGCCGAGGTGATCCACGCGAGGATCCGCGGCCAGGAGATCCCGCAGCGCACCCGGATCCCCACGGAGCTGGTGATCCGCTCCTCCACGGCCGCTCCCCGATCGTGACCCTCCTGTTCCCGTCCCGCCGCATGCGCTCGCGTATCATCGGCGGCAGCCCCTGGCACGCCGGACCCTGACGGCGCGCCGCACACGAACCGAGGACGGCACGTGGCGATCTCATCGAGGACGACCCGGAGCTCCGCGGCACCCGTCGTCGAGATGACCGGCATCCGCGTCTCCTTCGCCTCCGGACCCGCTCTGACGGACGGGAACCTGCGGCTGGTGCCGGGCGAGATCCACGGGCTGATGGGCGAGAACGGCGCGGGCAAGTCCACGCTGATCAAGACGCTCACCGGCATCCACCAGCCCGACGCGGGCGAGATCCTCGTCGACGGCGTCGCCCGGCGCTTCAGCGGCCCGGCGGAGGCGAAGGCAGCGGGCATCACGGCCGTGTTCCAGGACGAGCGCCTCACCGACAACCTCAGCATCGGCGAGAACGTGATGCTCGGCCACGAGGTCCGCGGCCGCTTCGGCATCTCCTGGTCGCGCACCCACCACCGCGCGGCCGAGATGCTCGCCGAGCTGGGCCTGGAGGACCTCGATCCGCACCTGCCGCTGCGCTCGCTCTCGCCGGCGATCCGCCAGCTGGTCGCGATCAGCCGCGCGATGGTCGACCGTCCGCGCGTGCTCGTGCTCGACGAGCCCACCTCCAGCCTCGACCTCAGCGACGTGGCCCGCCTCTTCACGGTGCTGCGGAGGCTGCGCGACCAGGGCGTCGCGATCCTGTTCGTCTCGCACTTCCTCGAGCAGGTCCTCACCCTCAGCGACCGGCTGACGGTGCTCCGCGACGGCGGCACCGTCGGCGAGTACCCGGCGCACACCATGGACCGCGCCGAGCTGATCGCGAAGATGATCGGCAAGGACATCGATGCGCTGCGGCAGATCGGCTCCGACCGCCGCGAGCACCGCCGCCAGCCGGTCGGCCCGGCGATCTACCGCGCGCACGGGATCGGCCGCCGCGGCGCCGTGGGTCCGACCGATCTGGAGCTGCACCGCGGCGAGATCGTGGGCTTCGCGGGCCTGCGCGGCTCGGGGCGCACCGAGCTGGCGTCGCTGGTGAGCGGGGTCGAGAAGCCGGACACCGGCGAGGTGCTGATCGACGGCCAGCCCGCGCACATCTCCGACCCGGTGTCGGGCCTGCGCCACCGCATCGCCCACTCGAGCGAGAACCGCCGCGAGGACGGGATCATCGGCGACCTCTCCCTCCGCGAGAACCTCGTGCTGGGCCTGCAGGCTCTGCGCGGCTGGGCGCACCCGCTCTCGGCTGCCGAGACCGACACCCTGGTGCGCACCTACGTCGAGGCGCTGAACATCTCGCCGGCCGACCCGGACATCCCGGTGAAGTACCTCTCCGGAGGCAACCAGCAGAAGGTGGTCCTCGCGCGGTGGCTCGCGACCCGTCCGCGGCTGCTCGTGCTCGACGAGCCGGCGCGCGGGATCGACGTGGCGTCGAAGGTCGAGATCCAGGCGCACATCGCGCAGCTCGCGAAGGAGGGGGTGACCGTCGTCTACATCTCGTCCGAGCTGGAGGAGGTGGTGCGCCTCAGCGACCGCATCGTCGTCTTCAAGGACCGCGAGAAGATCGGCGAGGTCAGCAACGGCCCCTGGCTCACCGTCGACACGATCGTCGAGATGATCGCCGCCGACCGCGACGACGACCTCGACGACGACGACTGACCTCCCCCGCCGGCCGAGCGGCCGCACCGTCCACCGGGTCTCGATGAGCCGTCCGGGCTGCTCGACCGCCAGGACCTCGGCGCGCCGGCGGGTCCCGCTCGGGCGCCGGGCCTGCGAGGATCCGGGGGTGGACGATCAGCGACCGGACGAGCTCGCGGAGCTGCAGCGGCGCGCCTACGGCCGAGGCTCCGACATCGAGCGGGACCCCGGCGCGCTCGCCCGGCTCTCCGCGCTCGAGGCCCGCGTCCGTCCCGCCCTCGGCACCGCACTGCCGGGCGCGGTGGTTCCCGCGGACTCCGGGGACGCGGCGCCGGAGGACGCGGCACCTCCCGCGGACGCCTCCGCCGACGAGGCGTCCGACCCCCTCGGCCACGTCCCGCCCCGCCGCTCCCGTCGGCGCGGCCTCCTCCTCCCCGCCGCGCTGGCCGCGACGGCCGCCGTCGCCGCGGGGGCCACCCTCCTCGCCACCGCCGAGGACGGACAGCCCGGCCGCGAGGTCGCCGTGCTGCCGCTGTCGAACGGCACCGACCTCCCCGGCTGGGAGGGACTGGGGTTCGACGGATCGGTCACCACCGAGGACTTCGGCGGGCTCACCGTCGTGCGGCAGAGCCTGCCCGCCGACACGGGGCTCACCGTCGTCCGGCAGCGCCGCTCCTCGAGCGCCGGCTCGTGCCTCTCCATCGTGCGGACCGCCGAGCCGCAGGACGGCCTGTTCTTCCAGGGCTGCACGGCCGGAGCGTTCCCCGCGGTCGCGCAGTTCACCGTGACGTCGGCGGCGCCGGAGGCCCTGCGCGAGCGGTTCCCGATCGGCACGTCCCTGCGGTTCGCCCTCGAGGGCGACGAGATCCGCGTCCGATCCGACGCACCCTGACCACTCAGATCCCCGTCCGTCCGTGCGGATCGCCCACCTTCTTCGACTCGCTCGACCCGCGCTCGCGCAGGAACACGGCGAGCGCCGCCATGCTGCCCGCCGCGAGGAACTCCGACTGCCAGTTCTGGAGCGTCCGGTTCCAGAAGTCGGCGGAGGAGACGTAGCCGAGCCAGTCGACGGGCGCCTCCAGGCTCGTCAGCTGCTCCTCGTTGTAGGCCACGACGCCCGTCACCGACTGCGCCGCCCAGGACAGCAGGAACACCGCCCCCATCACCAGCAGCAGCGAGTGCGAGAACAGCGCCTGCCGCAGGCCGCCGGCGGACGCCGAGGGCGGCGAGTCGTCCTCCGCGGACGCCCCCGCCTTCTGCTGCTCGTCGGTCTCGAGGCCCTCCTCGCCCACCCGCTTCGACTCGGGCGAGCCGCGCTGCACGAGCCAGACGGTCGCGCCGATGTAGAGGAAGAACTGGAGGTACTCCGACTGCCAGTTCTCGGCGACGTCGATCGCGAAGTCGGAGGAGGTGACGAAGCGCCAGTAGCCGACCTCCCGCAGCCCCTCCGCGACCTGGGTGTCGTTGTACGCGGCGAGCCCGGCGAACGACTGCCCGAGGAGAGCGAGCAGGAAGATCGCGAGGAAGAACAGCGAGAGTCCGTTCTCGCGCGGGAAGCGGCGCATCCGGCTCACCTCCCGAGGATCCCGACGGCGAAGAACCCGATCAGGCCGAGCACGATCACGGCGTAGTACAGGGCGGAAGCGGTGCGCACGTCAGCTCCCGTCCAGGACGCAGTCGAAGGGCGCGTCCGCCACCGGCGTGCACCCCGCCGCGCGCACCAGCCAGCCGTCGTCGCCCGGGGTGAGGAACACCGCGCTGCCGCCGGAGCGCACGATCGCCGCCCGGCCGTAGACCTCGGCGTCCCCTGCTCCGTCTTCCGCGATCCCGAGCTCCAGCACGCCGCCGGGGCAGTCGCCCTACCGGTCCTCCACGGCCTCGCGGGCGGAATCGGTGAGCAGCGCGCACGCCGCGCGGCCGTCGCCGTCGGCGAGCGCGGAGAGGAAGGCGTCGGCCGCGCGGCGGGCCGCCGTGCCGTCCGCGGAGCATCCGCAGAGCGCGAGCACGAGGGCCGCCGTCGCGGCCGTCGCGGGGACGGAGCGCGATCGAGGGAGCATCATGGCCAGGGAAGCTACTCCCGGGCCCGACCACCGGGCAGAGGGTTACCATCGGGCCCTGCGGGCCCCGCGACCGGATCGTTACCGAAGCGCACCGCCGTGCTGTTGCGTCACAAGAATTGTTCACGGTAACATTTCGACGTGGCGCTGCTTCGGCCGGCGCCCACTGCACATCCTGCACTCACCGCACCTCGGGCCGCTAGGCCCGCATTCGAGGCCCTTCGGGGTCCACCATCTCGGGCACTCTCTTCGTGCCCGCGATCTCAAGGAGGAGATCTATGTCCAAGACGAGGCGTATCGGCCAGTTCCTGGGTTTCGCAGCAGTCGGCGCACTCGCGTTCGGACTCGCGGGCTGCTCGGGCGGTTCCGGCACCGATTCGGGCTCCGGCTCGAGCGGTGACCTCACCACCGTCGGCTTCGTGGCCGTCGGCCCCGAGGGCGCGTGGCGCCAGGCGAACGAGACCAACATCGAGGACACGTTCACCAAGGACGCCGGCTTCGACCTGAAGTACGCACCCGCCACCAACGGAGACCAGAAGTCGCAGATCGACTCCTTCACCTCCTTCGTGGACGAGGGCGTCGACATCATCCTGCTCTCCGCCACGGAGGGCTCCGGCTGGGAGGACTCGCTCGAGCGCGCCCAGGAGGCCGAGATCCCGGTCATCCTGATCGACCGCGGCATCGAGCCGGACAACACCGACCTCTACGTGACCCGCATCGCGCCGGACAACATCGCGGTCAGCACCTCGGTCGCCGACTGGGCCAAGACCACCTTCCCGAGCGGCGCGAAGTACTTCACGCTCGAGGGCCCCGCGGGCGTCTCGGTCGTCAACGAGCGCAACGAAGGCTGGGACGAGGTCATCGGCGCCGACTCGAAGTTCACCAAGATCGGCGCGCAGACCGCGAACTGGTCCACCGAAGAGGCCAAGAGCGTCTTCGAGACCGTCCTGAAGTCGAACAACAACGACGTCCAGCTGGTCTTCGCCCAGAACGACGAGATGGGCCTCGGCGCTGTCCAGGCCGTCCAGGAGGCCGGCCTCACCCCCGGCACCGACGTCAAGATCGCCACGATCGACGGCACCAAGAACGCCCTGCAGGCGCTGGCCGACGGCGAGCTGAGCTTCGTCGCCGAGTACAACCCGCTGTTCGGCGAGACCGCCCTCGACGCGGTCGAGAAGACCCTGGCCGGCGAGACGGTCGAGTCCTCGATCGTCGTCCCGAGCGAGACCTTCGACTCGCCCGAGGCCGCCACCACCGCGCTGCCCGACCGCAAGTTCTAGTCGCTCAGCACCACCGGTCGCCCGGCGTCCTCCTCGACGCGGCACCACTCCCCCGGAGCGACCGGGGCCGGCCCACCCGCCGGCCCCGGTCGCTCCGACCCTTCGGCGCACCTGTTCGGCTGCGCCCCGCTCGAGAACGGAACGACGCGACATGACAGGTTCGCCTCCGATCGTCGAGATGAAGAACATCTCGATCAGCTTCCCCGGCGTGAAAGCCCTCGACGGCGTCGACTTCCGCCTGTTCCCGGGCGAGGTCCACACCCTCATGGGTGAGAACGGCGCCGGCAAGTCCACACTCATCAAGGCCCTCACCGGCGTCTACCGCATCGACAGCGGAGACATCGTGATCGACGGGGAGACCCGTCGCCTGACCGGCACCGCCGACTCGCAGGCCGCGGGCATCTCCACCGTGTACCAGGAGGTCAACCTGGTCACGAACCTCTCCATCGGAGAGAACGTGATGCTCGGCTACGAGGTCCGCGGACCCTTCGGCATCAACTGGAAGGCCACACACCAGGCCGCGAAGGTCGCGCTCGAGAAGCTCGGCCTCGGCCACCTCAACACGCGCCAGTCGCTCGCCTCGCTCTCGATCGCGATGCAGCAGCTGGTCGCGATCAGCCGCTCGACGGTGAGCGACTCCAAGGTGCTCATCCTCGACGAGCCGACCTCGAGCCTGGACGCGAACGAGGTCGAGAACCTCTTCGTCGTCATCCGCCGCCTCCGTGCGGAGGGCGTCGCGATCCTCTTCGTCTCGCACTTCCTCGACCAGGTCTACGCGATCAGCGACCGCCTGACGGTGCTGCGCAACGGCACCTTCGTCGGCGAGTACCTGACCCACGAGCTCGACCGCACCTCGCTGATCTCGAAGATGATCGGCAAGGACATCGCGGCGCTGCGCTCCCTCGACTCCGAGCGCGAGAGCCAGGACCACCTCTACCGCGACGCCCCGCTCTACACCGCGAAGGGCATCGGCAAGAAGGGCTCCATCGAGAGCACCGACCTGACGCTGCACCGCGGCGAGGTCGTCGGCTTCGCCGGGCTCCTCGGCTCCGGCCGCACCGAGCTCGCGCGCCTGATCTACGGCGTCGACAAGCCCGACACCGGCGAGATCACGATGCACGGCAAGAAGATCGACGTCCCGACGCCGACCGCCGGCCTCGCCCACAAGATCGCGTTCTCGAGCGAGAACCGCCGCGACGAGGGCATCATCCGCGACCTCTCGGTCCGCGAGAACCTCATCCTCGGCGTGCAGGCCAAGCGCGGCTGGGCCCGCCCCCTCTCCAAGAAGGAGAAGGACGAGATCGTCGGCAAGTACCTCGTCGAGCTCAACGTGCGCCCGGCCGACCCCGACCGCCCGATCAGCAAGCTCTCCGGCGGCAACCAGCAGAAGGTCCTCCTCGGCCGCTGGCTCGCCACCGCCCCCGAGATCCTCATCCTTGACGAGCCGACCCGCGGCATCGACGTCGGAGCGAAGGCCGAGATCCAGGAGAAGGTCGTCGCCCTCGCCGGCGAGGGCGTCGCCGTGGTCTTCATCTCGTCCGAGCTCGACGAGGTCGTCCGCCTCAGCGACCGCATCATCGTCCTGAAGGACCACCGCGTGATCGCGGAGATCCTCAACGGTCCCGCTGTCACTGCGGAGTCGATCGTCACTACCATCGCCGCAGAGGGAGTCGTCGACGAGGACGTCGTCGTCCTCGAGAGCGCCACGCAGGAGGCCGCATCATGAGCAGCGACACCCGACCCGCCCGGGGATCAGTCCTCGGCGGGATCATCCGCCGCCAGTACTTCTGGGGAGTCGTGGCGATCGCCCTGCTCCTCCTCGTCAACGTCGTCAAGGACCCGGGCTACCTGGCCGTCTCGGTCAGCCCCACCACCGGCTACCTCGTCGGCAACGTCATCGACATCGCCCGCGCCGCCGCTCCGATCCTGATGATCGCCGTCGGCATGTGCCTGGTCGTCGCGACCGGGGGCATCGACCTCTCGGTCGGCTCGATCATGGTCGTCGCCGGCGCCGTCTCGATGGAGTTCCTCAACTCCGCGGGAGCGCCCGACTCGCTCGGCGCCGCAGCGGGAGCCTTCGCGGTCGCCCTCCTGGTGGCCGCCGTGCTCGGAGCCGTGAACGGCATCCTCGTCTCGGTGGTGGGCCTCCAGCCCTTCATCAGCACGCTCGTCGTGATGCTCGCGGGCCGCGGCCTGGCGAAGGTCATCACCGGCGGCCAGAACACCGCCGCCACCAACGAGCCCTTCCGCTGGCTCGCGAACGGGTACGTCTTCGGGCTCCCGGTCGTGTTCCTCCTCGCCATCGCCATCGTCGTGGTCGTCGGAGTCCTGGTGCGCCGCAGCGCCCTCGGCCTGATGATCGAGGCCATCGGCATGGACCCGAAGGCGGCCCGCCTCGCGGGCATCAACCGCCGGGGCCTGCTGATGACCGCCTACATCGGCAGCGGCATCCTCGCCGGAGTCGCGGGCGTGTTCGCCACGGCGAGCGTGATGACGGTCGACGTCTCGCGCACCGGCTACCAGCTCGAGCTCGACGCGATCCTCGCGGTCGTCATCGGCGGCACCTCGCTCGCCGGCGGCAAGTTCAACATCACCGGTGCCGCCGTGGGCGCGATCCTGATCGCCACCCTCGACAAGACCGTCGTGTTCCTCGGAGTCTCGTCCTCCGCGACGCCCGCCTTCAAGGCGATCGTCATCGTCGCGCTCTGCCTCCTGCAGTCCGAGCGCGTCCGCTCCGCCTTCAAGTCCCGTCGCGAGGCGCACCGCAGCGTCCCGCAGAAAGAGGCGATCCCCGCATGAGTGCCGTGATGACCCGCTCCGCCCCTCCGGCGAGCACCAAGCGCACCTCCGGGGCGCGCGGCTGGCTGAGCCAGCACCTGGACAAGCTGCCCACCCTGGCCGCGCTGATCATCTTCTTCGGGATGATCGTCTACGGCGAGGCCGCCTACGGCCGGATCCTGCAGGCGAGCACGATCTCGAACCTGCTGGTCAACAACGCGCACCTGATCATCCTCGCCGTGGGCCTCACCTTCGTGATCCTCACCGGCGGCATCGACCTCTCGGTCGGCGCGGTGATCGCGTTCAGCAGCGTGAGCGGCGTGCTCCTGATCAACGCCGGCTGGAACCCCTGGCTCGTGATGGTCCTGATGGTCGTGATCGGCGCCCTGTTCGGCGTGATCTCCGGCGTCCTGATCCAGTACTTCAACGTGCAGCCGTTCATCGCGACGCTCGCGATGATGTTCCTGGCCCGCGGTCTCGCCTCCATGCTGAGCACCGTCCCGGAGCGCCTCCCCGAGGACTCGGCCGTGCTGAGCCTGGCCACGCCGATCAAGCTGATCGACGGCCCCAAGGTCAACGACTTCGTCATCAGCCCCGGCGTGATCATCGCGATCCTCGTCGTGGCCGGCGCGTTCTTCGTGCTCCACCGCACCCGCCTCGGCCGCACGGTCTACGCGATGGGCGGCTCCGAGCAGTCGGCGGCCCTGATGGGCCTCCCGGTCGTGCGGACCAAGCTGTTCATCTACATCATCAGCGGCACGCTCGCCGGTCTCGCCGGTGTGGTCTACACCGCCCGCCTCGGCAGCGCGCAGAACATCACCGGCACCGGCTGGGAGCTCGACGCCATCGCGGCGACCGTCATCGGCGGCACGCTGCTCACCGGCGGCGTCGGGTTCGTGCTCGGCTCGGTGGTCGGCGCCCTGGTGCTCGGACTGATGAACGTCCTGATCACCCGCGACGGCGGCATCCCGCCGGAGGCGACCACGATCATCACCGGAGGCATCCTCCTGGTCTTCGTCCTCCTCCAGCGCGCCGTCATGGCCCGCAGCAAGACCTGACCGGGCTCCCGCCCGATCTCCCCCGGCGCCCCCTCGTCCCTCCGCGGACGAGGGGGCGCCGTCGTGTCCGGGGCGCTCCGCCGGCCTCAGGAGGCGGAGCGGCTGAGCGTCAGCGCGGCCTGCTCGCGGGTGGCGTAGCCGCACTCCTCGGCGAGGCGGGCGAAGTCGGCAGGGCCCCGCCGCCGCAGGCCGATCCGGCGCCGGAGGGTGCCCGCCCGGCGCGTCTCGATCTCCTCCGCCGGCGTGCGGCCGAGGAACGCGAAAGCCTGCGCGAGCATGCGGGGGCAGACGAGCAGCTCCCGGGCGAGCACCGCGGCGGAGAACGCCGGGTCGCGGTGGCGCGCCTCGATCACCGGGATCGCCTCCGCGTAGACCTGGTCGGCGCTCCGGGTCCGGACCCGCGGAGCGCTGTGCTCGACGATCCCCTCCAGCAGCAGTTCGCTCGCCCGCCTCACGCCGGCGGCCCCGAGCACGGCCGGATCGCCCTCGATCAGACTGTTGGCGAGGGCACGGGCAGGCGTCCAGACCGACTCGCGCACCAGCACGACCTCGTTGATCCGCTCGCGGACCCACCGGTGCTCGAGCACGGCGGCGTCGAAGCTCCAGGTGTACGAGAGGGTGGGCCGCCGGTAGTCGATGCGCACCGGGACCCTGGCGTCGAGGAGCAGGACGCTGTTCGGCGTCGCCTCGAGCACGCCCTCGTCGAGGACGACCTCGCCCCCGCCCTCGACGATCAGGGAGATGTGAACGCCCACCGGCCTGTCCGCCCTGTCGACCGACGGCGAGAGGGCGACCCTGATCCCGTTCGGCCCCCACACCCGCGTCAGCGCGAGTCCCGGTCCGTCCGCTGCGTCCATCCGCAGACCGGGAGCGCCCGTCCCGCGCTCGTCCCCTGCGCGAGCGAACGCCTGCATCCGCTCCTCTGCGGCCCCCATCTCCCGCCTCCTCCGCGTCGAACGAACAGAATCCCTCATCTGTCGATCACCGCCGGACGTTCGCACGGATCTCCCAGGCCTCCGCGCCTCGCGCTCGGAATCCGGCCGCACGCCGTCGCCGGACCGGGAGGACGGCCACGGGGACCGTCCCGGTCAGCAGCGCTGGGAGAGCCGCCGCAGCGCGCGGTGAGCGCTCCCCACGGAGGCGAAGCCCGCCTCCTCGGCTGCGCGCGCGAAGTCGGCGATCGCCAGGGACCGCCCGCCGATCAGGAGCAGGAGGGTCCCCGCCCGGCGCCGCTCGAGCTCGTCGTCCGCCGTGCGTCCGAGGAAGGAGAACGCGCGAGCCAGCGTCAGCTCCGACACCAGGAGCTCGCGGGCGAGCCGGGCGGCGGTGAGGGCGGGATCGCGGTGGCGCTCCTCGATGAGGGCCATGGCCTCCCCGTAGACCTCCTCGGCGCGGGGACGTCTGCGCGGCGCGGAGCTCTCGACCAGCTCCTTCAGGAAGGCCTCGCCCGCCCGGGCGACGGCAGGCTGCTCCGCCAGAGCGGGGTCGCCGTCGAGGAGACCGTTCATCAGCGCCCGCGCCGGGGCCAGGAAGCAGCCGGCGACGGGCAGGATCTCGCCGAAGCGCTCCGTGAGCCAGCGCTGCTCCCGCGCCCGCTCGCCGAGCACCCAGGCGTAGATCACGGTCGAGCGGGGGAAGCGCGCCCCGGTCCGCGGCTCCGCGTCGATGACCACCAGATCACCACTGCCGCACTCGAGCGTCCGTCCGTCCTGTCGGATGCGTCCTCCGCCCTCGACGACCAGCAGCAGATGCGCGCCCGGCGGGCAGCGCGACTGCGGCTTCTGCTCGAGAACGCAGCCACCGGGGATCCACAGTCTGGCGATCTCGAAGCCGAGCGAGCCCGTCGCCTCGACCCGCAGTCCAGAACGGGCCTCCACGCCGTTCCAGTGCTCGGCCATCCGCCGGTACATCTCGGCCGATCTCGACCTCATCGGGCGCCCCCTCCTCGCGGGCACGCTGACGCCTCACCACGGGAGTGATTCGCAGCCCGCGCGTGCTCCGTTTGTCACCGGATCGGTCACAGCGGACGGCGACGCTCCCGCTCACCGCGCCGGCGGCGCCCCGGCGGCAGCGTGCGACCGACGGGATCACCGGGTCAGGAGGGCGATCGCGACTCGGAACGGCGCCGGAGCACACCACTCCCTCCTCACGGCGGCGCCACTTCCTCCTCACCTGCCCCCGAGCGCTTGGGCCGACCGACCGCCCGCGGGAAGACTCCCCAGCGGTACGGCGCCCGTCGTACCCGCCGAAGCGGCCGAGCGGACGACGACCGTCCTCCGAGCAGGCCGCCGGCGCGAAGACAGACCGAGGAGCTTCACTGTGACTTCCGACAACTCTCCCGCTGAGCAGGGTCCGCTGAGGCGACGCACCGTCGTCGCCGGCGCCACCTGGTCCCTGCCCGTGATCGCCGCAGCGACGGCCACCCCGGCCGCCGCCGCCTCTGCCACGCAGACCCTCGTGTTCAGCTCCATCCCGACCATGATCGCGTGCATGCCCAACACGGCGCCGATCACGCTGACCCTCACCGGCGGCAACGTCGCGAACGTCCCTGTGCGGGTGAACACCCCGCCCGGCTTCCGCTTCGGAGGGAGCGGGACCGACACCTTCATGACCGACGCGAACGGAGTCGCCACCATCCCGGTCGGCGGCGTCATCGCGGGCCCCTCGACCGGCTCGGCCCTCGCCTTCGGCGGCTCGGCGAAGACGAACGCCCCGTTCCCGGTCCGCCAGACCGGCGACCTGCAGTACAGCACGGGCCTCGCCACTGTTCCCGACAACTCCGGATTCATCCACACCTCCTCGCAGGGTGTGAACGGCAACGTCTCCGTCAAGGCGAACGGCGACATCTGGCAGTACCGGCGGTCGGACGGCTGGCAGAAGCTCGGCACGGGCGCCTCCACGGAGCCCAGCACGTCCGGGCTCACGCAGCAGCCGGACGGAACCTACAACGCGCACTGGATCAAGGACGGAGTCCTCCAGTACGGCAAGGCGCTCGCGACCGTTCCGAACAACTCCGGATTCGTCCGCACCTACGGTCAGGGCGCGGACGGGAACGTCTCCGTCAAGGCGAACGGCGACATCTGGCGTTACAACCGCCAGGCCGACGAGTGGACCCTTCTGGGCACCGGCGCCAGCACCGAGCCGAGCGCGGCCGGCATCTCCGCGAACCCGGCCGGGACCCTGAACGTCCACTGGATCAAGAACGGAGTCCTGCAGTACGGCACCGCAGCGGCCACGGTGCCGACCAACTCCGGATTCGTCCGCGTCTACGGCCTCGGCACCCGCGGCACGATCGCCGTGAAGTCGAACGGCGACATCTGGCGGTACACCCCGCAGGGCAACGTGTGGGACCTCGTCGGCACCGGAGCCAGCACCGAGCCGAGCGCCGCCGGACTGACCCAGCGGCCGGGCGGGACGTTCGAGATCCACTGGATCAAGGACGGGGTCCTGCAGTACGGCACCCGGCTCGCGACCGTTCCGGAGAACTCCGGGTTCGTCCGCACCTACGGTCAGGGAGCGGATGGGAACGTCTCCGTGAAGGCGAACGGCGACATCTGGTACTACAGCACGGCGCAGAACACGTGGACCAAGATCGGCTCCGGTGCCAGCACCGGCCCCGATGCGGCCGGGATCACCGCCCAGGGAGACGGCGCGTTGAACCCCCACTGGATCAAGGCGAGAACCGACTGCCGCTGATCCGCGCCCGGCGGCCCTCTCCGCCCGCGTCCTGCCGGACCGCGGGCGAGGAGGGCCGCCTCCGCCCTCCCGCCGAGGACGGGCGCCTCGTCCGAGGAGGAACGCGCCACCCCGTCTCGGCGCCCCTCCCCCGGCCTAACGTGGTCACCGCCCGCGCACCCCGTCCCCGCTGCGAAGGAGCCCGGTGACCGCTTCCGAGCAGCCGGCCGCCCCGCGCGGTCTCGTCGAGACGCTGCAGCTGAGCGGTCCCCGCGTGGAGGCGTGGCTGAGGAGCCTCGGCTGGGCGAGCGACGGAGCTCCGCCCCTGCACCTCGCCGGGGACGTGCTCGCCGTCGACGGCTTCCGGCTGAGCCGCCTCTGGCACACACCCGGCACGCTCCGGACCGACCCGCCCCTCCCCGCCCCCGACCGGGCCGAGGTCGACCTCATCGTCCCGGTCGCCGGCGAGATCGTCGTCGACGGCCCTCTCGAGGCCGCTCGTCTGCGGCCCGGCGGGCTCGCCCTCCTCCGACGCGACGACTCCGCTCGGTTCCGGGCGGAGGAGGACTCCGCCTGGCTGGCGCTGAGGACGTCGTGGGGCAGGCTCGGCCTCACGAGCGCACAGTCCGACGGGCCGTCCTGCACCCTGCTCGCCGCCGACAGCTACAGCGGCGCCTTCGTCTCCCTCGTCAACGCGACCCTCAACGCGGACCTCGCGGCGGGCGATCCCGGCTTCAGCGAGCTGCGCCGGGCGCTCGAGGCGACCGCGTCGGCCCTGATCAAGCAGAGCCTGCCGCCCGCCCGTCCGGAGGACGGACTCGAGGGCGTCCTCCTCCGCGCGATCGCCGTCATCGATGCGGAGGCGGGTGACGCGGACTTCACCGCCGGCGTTCTCGCGATGCGGCTCCGCGTCTCGCGGGCGACGCTGGACCGCGCCTTCCACCGCCGGGGCACGACCGTGGCCGCGACCCTCCGCGAGCGGCGCGTGCACCTCGCCGCGTCGCTGCTCGCCGCGAGCCCGTCGCTCTCGCCCTCGGCTCGCGCGGCCGTGGCCGAGCGGGCCGGCTTCCGGACGCTGAGGGCGATGGACCGCGCGCTGAGCCGTTCGCGAGACGTCGACCGCGGCTGATCCGACCGGACATCGGCGTACGCGTCGCTCCAGGATGCACCCGGGATTCGTCGAACCGGTTCGCCTCTCCTCTGGAGTGTCGGGAAATGATCCGGTTAGGCTCTTCACGTTGTCGTCAACATAGTGTTACCGTGAACATTGCCGCGTACGAAGCCGGCACACTCCCTCCCCTCAGCAATGGTGCCGACCCTGGAGCAAAGCGCGATGAAGCCTTTCCTGCGACCACTCGTCCTCGTGACGGCCGTGGCCCTCACCGTCCCCCTTCTGACGGCCCAGTCGGCGAGCGCAGCTCCCTCCGACAGCCTCGTCCTGCGCTACGCGCTCGACGAGACGAGCGGCACGACCGTCGCCGACAGCTCGGGCAAGGGCCGCACCGGCACGCTCGTCAACGGAGCCGCTCCTCGCGGAGCCGCGGGCGTCGCCCTCGACGGGACCGACGACTACGTCAAGCTGCCCGACGACCTGCTCGCGGGCCTGAACTCGATCACGGTCAGCACCGAGGTCCTGGTGAACGCGAACCAGGGCACGCCCTACTTCATCTGGGGCCTCGGCAACACGACGAACGGCGCCGGGAACGGCTACCTCTACACGACGGGCAACGGCTACAAGGCCTCGATCGCCACCGGCAACTGGACCACCGAGCAGACCGTCAACTCCAACGCGAACCTCGCGCGCAGCGTCTGGAAGACCCTCACCTACACGCTCGACGACGCGAGCGACACCGCACGCCTCTACCTCGACGGCACCCAGGTCGCGCAGCAGACAGGAGTGACCATCACTCCCGCCGCGATCGGCAACGGCACCACCACCGCGAACGCGATCGGCCGCTCCGTCTACACGGCGGACAAGACCCTCGCCGGCTCGGTCCGCGACTTCCGCGTCTACAGCACGGCGCTCAGCGCGGCCGACGTCGCGACCCTCCAGGCCCCGGACAGCACGCGCGTCTCCCGCGACTCCGCCGCCCTGGACCTCGGGAGCCTCTCCTCGGTCTCCGCGAACCTCACCCTCCCGACGACCGGCCCCAACGGCTCCGCCATCGCCTGGGCCTCGAGCAACTCCGCGGTCGTCTCGACCAGCGGAGTCGTCACGCCGCCCGCGACCGGGGTCGCCTCGGTCGAGCTGACCGCCACGACCACCCGCGGCTCGGCCACGGCCACCCGCACCTTCACCGCCACCGTGCCCGCCAAGGACGTGAACGCCGACGCCCAGAAGGCGCTGGACGCCCTCTCGATCGTCAACTCCGGCGACGTCCGCGGCAATGTGACGCTGCCCGCGAAGGCCGGCTCCTACGACGTCGCCTGGGCCTCCTCGAACTCGGCCGTGCTCAGCACGACCGGCGTCGTGAAGCGCCGGTCCGCCGCCACGCCCGTCACACTCACCGCGACGATCGCCGGCACGACCGCGACCCGGCAGCTGCCCGTCACGGTGACCGCGGCTCCCGCGGACCTCGACACCGAGTACGACGCGGGCTACCTCTGGACCCACTTCGCCTCGACCGACTACGAGAAGATCTACTTCGGCTCCAGCACCGACGGCCTGCACTGGTCGAAGCTCAACAACGACAAGGCCGTGCTCGCCAACCTCGGCGGCACCCTCGGCGTCCGCGACCCGCACCTCGTGCGCTCCCCCACCGGCGACGAGTACTGGATCATCGGCACCGACCTGCACGCCGAGGGCACCGCTCCCGGCGGCACCTGGGACCAGACCAACGCGAGCAAGAACCTCGTCGTCTGGCGCTCGACGGATCTCGTGAACTGGAGCGATCAGAGCATCGTCTTCGCCGGCTTCCCCGACGCGGGCAACGTCTGGGCTCCTGAGGCGATCTGGGACGACGCGACCGGCCAGTACTACGTCTACTGGGCCGCCCGCGACAAGACGCTGACCGGCGGGGCCTCCGCCCAGCGCGTCTACGTCTCGACCACGCGCGACTTCGTCGGCTTCTCCACCCCGAAGGTCTGGCTGGACGAGAACCCCGCCGCCGGCGGCGGGAGCCGCGGCAGCATCATCGACACGACCATCGCGAAGGAGGGGGACACGTACTACCGCTTCTCCACCGCCGACTGGCGCACGGTCGTCGACAAGGCCCCGAGCCTCGCTGGCCCGTGGACCCGCGTGATCGGCTTCGGCGAGGAGAAGTCCCGCGGCCTCTCCGACCACCTCGAGGGCCTCACCGTCTACCAGCTGCCCGACGGCCGCTGGGTCGTCATGGGCGACTCGTTCGGCTACTCCGCCTACGTCACCGACACCCTCGCGGACATGCGGTTCACGGCCCTGCCCGTCGGCACCACCGGCGCGAACACGTACTCGTTCTCGAAGCCCTTCCGCCACGGCTCGGTGCTCCGCCTCTCGAGCGCCGAGGAGGCGCGCCTGACGGCCGCCTACGGCACCAGCAGCACCGGCCCCGCCGCGAAGCCGATCAACGCGGCGGGCGAGATCCTCCGCTACACCTTCGACGGCGGCTCGGGCACCACGGTGCGCGACAGCTCGGGCAACAACCAGAACGGCACGCTCCCCTCGGGCGGCACCTGGAAGGACGGCGCCCTGCAGCTCGACGGCACCGACGACTACGTCAAGCTGCCGAACGACCTGCTCGCCGGAGTGACGGACCTCACCATCCAGTCCGACGTCTGGATCGACCCCGCGCAGGGCGGCGCCTACTTCCTCTACGGCCTGGGCAACACCACGAACGGCGCCGGCGACGGCTACCTCTTCACCTCGGGCAACAACTACCGCACCAGCATCGCGACCGGGAACTACACCACCGAGCAGACCGTCGCCGGCGGCTCGGCCCTCCCCCGCGGCACCTGGGCGCACCTGACGTACACGCTCTCCGGCACCACCGGCACGATCTACCTCGACGGAGTGAAGGTCGCCAGCGGCACCGTCACGACCGACCCGAAGGACATCGGCGGCGGCTCCACCTCGGCGAACTACATCGGGCGCTCGAACTACGACGCCGACAACCGCTTCCGCGGCCAGATCCGCGAGTTCTCGGTCTACAACCGGGCCCTCAGCGCCTCCGAGGTGCTCGCCGCCTCCGGCAACACGTCGGCCCTGGTCGACCTGTCGCTCAGCGGCGACGTCCTGAAGACGGCCCCGATCGTCGACTCGGCGAGCAGGACGGTCACCTTCCCGGTGAAGCCGGGGACCGACCTGACGAAGCTCACCCCGACCTTCTCCACCGCGGCCGGCGTCACGGCGAGCCCCGCCTCCGGCACCGTCCGCGACCTCTCCACCCCGCAGACGGTCGTGCTCACGCCCGCCGCCGGCGGCACCGCGACCACCTGGACCCTGAAGGCCGTCGTCATGAAGTCCCCGGTCCTCGCGGGCCTGAACGCCGACCCGAACATCGCGGTCTTCGGCGACACCTACTACCTGTACGCGACCTCGGACGGCTTCGCCGGCTGGGGCGGCAAGACCTTCTACGCCTGGTCCTCGAAGAACCTCATCGACTGGACCCGCTCGGAGCAGCCCTTCCTGACGCTCGACGGCGCGAACGGCAACGTGCCGTGGGCGACCGGCAACGCCTGGGCGCCGACGATCATCGAGAAGAACGGGAAGTACTACTTCTACTTCTCCGGCGAGAACTCCTCGCTGAACCGCAAGACGATCGGAGTCGCCGTCTCGGACAGCCCGATGGGCCCGTTCACGGCGCAGCCGACCGCGATGATCACCAACGGCGAGTCCGTGCGGTCCGGCCAGGCGATCGACCCCGCCGCGTTCACCGACCCGAAGACCGGCAAGAGCTACCTCTTCTGGGGCAACGGCGACCCGCTCTACGGGGAGCTGTCCGACGACATGCTCTCGATCAAGACCGGCACGATCAAGAAGATCAGCGGTCTGACCGACTTCCGCGAGGGTGCGTTCCTGAACTACCGCGACGGTCTGTACCACCTCACCTACTCGATCGACGACACCGGCTCGGAGAACTACAAGGTCGGCTACGCCACCTCGACGAGCGTCGACGGACCGTGGACCTACCGCGGCGTGGTCCTCGAGAAGGACACCTCGCAGGGCATCCTCGCCACGGGCCACAACTCGATCGTCAACGTGCCCGGCACGGACGACTGGTACATCGCCTACCACCGCTTCGCCATCCCCGGCGGAGACGGCCAGCACCGCGAGACGACGATCGACCGGGTGACCTTCGACAAGACGACCGGGCTCATGCAGAAGGTCGTCCCGACCCTCACCAGCGTCGCCGCGCAGACGATCGTCGACACCGCGCCGCTCGCAGCCTCGATCACGGGGAAGGCGACGGTGGGCAGCACGCTGACCGCCTCCGCCTCCTCCCCGTGGACGGCGACCGGCTTCCAGTGGAAGCGCGGTGGGACCGCGATCAGCGGGGCGACGGCGTCGAGCTACACGCTCACCGCCGCCGACCGCGGAGCGACGATCTCGGTGGCCGTGACCGCCGCGAAGCCGCAGTGGACGCCGGCGACGGCCTCCGCCTCCGTCGGTCCCGTGACCGACTCGGCACCCGCGATCGCCGTGACCACGACCTCCACGACGCGCTGCGCCGCCGGGAAGATCGTCGTCACCGCGACCGCCACGAACCCGAACGCCTTCGCCGCGAAGATCGTGATCGGCACGACGTGGGGCTCCAAGAGCTTCGCCGACGTCGCTCCCGGCGCCACCGTCTCGGCCGCCTTCACCACCCGGGCGACGAGTGTGACCGACGGATCCGCGACCGCCACGGCGACCGCGTTCATCAGCGGGAAGCCGGCCACGGCCTCCGCGACCGCCCCCTACTCCGCGGCCAGCTGCAGCTGATCCGCGGGCACGACCCACACCCATTGAGATCGAGCCGGCGACGACGCCGGCCGGAGAACGGAGAACACCCGACATGAACACCCGATCCCTTCTGATCCGCGGAGCCGCTGGACTGGCCGGAGGCGTCCTCCTGCTCGGAGTCGCCGGAACGGCGTTCGCCGCCGAGGTCAACTACGGCAACGATGACGTCGACATCAACGTCGAGATCGCCGACCTCCCCGGTAACGGTGCCCTCTCGATGACCGTCGCCGCGGACTCGACGACGCTGACCGAGACCGGCTCGGACAACGTCCGCCGCCAGTTCACCGGCACCCTGCCCACCGTCACGGTCACCGACACCCGTGACGCCGCGGACGTCTCCCCCGACTCCGCGTGGTACGTCATCGGCACGGCGAGCGACTTCACGTCGGCCGACGGATCGACCATCGGCGCCGAGAACCTCGGCTGGACCCCGGACCTGGTCGACGGTGGAGACCTCGGCGAGGTCGCCGCGGGCGATGAGGTCGGCACCGCCATCGACGGCGGCGCCAACGGCGTCGGCCTGAAGGGCAAGGAGCTGCTCGCGATCGTCGCCAGCAACTCCCAGCAGGTCAACCCCGAGGGCTCCTGGAGCGCCGACGCCGACCTCTTCCTCCGCACCCCCGTGAACGTGGACGCCGGCGCGTACTCGTCCACCATCACCCTGTCGCTCTTCGAGTGACCCGTCGCGGCCGGGGGACGCACTCCCTCGGCCGCGATCCCACCACGGCCGACGCGGCCGGGCCCGCCCGCCCGGCCGCGTCGTGCTTCCCCCGTGCGACCATGAGGTTCTGATGACTGCTCCGCGCCGCTCCGCCGCTCCCCGCCGCCCGCTCCTCCCCGCGCTGCTCGCGCTGATCGTCGCCCTCCTCGGCGCGGGAGTCGCTCCGGCGGCCGTCGCGGCCGACGGAGCGATCACCTGGGCGGTCAGCCCCTCCACCGACGGCGTCCCCGACAAGCGCGCGTGGGTCGAGCTCGAGCTCGCCCCCGGCGCGAGCGCCTCGGACGAGGCGGTCGTGCGGAACCTCAGCGACCAGCCCGTGACCTTCAGCATCACCAGCGCCGACGGCTACTTCACCGACACCGGCCGCTTCAACATGCTCAACTCGGACCAGGAGTCGGTCGACGCCGGGCTGTGGATCTCCGCCCCCGAGACCGTGACCGTCGATCCGGGCAGCAGCGGCGTGGTGCCGTTCACCGTGACGGTCCCCGACAACGCCACCCCTGGCGACCACGCCGCCGGCATCGCCGCCTCCGTGCTCTCGCAGGGCACCGAGGCGGGAGGCGCGAACGTCGGAGTGGAGAGCCGCATCGGCTTCCGCGTGATGACCCGCGTGACCGGCGAGGTGACCCCCTCCTTCTCCGTCGAGGACCTGGCCAGCGACTACCGCCTCTCCTGGAACCCGTTCCAGCCCGGCTCCCTCTCGCTCGTCGCCGACGTGGTGAACACTGGCAACGTGCGCCTGCTGCTCGACGGCACGGCGAGCGCCCAGGGCGCCACCGCCCCCGTCGTCGCGGCCGACGCGCCCCAGCAGGAGCTGCTGCCCGGCGACCGGCGCAGCGTCTCGGTGCAGCTCGACGGCATCTGGCCCCTCTTCGGGGTCGGCGCCGACCTGACCATCGCACCGACCGTCGCCGCCGCCGATCAGGAGCCGGTCGCCACCGCTCCCGTGACGGAGTCGATCACGGTCGCCGCCGTGCCGGTCCCGCAGCTGCTCGTGATCCTCGGGGTCGCCCTCATCCTCGCGGCGCTGCTCGCCGGGCGCTCGCGCTCGCGCCGCCGCATCGCCGCCCTGGTGCAGCAGGCCAAGGAGGAGGGCCTGCGCGAGGGCGCGCGCGTCTCCTCCTGAGCACCCCCTCCGCACGCTCCCTCCCCCCTCCCTGCCGCCGAGGGGCCCCGGGCCGTCGAGGGGACCCGCTACACCGGGTTCCCCCGACGGTCCAGGGTTCGCTCACCGCGCGGCCATGCGTCAGAGTAAGCGGATGACCACCACCTCCCTGGAGGCGCCGACTAAGCGTCTCGGCCTCATCGCGCTCATCGCGACCCTCGGCGGCCTCCTCTTCGGCTACGACACCGGCGTCATCAACGGCGCCCTGGAGCCAATGTCGACCGAGCTGGGCCTCACCGCGCTGACCGAGGGGGTCGTCACCAGCTCGCTCCTCTTCGCCGCCGCGATCGGCGCGATCTCGGGCGGACGCCTCGCCGACGCCCTCGGGAGGCGGACCACGATCCGCCTGCTCGCCGTGCTCTTCCTCGTCGGCGCCCTGGTCTGCGTGGTGGCGCCGGGCTTCGGCGCGATGGTCCTCGGGCGGGCGGTCCTCGGACTGGCCGTCGGCGGCGCCTCGGTGGTCGTGCCGATCTACCTCTCCGAGATCTCCCCCTCCGAGATCCGCGGCTCGCTCGCCGGCCGCAACGAGCTGATGATCGTGATCGGCCAGCTCGCCGCCTTCGTGGCCAACGCCGTCATCGGCACCGTCTGGGGCGAGCTGCCCGGCGTCTGGCGGATCATGCTCGCCGTCGCCGCGCTCCCCGCCGCCGCGCTCCTGCTCGGCATGACCCGGGTCCCGGAGTCGCCGCGCTGGCTGATCGCGCACGGCCGCCGCGACGAGGCGCTCGACGTGCTCACGACCATCCGGACGCCCGACCGGGCCCATGCGGAGGCGGAGACCATCGCCCGCTCGATCGGCGCGAAGGACGGCCCGAGGATCCCCCTGCTGCAGGCGCTGCGCGAGCGCTGGGCGGTGCGCATCCTGCTGGTCGGCATCGGGATCGGAGTCGCCCAGCAGCTCACCGGCATCAACTCGATCATGTACTACGGCCAGTCGGTGCTGAAGGAGGCGGGCTTCGACCACGACGGCGCGCTCGTCGCCAACATCGCACCCGGGGCGATCGCCGTGATCGGCGGCCTGATCGGGCTGCGGCTCATGCAGACGATGAACCGCCGCACGACCCTCCTGCTCGGCTACTCCCTGACCACCGCGATGCACTTCCTGATCGGCATCGCCTCCGTCGCGCTCCCCGTGGGGAACCCGGCGCGGCCGTACGTGATCCTGGTGCTGGTCGTCGCGTTCGTGGGGAGCATGCAGACGTTCCTCAACATCGTCACCTGGGTGATGCTGTCCGAGATCTTCCCGCTGCGGATCCGCGGCGTCGGCGTCGGCATCGCGATCTTCTGCCACTGGATCACGAACGCGGTGCTCGGCCTGTTCTTCCCCACCCTCGTCTCCGGCGTCGGCATCACCGGAACGTTCTTCCTGTTCGGCGCCGTCGGCCTGCTCGCGCTCGTCTTCATCTGGAAGCGCGTGCCCGAGACCCGCGGCCGCGCCCTCGAGGAGGTCGAGGCGGGCGTCGTCTCCGGCGAGCTCTTGCGCCGCTGACGCCCGCCCTCGGGATCCGCCTACTGGTAGGTGACGAGGTCGGGGAGGGGGCGCACCTCGGCCATGGTCTCGGCGGGGGTGAGCATGGGCGCGTCCTCGTCGTAGAAGTTCTTCCAGCCCCAGCCGATGCCCTCGGGGGCGCCCTCGTGCAGCGCGTCCCAGGTCGCCTGCTTGTCGGGCTGCGAGCCCTGGCCATCGACGTGGATGAGGAACTCCAGCTCGGGCCGGTCGCGGCGGATGCTGTCGCGGTCCTGCAGCATCGACAGCCGGAACTGGTGCAGCACGAACATCTTCGGCGGCAGCCCCTCGCTCTGCACCAGGTCGGCCAGCCACTCCGACACGCTGTCGACCTCGGCGGCCGAGACGCGCCCGATCTGCTGCAGCGGCTTCTGGCCGGGCAGCAGGCGCCACTCCGGGTCGAGCGCGAGGCCGACGTTGGGCAGCGACAGGAGGTCCGCGTACTGCTTCGCCTGGGTGAGGAAGTCGGTCAGCCCCGACTGCAGGTCGAGCACCACGTACATCCCCGCCGCCTGCGCCGCGTCGATGTAGGGGCGGATGTCGGCGGCGTCGAGCTCGTTGGAGTAGTCGCCGTCCTTGCCGGGGTCGCCCGCCGCGACCGTGGTGATGATCTCGAGGCTCGGCACGACCTGCTTGTCGGTGAGCGCCCGGTACGGCTCGGCCACCGCCTCCGCCCGCGCGATCGTGGGCTCGAGGCCCTGCTCCCCCAGCACGCCGAGGACGGGAGCGCCCGGAGTGCCGTAGATCGCGACGAAGAGGTGCCCGCCGAACATCCGCTGGCCGCCGCGCGGCAGCTGCCAGCCGCTCGCGGCTGCGCGCACGGCCCACTCGGGCTCGGGCTGGGCGGCGAGCACGGGGCCGAGCAGCAGCGTGCAGGAGGCGTCGGCCTCGGCGATCGCGGTCACGGCTAGGCCCGAGGCGAGCAGGTCGTCGCCGTCGACCACGGTGACGGGCACGCCGGCCCCGCGGGCGGTCGCCAGTGCGGCGACGTCGGCGTCCTGCGCGCGGGCGAGGGCGTGCAGGCCGGTCAGGGCGTCGGCTCGGGCCGGGAGGGCGCCGAAGGGGGCGTCGGAGGCGGTGGACGGCGCGGCGGCGGCGAGGTCGGCGAGCGCCAGGTCGGTCACGGTCAGGCCGGACGCAGCGCTGAGGGCGGCCGCGTCGGAGGCGGAGGCGACGACGTCGACGCCCTCGGGCGCGGTGACGTCGCCGATCGCGAGCACGCGGGTCACGCCGAGGCGGGCGAACTCGGCGGCGAGGGCGTCGGAGGTCGGAGCGGCGGAGGACGGAGCGGCGGACGGGGTGGCGGATCCGGGCGCGGAGTCGGACGGGCCCCCCGGATCGGACGGCGTCTCGGAAGCCGTGGATCCCGCGGCCGCGGCGTCCGCGGTCGGGGCGGCCGTCGCTCCGGATCCCGCCGAGCCGACCAGCAGCGGCACGCCCCAGGCGATGCTCACCTGGGCGGCGCGCAGGCGGGACTCCGCGACGTCCTCGACCAGGACGACCAGCGGAGCCGCGGCGAACAGGGCCGCACTCGCGGCGAGCGCGTCCGGGGCGAGCGCCACCGGCCCGCTCGGAGCCGCGGTGCGGGTGCGGGGCGCCTCCTGCTGGGCGTCGTCCGGAGCGGAGGAGTCGGGCGTGCAGGCGCTGAGCAGCGGGAGCACCGCGAGACCGCCGATCACGACGCTGCGGCGCGAGAGCCCGGAGCGGGAGGGGACGGAACGGGGTGTCGAGGGCATGGCAGGCCTCTCCTCTCGGAGCCCGATCGGGGCTCTCTGGTGCGTGGCTGGTCCTCTCGACTATCGCAGGCCCGGCGGCGGCGAGCGCCGAGGGAGCCGTCCCGGGCGCGCCTCCGACGCCGTCCGGACATGCAGAAGGGGAGCGGCGCCGCAGCTCCGCTCCCCTCCGAGTGGCTGGATCAGACCGTGCGGGGGGCCTTCGCGAGGTTGGCCTCGAGCTCCTCGCGGTTCTGCCGCACCACGTAGGCGGGGCGGTCGCGCTCGACGCGCCACGACTCGCTCAGCGGCGTGATCGCGACGGTGTCGAAGCCGATCCGGTCGTAGAGGTCGGTCACGAAGTGGATCGCCTCGGGGTAGTCGCTCGACGTCGCGAGGGCACGGCGGTCGGGCGTGCCGACCGGGGTGCCGTCGGTGGTGATGTCGGCGGCCATGATGTGGTTGAACGCCTTGACGACCTTCGACTCCGGGAGGTGCTGCTGGAGCATCTCGCTGGTCGTGGTCTCGCCCTTGTCGAGCGCCTCGATGCGGCCGTCGCGCTCGAAGTAGTAGTTGTTCGTGTCGAGGACGATCTTGCCGGCGAGCGGGGCGACCGGCACCTCCTCGAGGTTCTTCAGCGGCACCGTCACCACGGCGATCTCGGCGGCCTCGGCTGCCTCCTGTGCCGTGGCGGCGCGGGCCTTCGGGCCGAGCTCCGCGATGAGGTCGGCGAGGGTCTCGGGGCCGCGCGAGTTCGCGATGACCACCTCGTCCCCGAGGGCGATGACCGCCCGTGCGACCTGGCTGCCGATGTTGCCTGCTCCGATGATTCCGTACGTCGTCATGCTGAGGAGAACGCGGAGGGTGCCCGGGCATTCCGCTCTGCGGCGTTCTCCCACGCCGCACCCAGGTGGGCCCGTGCCTCCAGTAGCCTCGATCCTCGGGCGCCGCTGCCCGAGAAGGAGTCCGTGATGCCGCAGTACGACCTCCCGCTCGACCTCCTCGAGCAGTACGCCCCCGAGATCGCCGAGCCCGCCGGGTTCGCCGAGTTCTGGCGCGACACGATCGCCGAGGCGAGGGCCGTCGCGACCGAGCCGCGCCTCGAGCGGGTCGACGCCGGCTTCGGACTGCTCGACACCTTCGACGTCACCTACTCCGGCTTCGGCGGCCACCCGATCCGCGCGTGGCTGATCCTCCCCCGCGGCGTCGAGGGCCCCCTCCCCGGGCTCGTGACCTTCATCGGCTACGGAGGCGGCCGCGGGCAGCTCGCGGAGTGGACCGCGATGTCGGCCGCCGGCTACGCGCACCTGGTCATGGACACCCGCGGCCAGGGGTCCGGGCACCGCTCCGGAGCGACGCCCGACCCGGTGGGCAGCGGGCCGCACGTCTCCGGCTTCATGACGCAGGGCATCGAGTCGCCCGCGGAGCACTTCTACCGCCGCGTCTTCACCGACGCCGTCCGCGCGCTCGACGTGCTGCGCGCGCACCCCGCGGTCGACGCCTCCCGCGTGGCCGTCTCGGGCGGCAGCCAGGGAGGCGGGATCGCTCTCGCCGTCACCGGGATCCTGGGCCTGCTCGGCGAGTCGGAGTCGGCGCGCGCCGCGATCGTCGACGTGCCGTTCCTCTCCCACATCCCGCACGCCGTGCGGCTGGTCGACACGATGCCGTACGGCGAGATCGTGCAGTACCTGCACACCCACCGCGGCGCCGAGGCGCGCGTGTTCGACACCCTCTCGTACTTCGACGGCACCTCCTTCGCCCCCTACGCGCAGTCCCCCGCGCTGTTCTCGGTGGCGCTCCGCGACGACATCTGCCCGCCGTCCACCGTCTACGCCTCCTACAACCGCTATGCCGGACCCCGCGAGATCCGCGTCTACCCCTTCAACGGCCACGAGGGCGGCGAGGCGTTCCAGATCGGCGAGCACGTGCGCTTCCTGGGGCGCGAGCTGGCGTAGGAGGAGGAGCCGCCCGGTCGGCGGACGGGGGCGGTGCGCCCCGGCACATCACCCGTTCCGACTCTCGATCATCGCGCTGCCGATGCGGTCCTCGAGGTCGGCCAGCTCGTCGAGGACGTCGCCGACTTCCCAGACCCGCCGGGCACCTCGACGGGCGTCGCATTGTGACGCCGTGCGTCGCGCTCGGTACCCGTTCGCTGCTCTTCTGGGCACTATCGACTCCATGACCCGCCAGATCCGCTTCAACGCCTTCGACATGAACTGCGTCGCCCATCAGTCCTCGGGCATGTGGCGCCACCCCCAGGACCAGTCCTGGCGCTACAAGGACCTCTCGTACTGGACCGACCTGGCGAAGCTGCTCGAGCGCGGCACGTTCGACGGCATCTTCATCGCCGACGTGCTCGGCACCTACGACGTCTACGGCGGCTCGAACGAGGCGGCGATCCGCCACGGCGCGCAGGTCCCCGTCAACGACCCGATCCTCCTCGTCTCGGCGATGGCCGCCGCGACCGAGCACCTCGGCTTCGGCATCACCGCGGGCACCGCCTACGAGCACCCGTACCCGTTCGCGCGGCGCATGTCGACGCTCGACCACCTGACGAAAGGCCGCGTGGGCTGGAACGTCGTCACCGGCTACCTCCCCAGCGCCGCCCGCAACATGGGCCACGAGGACCAGCTCGAGCACGACGACCGCTACGACGTCGCCGACGAGTACCTCGAGGTGCTCTACAAGCTGTGGGAGGGGTCGTGGGAGGACGACGCGGTCGTCCGCGACCGCGAGTCGGGCGTCTTCACCGACCCGGCGAAGGTGCACGAGATCGGGCACCGCGGCAAGAACTTCACCGTCCCCGGCATCCACCTCTCGGAGCCGTCGGTGCAGCGGACCCCCGTCATCTACCAGGCGGGAGCGTCGCCGCGCGGCATCCGCTTCGCGGCGGGCAACGCGGAGGCGATCTTCGTCGCGTCCTCGACGAAGGCCGGCCTGAAGGCGACCGTCTCGCGCATCCGCGACGCCCTCGAGGCGGCCGGCCGCGACCGCTACTCCGCGAAGATCTACACGCTGCTGACGATCATCACCGCCGAGACCAGCGAGGCCGCGCACGAGAAGCACCGCGACTACCTCTCCTACGGGAGCGAGGAGGGGGCGCTGGTCTTCATGTCGGGCTGGATGGGCATCGATCTGTCGCAGTACGACCTCGACGAGCCGATCGGCAACGTGAAGAGCAACGCGATCCAGTCGGCCGTCGCCAACTTCCAGGAGGCGAACGAGGACGGCTCGGAGTGGAAGGTCCGCGACATCGCCAAGCTCAGCGTGATCGGCGGGCTCGGCCCGTTCGTCGTCGGCTCGCCCGCGGAGGTCGCCGACCACCTCCAGGAGTGGGTCGAGGAGACCGACGTGGACGGGTTCAACCTCGCCTACGCGATCACGCCCGGCACCTTCGAGGACGTGGTGGAGTTCATCGTGCCGGAGCTGCGCAGCCGCGGCGCGTACCCGGAGGAGTACGTCGAGGGCAGCCTCCGCCAGAAGCTGCACGGCCGCGGCGACCGGCTGCCGGAGGAGCACCTCGGCGCCGGCTTCCGCTACGCGCCGGCGGCGGTCTGACGACAGGGGGCGCCGGGCGGCCGGTGGGGGCGGGGGTCTCCACAGGCCGGTCCGCGGCCGCGCCGGACGCACGAGCACCCCGCCGCGATGCGCGACGGGGTACTCGGGACGTGCGGAGGGGCTCAGCCCTCGAAGGTGGCGTCGAGCGTGATGTCGACTCCGGTGAGCGCCTTGCTGACGGGGCAGGTCTCCTTGGCCTCGTCGGCGGCCTTGAGGAAGGCGGCCTCATCGATGCCGGAGACCTCGCCGCTCACGATGAGCTTGATGCCGGTGAGCTTGAATCCGCCGGCCGAGTCCGGGCCGAGCGAGACGTCGGCGCGGACGTCGAGCGCCTCGACGGTGCCGCCGGCCTGGCCGAGGACGGCCGAGAACTGCATCGCGTAGCAGGCGGAGTGGGCGGCCGCGAGGAGCTCCTCGGGGCTGGTCGAGCCGTTGGCGTCGTCGGCGGCGCGCTTGGGGAACGAGACGTCGTAGGTGCCGATCTTCGAGCTCGAGAGCTCGACCTGGCCCTCGCCGGTCTCGAGCGAGCCGTTCCAGGCGGTGCGTGCGGTACGAGTGGGCATGAGTCCTCCTTGGGGGGCGGGGAGAACCGAAGAACGATCGTTCTCCCCTGATGTGCCGAGCCTAGGTGGAACGCGCGGCGTCCTGCAACCACCGGCCTCGGACCCTCGGCGAGATGCCAGTCCGGTGCGCCTCCGTCGGCGTGTCGCGCACGGGAGCGGCCTCGCGGAGGAGAGGACGGGGCCTCGGTTCAGTGCACGAGCTTCAGGCCGACGACGCAGCCGACGATCCCGAGGACCAGCAGCGTGCGCACGAGCGAGAAGCCCTCGCCGCCGAAGAACATGCCGTAGAGCACGGTCAGCGAAGCGCCGATCCCGACCCAGACCGCGTACGCGGTGCCGGTGGGCAGCTCGCGCATCGCGTAGGCGAGGCCGGCCATGCTCGCGACGACGCCGACGCCGAAGACGACCGACGGGCCGAGCCGGGTGAACCCCTCCGACTTGCCGAGGGCGGTGGCCCACACGGCCTCGAGGACACCGGAGAGGATGAGGACGATCCAGGACATGACAGCTCCTACGAGTCAGTCTTGTCGCGTTCCGGGTACTGCTCCCTCGTCCGGTCGCCGTCATCGGCTCCGGACAGTCTGCCCGTGCGCGCTGGGCAGGCCCTGGGCAGCACGCGACGGGGGCGGAGCCGCCGCGACCGCGACTCCGCCCGCCGCCGTCAGCGCGGCTGAGCCGGGTTCGTCGGCACTCCGCGCGAGGGCGGGTTGACCGGCGGACCGGACGTCGCCGGTGAGACCGGCGATCCGGACGACGAGCGGGACACCTCGGGCAGCGACTCCGGCACGCTGCCTGCCGGCTCCGCTCCCCCGCGCAGCTGCTCGAGGCGCGAGTGCAGGATCGTCGTCACCGGCAGGCGGTGCCCGTGCGCCTCCTCGTAGGCGAGCAGCACGACGAGGCCGGCCTCGTCGAGCGGGCGGATGCGCTCCGCGAGCGTGCCGAGCGGGATGTCGTTCCAGTCGGGGAGCGGCAGCTCCTCGCGGGAGGGTGTGTCGGTCATTCGTGCTCCTTCCGTTCCCCCCATCCCACGCCCCGGACGGCCGTCCGCCCAGGGGCTTGACCGGTCGCGGGGCGAGCGCGGCGGTCGGGAGGGACGGTCCGGCGGAGCGGCGGCCCCGCCGGGACCGTCAGCGGATCAGGCGGTGCGGCGGGAGGAGCGGCGGGTCGCCAGGTGCACGAGGACTCCGACCACGAGGAGGATCCCCGCGTAGAGCCAGACGATCGGGTCCTGCTGGCTGAGGAGCAGCACGCACGAGGCGACGCCGAGCACGGGGATCGCCGTCCACACGCGGAAGTGGTCGTGCTCGACCTTGTCGCGCCGCAGCACGAGCACCGAGACGTTCGTGCTGATGAACACCAGCAGGAGGAGCAGCACCACGGTCTCGGCGAGGGTCGCCAGATCGCCGACCAGAGTCAGGAGGCACGCCGCCAGCGTGGTCACCGCGATGGCCACCCACGGCGTCCGGCGCTTCGGCAGCACGCGGCCGAGCACGTCCGGGAGGAGGCCGTCCTTCGCCATGCCGTAGGTGACGCGGCTCGCCATGATCATGGTCAGCAGCGCTCCGTTGGCGACCGCGACGAGCGCGATCAGGCTGAACAGCCATGCCGGCACCCCGGCTCCGCTCGCCGTCACGACGTCGAGCAGCGGGGCGGAGGATCCGGACAGCTCGTCGGCGGGCAGCGCGATCGAGCTCGCGAGGCCGACCAGGACGTACACCGCGCCGGCCGTCAGCAGCGAGCCGAACAGCGCGCGCGGGTAGACGCGGCTGGGGTCGCGGATCTCCTCGGCGATGTTGGCCGAGGTCTCGAAGCCGACGAAGGAGTAGTACGCGATGATCGCCGCGCCGAGCACCGCCAGCGCCGGCGCCTGCTCGGAGCTGAGCTCGACCGTGCGGGAGAGGTCGCCGCCTCCGCCCGCCACCAGCAGCGCGACGCATCCGATCACGATCAGCAGGCCGCCGACCTCGATCACGGTCATCACCGTGTTGCTGAGCAGCGACTCCGCGACGCCCCGCGCGTTGAGGCACGCGACGAGGATCAGGAAGACGATGGCCGTCGGCACGGTCGGCACGTCGAGGAAGGTGCCGAGGTAGTCGCCGGCGAACGCGAGCGACAGACCGGCCGCGCTGGTCACACCGGCCGCGAGCATGGCGAAGCCGACCAGGAACGAGACGATCGGGCGCTTGAAGGCCCGCTGCGCGAACACCGCCGCGCCTCCCGCCTTCGGGTACTTGGTCACCAGCTCGGCATAGGAGCCGGCGGTCAGCAGCGCGAGGCCGAGCGCGAGCAGGAGGGGCATCCAGACGGCGCCGCCGACCTCCGCCGAGAGCGTACCCATGAGGGCGTAGATGCCCGCGCCGAGGACGTCGCCGAGGATGAAGAAGTAGAGCAGCGGGCCGGTGATGCGGCGGCGCAGGGAGGTGCCGCCGGCCTCTCCGGTCGCGGGGGCGTCGCTCGTGGTGGCCATGTCGTCCTCTCGTCGCGCGCTCGGGAGCGAGCACGACGGGCCACGCTAGGGAGGAGGGGGCCGGGCGCGTTCCGCGGGCCGGCGGCGTTCCGCGATCGGGCACCGCATGCCGCGCCCCGCGCCGGCCGCTAGCCGAGGACGACGTGCTCCCCGCCGCGCTGCTCGGCGATCTCCTCGCCGACCTCCTCCGCCTCCTGGCGCGACTCGTGGTGGCTCAGCGGGACCCGGGCGTGGGCGATGCGGTTGTGCCAGCCCTGCTCGTCGGAGTAGGTCTCGATGGGGAGGACGGTCGTGGTGCTCATGGTGCTCCTTCGTGGTGGTCCCTCCATGGCACCTCGCGCCCCCCGCCGCTCGGGAGAGGGTTGACGCGAGCCCGTGTCTCGAGCAGGACCAAGGCGTCTCGGCGGTCCAGCAGCGAGCGACGGCGCCGCGGCGGGTCAGGGCGAGACCATGCCGCCGTTCACGTTGAGGGTCTCGCCGGCGACGAAGCTCGACTCGGCGGACGCGAGGAACACGTAGGCCGGGGCCTGCTCGGCGGGCTGCGCGGCACGGCCCATCGGCGATTCGCTGGAGCCGAAGTCGGGCAGGCTCTCGGGGTCGACGCCGCCGCTGACCTGCAGGGCGGTCCACGTCGGGCCGGGCGCCACGACGTTCACGCGGATGCCCTTCGCGGCGAGCTGCTGCGCCAGGCCCTTCGAGAGGTTGTTGATCGCGCCCTTCGTCATCGCGTAGTCGAGGCGGTCGGGGGCGGGCTTGTGCGCCTCCGCCGACGCCGTGTTGATGATGGTGGCGCCCGCGGGCAGGTGCGGGAGGGCCGCGCGGATGATCCGGGACGGAGCGAAGACGTTGACCGCGAAGGTCGCCTCGAACTGCTCGTCGGTGATGTCGAGCAGATCTTCCTTCCATATCTGCTTCCCGGCTACGTTGACCACCGCGTCGAGCCCGCCGAGGCCCTCGACCGCCTCCGCCACGAGCCGCGTGCAGTACTCGGCACTCGTGAGATCGCCGGGGATCGGCACGGCGGTGCGTCCCTCCGCACGGATCAGCCCGATCACGTGCTGCGCGTCCTCCTCCTCGCTCGGGAGGTAGGCGAGGGCGACGTCGGCCCCCTCGCGGGCGAAGGCGATGGCCACGGCGGCGCCGATCCCGGAGTCGGCTCCCGTGATGAGCGTGCGGCGGCCCGCGAGCCGGCCGGTGCCGCGGTAGCTCTCCTCGCCGAGGTCCGGCACCGGGGTCATCCGCGACTGCAGCCCGGGCTCGGGCTGCTGCTGGACCGGCGGAGTCACATCCGGGTACCGGGTGGCGGGGTTCGTGAACGTGTACTGGTCGGGCATGGCTCCTCCGTCCGCGGCACCCGGATCGGGCCGCTCCCCTCCATCCCAGGCGAGCCGCGCCTCCGGGGCCACCCCGTGCACGGGCGGGCGGCGCTGTGGTAGCCGGCGCCGCGCCTGCTCGGAGGACCGGCACGGCGACCCGGACGTGCCGGTGCTCCACTCCGCGGATGAACACCGGACGACAGTGGGCTCCCCCGCGCGCCGACGCCGCGCGGGCGTGCGAGGCTTGATGGTCGTCCCCCTCCCGCCCGCGCGGCGTCGGCGCGCGGGGGAGCCCACTGTCGTCC